>ONBF01000008.1 GCA_900315995.1 uncultured Eubacteriales bacterium
ATTGTAGGTGCTGTAATAGTGTTAGGAGTAATATGTGCGTGTATATTCGGCAAAGGTAAGAAGAAATAAAAATGATTGTAAGAATAAAAACGGCTTAGTGTTACGCTAAGCCGTTTTTAATTTCACCTCATAGCGATATAAAGAGTTGAATTTTATATGTAATCATTTTTTATCTTTTGACATTAAGATTTACTTATCATATAATAATTTATTATAAGTTATTATCGGAGCAGACTATGAAAGATAAGTTTTACATCACGACGCCGATTTATTATCCGAGCGGAAACTGGCATTTGGGTACTTGTTATACGACGGTTATTTGCGATGCGCTTGCGCGTTTCAAAAGGATGCAAGGCAAGGACGTTTTCTATTTGACGGGTACGGATGAACACGGTCAGAAGATAGAGAAGGTCGCGGAAAGCGCGGGTATCACACCCAAAGAATACGTCGATAAGCAAGTGGATATTTTGAAGAACGTTTGGAAGACGCTCAACATAAGTTATGACAAATTTATCCGTACGACCGACAAGGAGCATGAAGAAGCCGTAAGCAAAATATTCAAGAAGTTATACGACAAAGGCGATATTTACAAGAGCGAGTATGAAGGGTGGTATTGTGTTCCGTGCGAATCTTTTTGGACGAAAACGCAACTTAAAGACGGTAAATGCCCCGACTGCGGGCGCGACGTGGAACTTACCAAAGAGACGAGTTACTTTTTCAGACTGTCAAAGTATCGGGACAAGCTTATTGATTTACTCGAAAACAACCCCGAGTTTTTACAACCAAAAAGTCGTCAAAACGAGATGCTTAATAACTTTTTGCGCCCGGGACTGCAAGACCTTTGCGTATCACGCAGTTCGTTTAAGTGGGGAATACCGGTGCCGATTGATAAGGAACACGTCATATACGTTTGGATAGACGCGTTAAGCAATTATATCACCGCGCTCGGATATTTAAGCGACGATGACAGCAAGTTCAGGAAGTATTGGCCTGCCGATATTCATATGATGGGTAAAGAGATAGTGCGTTTCCACTCGATTATTTGGCCGGCTATCTTAATGTCGCTCGATTTGCCGTTGCCGAAGAAAGTTTACGGTCACGGCTGGCTTATTATGGACGGCGGAAAGATGAGCAAGAGTAAAGGCAATATAGCCGACCCGATTGAATTGACGAGAAGATACGGCGCGGACGCCATACGTTATTTTCTACTTCGGGAAATACCGTTCGGGCAGGACGGAAGTTACAGTAACCGCGCTTTACTCACGCGTATCAACGCGGATCTCGTTAATGATTACGGCAATCTTGTAAGTCGTACAAGCGCAATGATAGCGCAGTATTTCGACGGCGTAATGCCGACGAAACCCGCTGATGTGCTTGACGAAGATAAAGAGCTTATTAATATAGCGGAAGGACTTTATAACAAAGTTGCGGACTATATGGACGCGCTTGACGCGCCTAACGCGCTTAATGAAATATGGAAACTGTTTATCCGCGCTAACAAATATATAGACGAAACTATGCCGTGGGTACTTAATAAAAACGGCGATAAAGAGCGTCTTGGTGCTGTACTTTACAACTTAGCCGAAGCTATTCGTATCGGCAGCGTACTTTTACAGCCGTATTTGACCGAAACGCCCGAAAAAGCGTTCAAAGCGTTCAGCATACCCGACGAACTGAAAACTTTCGACAGTATATTAAAGTTTGGCGGAATCAAGGGCGGTGTAACGGTAACGAAAGCCGAACACGTATTTGATAGAATAGATATAGATAAGGAGCTTGCCGATATGGATAAATATATAGAAGAACAGGAAAAAGCAAAAGCCGAAAAAGAAGTTAAAACCGAAAACGTCGTAAAACTTGACGAGATAACGATAGAAGACTTTGCGAAACTCGATTTACGGGTCGCCGAAGTTGTCGCCGCCGAAAAGGTGGAAAAGGCGGACAAACTTTTGAAACTTACGCTTGACTTAAACGGCGCGACGCGTACGGTGGTAAGCGGTATTTCCAAATGGTATGCGCCCGACGATTTGGTTGGCGCAAGCGTCGTTGTAGTCGCTAATTTGAAACCCGTAAAGTTAAGAGGCATAGAAAGTATGGGTATGATACTTTGCGCGGAAGACGACGACGGCAATTTATCAATCGTTGCGCCTGTAAAGAAAGTTAAGAGCGGCAGTAAGGTAAGATGACGGACGTACACGCGCACTTAAACGACGAGCGACTGTTACCGCGCGCGGAAGAGATAGTCAATGCAATGGACGCGGACGGTTTGGACAGTATTATTGTAGTCGGCTATGATTTCCCGTCGAGTAAAACTGCGGTTGCGCTTGCCGAAAAGTACGAGCGCGTTTACGCGGCGGTCGGTTGCCATCCGCACGACTCGAAATCGTATAGTACACAAGAAGAAAACTTTTATAAAAGCGTTGCGTGCAATAATAAAGTCGTTGCTGTCGGTGAGATAGGTTTGGACTATCATTACGACTTGTCGCCGAGAGATATTCAAAAAGATATTTTCGCAAGACAGTTAGTGCTTGCCGACGAATTGAAGTTACCCGTCGAGTTACATGTGAGAGACGCGTATAAAGACGCGCTCGACGTGCTGACTGCGCACAAAAACAACTTAAACAGCGGCGTGTTGCTGCATTGTTACGGCGGAAGTGCCGAAATGGTAAGGGAATTTGACAGATTCGACTGTTACTACTCGTTCGGCGGTACGGTAACTTATAAAAACGCGAACAAAGGCGAAGTGTTGGCGCGCGTAAGACGCGAACGGCTTCTTATAGAAACGGACTGCCCGTATTTAGCACCCGTTCCGATGCGCGGTAAAGACAACGAACCGAAATTCATAAGTTACACATATAACGCGATTTCATCGCTGATAGGCATTGACGTAGCCGAACTTGAAACGCTCACGCGCAATAATGCAAGAAAACTATTCGGGAAGTTAAGATAATGAAGAAAGATGTATACGTTTACACAATAGGCAACAGTGCCTATATCAATTTGACCAATCGATGCACCAACGCGTGCGAGTTTTGCATACGAACGTATGCGGACGGTGTGGAAGGCTACGACTTATGGCTCGATAAAGAGCCTGACGCGGACGAAATTATCGAGTTGCTTCCCGATGTTTCGACGCTTGACGAAGTGGTTTTTTGCGGATTCGGCGAACCGCTTATCAAGTTTGACGTTTTGATGACAGTCGCGCGATTTGTCAGAAGAAACGGCGGAACGACCCGTATCAACACGAACGGACAAGCCGAATTGTTCTTAAAAGATAAAGACGTTGCGAAGCGGCTTTCCGAGTGTATCGACAAGGTAAGCATAAGCCTTAACGAAACGAACGCGAAAGATTACGACAATATTTGTCACAGTAAGTACGGACTTGAAGCGTATGACGCGCTTATTACATTTGCGAAACATTGCGTTGACGTCGGGATAGACGTAACTATGAGCGTTATGGAGACGATAGGCGAAGAAAAGATAAAATTATGTAAAGAAACCGCCGAACGCATAGGCGCGAAATTAAGAGTGCGTACGATGATTTGATATGGATAAGGTTATCATATTCGATACGACGCTGAGAGACGGGGAACAAGCTCCCGGGTACAGTATGAACGTAAGCGAAAAAGTTAATATGGCAAGACAACTCGAACGTCTCGGCGCAGATGTAATCGAAGCGGGTTTTGCGGCGTCTTCAACGGGGGATCTCGAAGCAGTCAAAGCGGTATCCGCGGCGGTTGATAATGCAATCGTTGCGTCGTTGTCCCGTGCGCGCCGTGAAGACATTGACCTTGCGTACGAAGCCGTTAAGGACGCAAAGCGTCCGCGCATACATATATTTTTGGCGACGTCCCCGATACATATCAAGCATAAACTCAAAATGACGGAGAACGAAGTGCTTGAACGCATATACGATTCCGTGTCGTACGCAAAGACTTTGATAGACGACGTACAGTTTTCTTGTGAAGACGCAACGCGCTCAGAAAGAAAATTTTTATTGAAAGCCGTAGAAACTGCAATCGAAGCGGGCGCAAAGACCGTCAATATCCCCGACACAGTCGGTTACAGTGAGCCGGGCGAAACGGAAGACTTGTTCAAATACGTTAAAAACAACGCAAAGGGTATAGAGAGAGTAATACTCTCGACGCATAATCACGACGATTTGGGTTTGGCGGTCGCAAACACTTTGGCGGCGGTTAAAGCGGGCGCAAGACAGATAGAGGGTACGATTAACGGTATCGGCGAACGTGCCGGCAACGCCGCGCTTGAAGAAATAATAATGGGTATCAAGACCCGTCGCGATTTATACGGCGTCTATACAAACGTCAACACAAAAGAGATATATCGTACGTCCAAACTGTTGAGTTCGATAGTCGGCGCGAGTATACCGAGCAACAAAGCGATAGTCGGGCGCAACGCATTTAAGCACGAGGCGGGCATACATCAGCACGGTATGCTTGCGTCCCGCGATACTTACGAAATAATAGACCCGAAAGAAGTCGGCATCGTGGACAGTGAAATAGTACTCGGCAAACACTCGGGACGTCACGCTGTCGAGCAGGAGATAAACAATTTGGGTTACGAGCTGACAGAGAGCGATATTAAAGACGTTTACGAAAAGTTTATCGAGCTTGCGGACAAGAAGAAGACTGTATCTCAAAAGGACTTGGAAGCAATTTTGACGAATAAGAAAAAAGTCACCGTCGGCAACGGTTACAGGCTCGTAAACTACTCGATAATGACAGAAGGCAACAAGAAAGCGAAAGCGGGCGTCACAGTAACGCGCGAAGGCGACGCGGTAAGCAATACCGCTGAGGGCGACGGTCCCGTGGCGGCGGCGTTTAACGCGTTTAACGGAATAGCGGGTCGCGATTTTAAGCTTATCGATTTTCAGATTCAATCTGTCACCGAAGGCGAAGACGCTTTGGGCGAAGCGATAATAAGGTTGATGGCGGGTACGCGTACGACTGTCGGACGCGGCGTATCGACGGACATAATAGAAGCCGCGCTTTTAGGTTATATCAATGCGGTTAATAAACTTATCTTTATGTAAGGAAACAATGAACGACAGAAAAATTACGATTTTGGATACGACTTTAAGAGACGGCGCGCAAAGCGAAGGCGTCAATTTTTCCGTTGAAGACAAACGTCAGATACTCAAAGAACTCGACGAATTCGGAATAGATTTCGTCGAAGGCGGTAATCCTTCGTCGGGCGCGAGTGACAGAGAGTTTTTCAAGAGTAAAGGTACTGCGCTCAAAAACGCAAAACTCGTATCGTTCGGAAGCACCGTAAGGAAGGACTTAACGCCCGATAAGGACGAAAACGTTAAAGCGTTAATCAACGCAAACACGGAGATAGTCACGGTATTCGGTAAAGCGTCGAAGTCGCACGTTCTCAAAATCCTCGAAGTGACGGAAGAAAAGAATCTCGAAATGATAAAAAGCACGATAGAATATCTTATCAAGTGCGGCAAGCGCGTTTTTTTCGACGCGGAACACTACTTTGACGGATACGCGGAAGATAAAGACTACGCGCTTAAATGCATAAAATGCGCCGAGCGCGCAGGCGCGGAACTTATCGTTTTGTGCGACACCAACGGTGGCAGTATGGAAGAAATCATACGTTCCGGAGTAAAATCTGCCGAGCGCGCAATAAACGTCGGACTCGGTATACATTGTCATAACGATTGCGGACTTGCGGTATCCAATACGCTTGCCGCGGTAGACGAAGGCGTACGGCACGTTCAAGGCACATTTACGGGGATAGGCGAGCGGTGCGGCAACGCAAATCTTGCCGTTATTATTCCGAATTTACAACTTAAACTTAATTACGACGTGATAAGTCCCGATAAACTAAGCGATATAAAACGGGTTTACAACACGCTTTGCGAACTTATCAATACGGACGCCGATAAAAGTCTTGCGTACGTCGGGTCGCGCGCGTTTGCGCATAAAGCGGGTATGCATACGGCGGCGGTAATAAAAAACAGTAATTCGTTTGAACATATTAACCCCGAAGTCGTCGGTAACGAAAGACGAATACTCATATCCGAATTGTCGGGTAAAAGTGCGCTTCGATACAAAATAAATAAATATTTCAATATAGACAAAGACGGTGAAAAACTTGAACTTATTCTTAACGAACTTAAACAAAAGGAATACGGCGGTTATGAATACGAGGGTGCGGACGCGAGTTTGATTCTCGAAGTCAAGCGCATTTTGGGGCTGTACAAACCGTCTTTCAAACTTATTTCCTTAAAGTGTATAACCGAGCAACCGCGCAGAATAAGGAATAACGCGACGGCTGTTTTGAATCTCGAAGTAGACGGTAAAGAGACGATTAACGCCGCGGACGGAGAAGGTCCCGTACACGCGCTCGACCGAGTATTGAGACGCGCGCTCAAAAAGTTTTATCCGAGTATAGAAAAGGTGCATCTTGTGGACTATAAAGTCCGCGTACTCAATTCGGAAGCCAACACGGCGGCTAAGGTAAGAGTTTTGATAACGACGACCGACGGCGAAAAGGTGTGGAATACGGTAGGCGTAAGCCGCGACGTAATAGAGGCAAGTTGGCTGGCTCTCACGGACAGTTTTGAATTTTGTTTACAGTAGGCGGTATGCATCTTATGGCAATGAGTGTAACGCAAAAGATGTTAGCCGCAAAATGCGGACTCGGAAGCGTCGAGAGCGGCGACTTGATATTTGTAAACGTTGACAAGGTTATGGCTAACGACATAACCGCGCCCGTAGCGATAGCCGCGCTCGATAAGGTCGGTTTAAGAATAAAAGACGCGTCGAAAGTAATACTCGTACTCGACCACTTCGTGCCCAATAAAGATATAAAGTCCGCCGAGCAGTGCGCGTGCGTAAGGCGTTTTGCGAACGACAACGGAGTTAAAAACTTTTTCGACGTGGGACGTATGGGTATAGAACACGCTTTGCTTCCCGAACGCGGGCTGATAAGCGCAGGCGACGTAATAATAGGCGGAGACAGTCACACTTGTACTTACGGCGCGTTACACGCGTTTGCGACGGGCGTCGGAAGTACGGACGCGGCGTACGCTATGGCAAATCTCAAAACGTGGTTTAAGGTTCCGTCGGCAATCGGCGTAAAACTTAAAGGCAGTCTCGGTAGATTTGTAACGGCAAAAGATGTAGTGTTGCATTTAATCGGCATACTCGGTGTAGACGGGGCTTTATACAAGTCGCTTGAATTTTTCGGCGACGTCGGGAGCGTCGGTATGGACGGTAGGCTGACGATTGCGAATATGGCGGTCGAAGCCGGCGCGAAAAACGCAATGTTTCCGCTCGACAAAACGTGTCGGGAGTATCTGTTGTCTCACGGCGCGAAAGCGGACGTATCGTTTAATGCGGACGATGATTGTTACGAGAAGACTATTGAGATTGACTTAGACGAGTTAAAGCCGACAGTCGCTTTCCCGAGTTTGCCGAGCAATGTCAGAACGGAGTGGGACTGTATCAAGGTTGACCAAGTGGTAATCGGCAGTTGTACTAACGGAAGGCTTGACGATTTACGTGCAGCCGCGGAAATTCTCAAAGGAAACGTCGTTGCGGACGGCGTAAGGTGTATTATTATTCCCGCTACTCAAAAGATATATGCCGACGCGTTACGCGAAGGACTTATCGAAATATTCGTTAATTCGGGCGCTGTGGTATCAACCTCGACTTGCGGACCGTGTCTGGGCGGTCATATGGGAATTTTGGCAAAGGGCGAAACTTGCGTATCCACGACAAACAGAAACTTTGTCGGTCGTATGGGACACGCGGAAAGCAAAGTTTATCTTGCGTCGCCTTACGTTGCGGCGGCGAGCGCGGTCAAAGGCGAACTGACAACGCCCGACAAGGTGTAGAAATGGAACTTAAAGGTAAAGTTTTCAAATACGGAGACGACGTCGATACGGACGTGATAATTCCGGCAAGATTTTTGGTAACAAGCGACCCGAACGAACTCAAAGCACATTGTTTTGAAGATTTGGATAAAGATTTCGTGAGTAAAGTAGAATCAGGCGATATAGTAGTGGCGGGTACGAACTTCGGATGCGGCAGCAGCAGAGAACACGCACCGATTGCGCTTAAAGCGTCGGGTGTGTCGTGCGTTGTAGCGAAGAGTTTTGCGCGTATATTTTACCGTAACGCAATCAATATCGGTCTTCCGATATTAGAGTGCGACTTGTCGAATAAGGTGAACGCGGGCGATATAATGCGTATTAATCTTAAAGACGGTGTAATTACGGACGTTACTACGGGAGATGCTTTTAAGGCGAAGCCTTTCCCCGAGTTTATACTCGACATCATACGCCGTGGCGGACTTATGGCGTAATTACCGTTTATTTTAATTTTCATATAATTATGCCTTTTTATTTGCGTATTTTATTTATCATAATGGTCGACGTATAATATGTTTTAATTTGCGCATTTACTTGTACGGTGTGCCGATGTAATATATCCTAAATAATTTTTTCTTGTATAGTCAGTTGACATAATAAACATTACTTTACGCCCTTTCATAAAACGGAGTTTGAGGTTAGAAATGGAGATTGTCCGTCCACGCAATCGGGAGAGAGATGTTTTGAAAATTCTCTATTATTGCTCTTACTGCGCTTACTGAAATTTTTGAAAATTCATAAGAAAACATATTTTTTTGATAAAAATTGTAAAATTCAGTTTGCCATTGACATTTTTCCGTGTGAGATTTATAATAGTATTAAATGTATAGTTTTTCGTGCATATTAATGTTACGTATAAGCGTTATAGATTTAGTTGTACATTTAAGTTTTTTATGATGGGGGATTATTATGAACGATTCAAAAGCTATGAGATTCAATAAAACGTTGCTTGCGATTGTTATAAGCATCGCGCTCGTAATGGTAACGTTAGTGGGCTTAACGCTGTTGCGCTCATCCGACGTAGCGCACGCCGCTCCGACGGACAACTGGACTGATGGCAACTATGAGACGTTTTCTTGGTATGATGGGCACGAAAGCGATACAGAGTATACGCTGGATACGCCCAAAAAGTTTGCGGGTTTTGCGTATCTCGTCAATAACGGAAATAATTTCAGTGGAAAGACAATAAAACTCGGTGCGAATATCAATCTTAGCGGACATAAGTGGACGCCTATCGGTTACGATGGAACTGATACCAATGACATTTATTTTGCGGGTACGTTCGACGGACAGTGGCATACGATAAGCAATATGACAGTTAATGTAACAGATTATCATCAGTATTCGTCGGATTCGTTCGCTTTGGGGCTGTTCGGTTATGTTAGTGGCGCAACGATTAAAAACGTAATGCTTGCTTCAAGCTGTTCGGTAGCTTCCCGCAATTCGTTAGTCGGTGGTATAGTCGGCTCCGCTAAAAACACGATGATTGATAATGTAAGGAATTGTGCTACAGTAAGAGGTGATTTGGAGGCGGTCGGTGGTATAGTCGGCTATGCTAAAAACACTACTATTAAAGATGCATCAAACGCAGGTGCAGTAAGTGGATGGTGTAATGTCGGTGGTATAATCGGTGGTGCTGAAAATGTTAATATTTTGATTGAAAACTCAGAGTTTGATGCTAACAGTGGTAGCGTAACGGGGACTTTTGATAACGTCGGCGGAATAGTCGGTAGTGCTTCCGGTGGATCCATTAAAAATGTAATTAACCAAGGTAGGGTAATTAACCAATGTACATTAACTGAGTATCGCTACTATAATGTGGGCAGAAATGGTGTCGGCGGAATAGTCGGTCAAGTTGATTACGGCACATCGATTGAACACGTAATTAATAATGGCGAAGTAAAAGGAAAATTTGATAATGAAAATAATGATGAAGCAACAGAAAGAGTTAATGGTGTCGGCGGTATAGCGGGATGCGTACACGACGGAGTTTCGATAACTGATGCCAATAATAGTGGAACGATTGAAAACGATATTGATGGTGTCGGCGGTATAGTGGGATATGTACGCACAAGCGTTTCGATAACGGGTGTCGATAATACGGGTGAGATAAAGGGCAGAAATGGCGTCGGCGGTATAGTGGGAACTATTGACGGTAGTATTTACAGTAACGTGTCTGTTGAAAATGCAACTAACGGCAATGCCGTAACCGGAACAGGTAGTAACGTCGGCGGTATAGTAGGATGCATATACAGTCATTGTAACTTGATAACGGGTGCCGTTAATACGGGAACGATAACCGGCGTCGATAATGTCGGAGGTCTTGTTGGACTTGGAAATGTAAATAGGGATAGAGTTTTGCTTATATGTAATTCCTATAATAGAGGAAGTATAAATAGTGGTATACTCGCAACGGGGACGTATAAAGGAGGCTTAGTCGGTAAGAATAATTGCAGAATGACAATAGTAAACTGCTATAATGCGTATTGTATTATGTATCACGAAAATAAAATTGATGGCAGTATAGTCGGCAACAATAGCGACAAATTAATTTTAGAAAATGTATATTACGATAATAGTGGAGTTATTGCTATTGGAATAAACGTCGAAAATGAAGGCGCTACTTATTCAGGCACAGCGATCGGAATGAGTGATACGGATATGAAAGGTGCGATTGATGTAAGTAGCAGTCTTGCGTACAAGTTGAACGAATATGCAGGTGTCAATAATAATATTTATGAAATCGATTCGACGGAGTATATATTGAGAAATTGGAAAGTGTCGAGCAATGATTATCCGATGTTAGCAATAACGATAGTATATAAACTTAACGGCGGAACAGGTTCGTTACCCGAGCCGAATTATACATACGATATTGATGACGAAATAACGTTACCGAGCGGAATTACAAAACTCGGCAATAAGTTTGTGGGGTGGAATGACGGAACGAGTACTTACGATGCGGGTGCACCGTACACGATAAAGTCGGAAACAGTTGTTTTTACGGCACAGTGGTTGCCTGTGTATTGGACTGATTCGGGTAACTATAAGACAGATTGGTATGATGGACACGAAAGTGATACTGAGTATACGCTGACTACGCCCGAACAGTTCGCGGGTCTTGCGTATCTTGTCAATAACGGAAATAATTTCAGTGGAAAAACGATAAAACTCGGCAATGATATGGACTTGTTAGGCACAGTTCATAATGCGAGCGGAGTTTTTTGGACGCCTATCGGTACGGATAGTATTAAATTCAACGGTACGTTTGATGGACAAGGACATACTATAAGCCATATGATAATCGATACGGATGTTCAATATGCGGGACTGTTCGGATGCGTTAGCGGAGCAACTATTAGAAACGTTATACTTGATTCAAGTTGTTCGGTAACATCGACTGCGAATAACGTCGGTGGTTTAATCGGCTATGCTTATGAGGGGACTTTGATTGAAGAAGTAATTAATCACGGTAATGTAAGCGGCAACAAATGTGTCGGTGGGATTTCAGGACATATTGAAAAAAGTAAAATAACGAATGCCATTAATACGGGAACGATAAAAAGCAATTCCGGGGAGATCGGTGGTATAGTCGGTGCAGCCAGTGGCTCGACTATTGAAGATGTAAGAAATGAAGGTACGGTAGATGAAAGGTACGACATGGGTAGCGGTACTGTTGGCGGTATAGCCGGAAGTGTAAACAGCGATTATGATGGATACGTCATCTCAATAAAAAATGCCGTTAATAGTGGTACAATCAGCGGTAGATGTACTTTTTATGGCGGTGTCGGAGGTATCGTCGGTAAAGTTAGCATCGGCGTTCTGATAGAAAACGCGAGCAACGAAGGAAATGTAACCGGAGAACTTAATGACGTAATCATGAGTGGCGTCGGCGGAATTATAGGGTACATTGGTGATATTATCGAAGACGCAGACGCTAAGTTATTAAATTGCAATAATAAAGCGACAATAACAGGTACTAAAAGATATAATGATGCCAGTGGCGTTGGCGGACTTGTAGGTGCTATGTACGCCTCAATGTCAATAAGTAATTCTTATAATACGGGGAACATAAATGCAGAGGTTAATTCAGGTGGTATAGTTGGATATTTCAGAAGCAATAATTATGAGATAACTATATTGAATTGTTACAATACGGGTGCGATTACAGGTGGAAGCAATAATGGCGGTATAATTGGAAACAATAGTGATACCGCAAATATAGCGAACAGCTATAATGCTGGTGTAATTACGGGAGAAAGCAATAATGGTGGTATAATTGGAGCCAATAGTCATAGAGCGAATATATTAAACTGTTACAATACGGGCACGATTACGGGTGGAAGCAATAATGGCGGTATAGTCGGCAGCAATAGCGAAAATAGTGATAACTATTATCCGTTGACGATAGTAAACAGTTATAATGCAGGTGTGATTACAGGAGAAAGCAATAATGGCGGTATAGTCGGCAACAATAGCGGTACAGCGACGGTAGAAAGTGTATATTATCTCGAAGGGATTTCGGAGGTTGGAAATAGTAATGAAGGTTCGACTTATACGGGTACTGCTACTCCAATGTCCGATGAGAATATGAAAGGTGCATTAAATGACAATAACAGTCTTGTATACAAGCTTAATAGATATGTAGACGAACATCCTACGTATACGGTTGATACGACTACGGTTGATACGACGGAATACGCCTTGAAGCTTTGGAACGTAACGAGCAACGAGTATCCGACGTTAAGCGGATATCCTTTAATCGAAATAGCGGTGACATATAATGGCGGAGATATAGCAAAGGGCAATAAGATACAAGGTGACGATATAGTAATAACGGCAACGTACAGTGATGACAGCACGGCAACCGTATCGGCAACCGACGAAAGCGTTACGTACTCGATAAACAACGGAACTCCTATCGCCGATATTACAACCCACAGATTTATGTACGAAGTAGGAACGGTAGCCGTAACGGTTAGTTATAACGGACAAAACGCTACAATAGATATAAATGTAGTCGCTCCGATAGTGACGGGAATGGAAGTAACTTATAATGGTGGATATATCATTGAAGGTGAAAAGATACAGGGCGATAAGATAGTAATAACGGCAACGTACAGTGACGACAGTACGCAAAATATATCGACAGATAATGAAAGCGTTACGTATTCAATAGACGAAAATCCTATTGATATTACAACCCACAGATTTATGTACGAAGTGGATATGGTAATCGTAATGGTTGAATACGGCGGACAAGAAGCCGAAATGCAATTAACAGTGATACCGCCGTTAGTTAATTTAACCGCAAGGTATACCGGCGGAGAAATAGCAAAGGGTGAAAAGATACAAGGCGATAAATTACAAGTTACAGTGACTTGCGAAGACGGAAGCACGTTGCCGATTGTGGCAGACGACGAAAATATATCGTATTGGGTAGGCGGAAAAGAAATCAAAGATCCCATCAACCACGTATTCGATGAAGCGGGACAAGTTAAAGTAACGGTTAAGTATAAAGGACAAGAAGCGGTAATGACTTTAACGGTAGCGGATGACGATACGGCTACGCCGACGGCGACAGCTGAAACGAGCGACAGCGGTTTATCAGTCGTAGCGATAGCGGGTATAGTAATAGGTGCTTTAATATTACTCGGAGTAATAATTTTGTTAATATACTTCGATCAAGTTACGAAAAAGCAAAAATAATTGAAAATCGATATTGCAACATTATGCGGAATATTCTCACCTTATCGGCGCGGATATTCCGCATAGATATATATAATCGATATAAAATAAATTCTATAAAAAAGAATTTCTCTTAAAACACCTCAAAATTGTTGACATTATGAAGATATTTTTGTAAAATACAAACGCTCGTGGTATACTGCGAGTTAATAGTGTTTACTTTGAGAAATCGAATATCCGCAGGGGAGAGATGGACTACAAGAGTGTCGCCGACGTTGAGCGAAATCGGCTTATTGTCGGCACGAAACAAATATTAAGGGCGATTGAAGAAGACGTACTCGATACGGTTATAGTTGCAACCGATGCGGACCATTTCATTAAAGATGCGATATTGAGTGCGCTTAATGACAGGAATACCGAACTCGTTTATGCGCCGAGCAAAGAAGAACTCGGTATGCTGTGCGGAATCAAAGTGAGCGCCGCCTCGTGCGGAATTATCAAAGCCGATTGACGCGTTCGTTTCGCTACGTTGCAAGCGGGACGGCACGGGAGATAGAGAATCCTCGAACAAGGGTTGGTTTGGGATTACTCATCCGAATTTTATAAAGGAGGTACTAATATGCCGACGATTAACCAGCTAATCAGGAAAGGCAGAGAGAAGCAGACGAAGAAGTCTCAGGCTCCTATTCTCGGACAATGTCCGCAAAAGAGAGGAGTATGTTTGTCAGTTACGACTACTTCTCCCAAGAAGCCTAACTCCGCAATGAGAAAGATTGCTCGTGTAAGACTTGTTAACGGTCAAGAAGGTACGGTTTATATTCCGGGTATCGGACATAATCTTCAAGAGCACAGCGTAGTTCTTATTCGTGGCGGTAAGGTTAAAGATCTGCCCGGTGTCAGATACCATATTATCCGTGGTACGCTCGACGCTACGGGCGTTGCCAACAGAAAGCAGGCTCGTTCCAGATACGGTGCGAAGAAACCTAAGTAATTCGGATGAATAACCCTATCGGAGAGGGATTCTTCTCCGAGCAAAACCAAAAATCAAAAGGAGGAACAGATTATGCCAAGAAGAAGCGGTGTGCCGAAGAGAGACGTACTTCCCGATCCCGTGTACAACAGCAAGGTTATCACTAAACTCGTTAACCAGATTATGTACGACGGTAAGCGCGGAACGGCTCAAAAGATAGTATACGGCGCATTTGAATTGGTGGAAAATAAATTGGGTCAAAGTGCCATCGACGTCTTTAACAAGGCACTCGAAAACGTTATGCCCGTACTTGAAGTTAAGGCAAGACGCGTAGGTGGCTCGACTTATCAAGTACCGCTCGAAATTAAAGGAGACAGAAGACAAACTTTGGGAATAAGGTGGCTTGTCCTTTATGCTCGCAATCGCGGTGAGAAGACAATGAAAGAACAACTTGCAGGGGAAATAATGGACGCTTACAACAATTCCGGTAATGCTGTCAAGAAGAAAGAAGACACGCATCGTATGGCGGAAGCGAACAAAGCGTTTGCACATTATCGTTGGTAGGAGGTCGTTATGCCGAGAGAATTTGCACTCGAAAAAACACGTAATATCGGTATTATGGCGCATATCGACGCAGGAAAGACCACAACGAGCGAACGTATTCTTTACTATACCGGTAAAGTTCATAAGATCGGCGAAGTCCACGACGGCGCGGCGGTTATGGACTGGATGGAGCAAGAGCAGGAGAGAGGTATCACGATTACTTCCGCGGCTACCACGACGCAATGGAAAGGTTTCCGCATCAATCTTATCGACACTCCGGGTCACGTTGACTTTACGGTTGAAGTCGAAAGAAGTTTAAGAATACTTGACGGAGCGGTAGCGGTATTTTGCGCAAAGGGTGGCGTTGAGCCTCAATCGGAGACTGTTTGGCATCAAGCGTCAAAATACGGCGTACCTCGTATCGCTTTTGTAAACAAGATGGATATTAACGGTGCGAACTTTGCAAACGTAGTTAATATGATGCGCGAAAGGCTTAAAGCCAATCCTATTCCGATTGAACTTCCGATCGGTAAAGAGAACGATTTTTGCGGGATTATCGATCTTGTTAAGAACGTTGCGGAGTTTTACGAAGACGATTTGGGTAATAATATCCGTGTCGGAGAGATACCGAGCAATATGAAAGCGGAAGCGGAAGCCGCTCGCGCGAAACTTATGGAAACGGTAGCCGAATTTGACGACGTACTTATGGAGAAATTCTTTGAAACGGGCGAATTGTCCGAAGAAGAAATAAGAAAGGCTCTCCGTATCGGTACTATCGGTATGAAAATTACTCCCGTGCTTTGCGGAAGTTCGTTTAAGAACAAGGGCGTTCAGATGCTGCTCGACGCAATAATCGACTATTTACCGTCGCCGTTGGACGTTAAGCAGATAGAAGCTACTAAACTTAACAGCAACGAAATCGTTGAGCTTAAAGCGGACGATAACGGTAAACTTGCGGGACTTGCGTTTAAGATTATGGCGGATCCGTACGGAAAACTTACGTTTTTCAGAGTTTACAGCGGAACGTTAAAGTGCGGTGATACGGTTCTTAACGTCAACAAAGACAAGAAAGAACGTATCGGCAGAATTTTGAGAATGCACGCCAATTCGAGAGTAGATATCGAAGAAGCGTACGCGGGAGATATAGTGGCAATCGTAGGACTTAAAGAAACGGGAACGGGCGATACGCTTTGCGATCCTCAAACGCCTGTCGTTCTCGAAAGTATCGAATTTCCCGAACCCGTTATTAAGGTTGCAATCGAACCGAAAACGCGTAATTCGCAAGAGAAGATGGCTTTGGCACTTGTTAAACTTGCGGAAGAAGATCCCACGTTTAAGACGTACACCGATCAAGAAACGGGACAAACCATCATTGCGGGTATGGGCGAACTTCATCTTGAAATTATCGTTGACAGATTATTCAGAGAATTTAAGGTAGAAGCAAACGTCGGTAAACCGCAAGTTGCGTTTAAGGAAACAATTACGAAGACCGTTACGCAAGATCAGAAATACGTCAAGCAGTCGGGCGGTAAAGGTCAATACGGTCATTGTAAAATCGTACTTGAACCGCTTGAAGCGGGCAAAGGCTACGAGTTTGTTGACGAAATCGTCGGCGGCGCAATCCCGAAAGAATATATTCCCGCGGTTGAAGCGGGTATTAAAGAAGCCGCACTCGGCGGTGTACTCGCGGGATACGAGCTTGTAGATTACAAAATAAGACTTATAGACGGTAGTTACCACGAAGTCGACAGCTCCGAAATGGCGTTCAAAATCGCGGGTTCGATGGCGTTTAAGGAAGCTGCCAAGAAAGCGGGTCCCATACTTCTTGAACCTATGATGAAGGTGGAAATAACAATGCCCGAGGAATATCTCGGGGATGTTATGGGTAATGTAACGAGCAGACGCGGTAATATTCAAGGTATGGAGCTTCGTAACGGAATCCAGGTTGTAGACAGTTTAATACCGTTATCCGAAATGTTCGGATATGCGTCTGATTTGCGTTCACGTACGCAAGGCAGAGGTAATTACAGTATGCAGTTCTCGCACTACGCGCAAGTACCCGACGGAATTATCGCAAAACTCGGGATTAAAAAGAATATTTAAGGAAACTTAATAAAAAAATACAGAAATTTAGGAGGAATTAACAATGGCAAAAGCTAAATACGACAGCACAAAGCCGCACGTAAACGTTGGTACTATCGGACACGTTGACCATGGTAAGACAACGTTAACCGCCGCTATAACTATGGTTATGGCATCTAAGGGTCAGGCACAAGTCATGAAATATGACGAAATCGACAAGGCGCCTGAAGAGAAAGCAAGAGGAATTACAATCAACACCGCACACGTCGAGTATGAGACGGCTAACCGTCACTACGCGCACGTTGACTGTCCCGGTCACGCCGACTATGTCAAGAACATGATTACCGGCGCGGCGCAAATGGACGGTGCAATCCTTGTTGTTGCGGCAACGGACGGACCGATGCCCCAAACCCGTGAACATATCTTGCTCGCTCGTCAGGTCGGCGTTCCTTACATCGTTGTATTCCTTAACAAATGCGATCAAGTTAACGATCCGGAACTTCTCGAACTTGTTGAAATGGAAGTCAGAGAACTCTTAACGGAATATGATTTCCCGGGTGACACGACTCCTATAATCAAAGGTTCGGCATTGAAAGCAATCGAAGCTTGCACGGCAGGCAAACCCGACAGTGACGATTGTAAGTGCATAATTGAACTTATGGACGCAATCGACAGTTATATCCCGACGCCTCAACGTGACAGCGACAAGCCGTTTCTTATGCCTGTCGAAGACGTATTCACGATCACCGGTCGTGGAACGGTTGCTACGGGCAGAGTTGAGCGTGGCGTAGTTAAGATGGGCGACAAGGTTGAAATCGTCGGTATCAAGGACACTGTCGAAACGACTATTACAGGTATCGAAATGTTCAGAAAACTTCTTGACGAAGCACAAGCAGGTTACAACATCGGATGCTTGTTGAGAGGTATCGATCGTTCGGGTATCGAAAGAGGACAGGTTATTTGTAAGCCGGGTTCCATACATCCGCACACGAGTTTCACGGCTCAAGTGTACGTTTTGAAACAGGAAGAAGGCGGACGTCATACACCGTTCTTTAACGGATACCGTCCTCAGTTCTATTTCAGAACGACGGACGTTACGGGTTCCATCAAGTTGCCGCAAGGCGTTGAAATGGTTATGCCGGGCGACCACGTTGATATGGAAATCGAACTTATCACACCTATTGCTATCGAAGAAGGACTTCGTTTCGCTATTCGTGAGGGTGGCAGAACGGTTGGTTCGGGCGTTGTTGCCAAGATTCTCAAATAATTTGAAATCGAATTAGAATAAAAGCGCCCTTTTAGGTTTAAGGGCGCTTTTTACTTCTTGCAAATAATTTAATTGTAAAAAGTGTTATTAAATCGTTGACATATATTGCAATATTGTGATAATATTACAAAGCACCTATTTAGAGGGTGTAATTTTTTTGGAGGTGTAAACAATGCGTACTAAGATTACCCTTGCTTGTACGGAGTGTAAACAGAGAAATTACGATACGATGAAAAATAAAAAAAATTCTCCGGACAGATTGGAGATGAACAAGTATTGCAAATTCTGCAAGAAGCATACACTTCATAGTGAAACAAAATAATTAAAGAGGTAAGGTTATGGCTAACGCTAACACTCAACAACCTGTTAAGAAAAGAGGTAAGGTTTCTTCTTATTTCAGAGAAGTAAAGTCCGAACTCAAAAAGGTTTCGTGGCCGACTTTCGGTAAAGTAGTATCGCAGACGGGTATCGTTCTTGCCGTCACGTTTATATTTACCGTGGTTTTGTTTGGTTTTGACTCGCTTTTGGGCTTTTTATTCAATTTGCTCATAGGTTAAGCATAAAGAGGTAAAATATGGCTGATTTAAGCGAAGCGAAATGGTACGTACTTCATGTTCTCTCGACGTATGAGAATATGGTTCTTAACAACTTAAACAATATGGTAGCGAACAATAATCTCGGAGATTACATATATGAGGTTGTCGTTCCGATGGAAGACAATATTGTTGAGAAGAACGGTAAACGTAAACTTGTGCAAAGCAAGAAGTTTCCGGGCTACGTATTCATAAAGATGATTTATACCAATTATATTTGGTATATGGTAACCAACACAAGAGGAGTTACGGGATTTGTAGGTCCCGCGGGCAGACCTTGTCCTTTGACGGCGGAAGAAATCAAGCGTATGGGACTTGAAAAGATTGAAGCGTCCGATCTTAAAGTCGTTGTAGGCGATGAAGTAAGAGTTGTTAACGGACCGCTCGAAAGTTTTATCGGAGTTGTCGAAGAGATAAATCTCGAAAAGCAGAAAGTACGCGTATGCGTATCGATGTTCGGCAGACAAACGCCCGTTGAACTTGAATTTAATCAGATAGAAAAAATATAAAAACAATTCGTAACCATAGGTTGCGTATTGATGTGGAAGATACGTAAATCTTTATGCGTATCGCAAAAACCACGAAGGAGATAACTTTTATGGCAAAAAAAATCAATGCAGTAGTTAAGTTGCAGTTACCCGCGGGAAAGGCGACGCCCGGTCCCCCTGTCGGATCGTCACTCGGACCGCACGGAATTAATATTCCTGGTCTTGTTAAAGAGTTCAATGAAAGAACGGCTAAGCAGGTAGGACTGATTATTCCGATAGTTATTACGATTTACAGTGACAGAAGTTTTACTTTTGTTACCAAAACGCCACCCGCAACCGTACTTATCAAGAAAGCGTGTAATATAGAAAGAGCTGCGGCTAATTCCAAGAAAGAACAGGTTGCAACCATTACGAAAGCTCAGATTAAAGAAATCGCTGAACTAAAAATGCCCGATCTCAATGCCGCAAGTATCGAGAGTGCAATGAGTATGATAGCCGGAACGGCTCGTTCTATGGGCGTTAAGGTAGTTGACTAAGGAGGAAACGAAAATGAAGAAAATAGCTAAAAGAAATTCCGAAATAGTCAAGAAAATTGACAATTTGACCCAATATGACATTGCTGATGCGGCTAAACTCGTAGTGGAGTCCGCTACCGCAAAGTTTGACGAAACTATTGAATTACACGTAAAACTCGGCGTAGATCCGAGACATGCGGATCAACAAGTCAGAGGCGTATGCATACTTCCTCACGGAACAGGTAAAACGCTCAGAGTTTTGGTTATCGCAAAGGGTGACAAAGCGGACGCCGCGGCTAAGGCGGGCGCGGACTTTGTAGGCGCGGAAGATATGATTGCGAAAATTCAGAACGAAAACTGGTTCGGGTTTGACGTATGCGTAACGACTCCCGATATGATGGGACTTGTGGGACGTTTAGGTAAAGTATTAGGACCCAAGGGCTTAATGCCTAACCCGAAGTCGGGTACGGTTACCATGGATATCGAAAAGGCTATCAACGAAATCAAATCCGGTAAAGTCGAATATCGTGTTGACAAAGCGGCGATAATTCACGTACCGATCGGCAAGAAGTCTTTCGGCGCGGAGAAGCTTATCGATAACTTCAATACGGTTATGGAAGCTATCGTTAAAGCGAAACCGGCGGCGGCGAAAGGTATTTATTTGAGAAGTATAGCCATTGCGTCGACTATGGGACCCGGAATTAAGGTTGCTTATAGGATGTAATTTTACTTGACAAAGTAAAGACAATTTAATAGAATAATCATTGTTAAGCCGTAGACTGCAAGTCATTAATGTCAAAGCGCAAGCGCTTGCATAGGTGAGATTATAGAAGAAGTTTCTATACCCTTATGCCGTCTACGCGTAAGGGTATTATCATTATATAAGGAGGTAAATATGTCGGAAGCAAGAGAACTCAAAACTCAAGTGGTTAAAGAGATCAAAGAGAAGATTGAGAAGAGTAAGTCTTTTGTAATCGTTGACTATCGCGGAATTACGGTAGCGCAAGACACTGAACTTCGCGCTATGATGCGTAAGAGCGGCGTAGAGTACAAAGTACTTAAAAACAGACTTGTCAAGATTGCTTTGAACGAACTCGGTTACACTCAGTATGACGAAGCTCTTAACGGACCTACCGCGATTGCGTTTGGAATGGACGACGTTGTTGCTCCTGCTAAGATTTTAGTAGACAACGCTCAACAATTTCCGAAACTCGAAATCAAGTGCGGAATGGCAGAGAAATCGTTTATCGACAAAAACGGCGTTAAGGCACTCGCGGCACTTCCATCAAAAGAAATTTTGGTTGCGAAATTGCTCGGAACGATGCAAGCTCCCATTGCGGGATTTGCGCGCGTACTCAAAGGTACACTCAGCGGATTGGCTATTGCGCTTAAAGCGATTGCCGATAAGCAAAATTAATTAAAATCAATAAAAATTCATAAATAAAAAGGAGAAACAAAAATGGCAGATATTAATAAGATGATTGAAGAAATCAAAGGTATGACGGTTATAGAACTTAACGATCTCGTTAAAGCTCTTGAAGAAGAATTCGGTGTAAGCGCAGCAGCTCCCGTAGCAGTAGCGGCGGCTCCCGCAGCAGCAGGTGCGGCTCCCGCGGCGGCAGCTGAAGAACAAACCGAATTTACGGTTATGCTCCAAGAAGCAGGCGCAAACAAGATTGCAGTTATCAAAGTAGTTAAGGAAGCTACGGGTCTCGGACTTGTTGAAGCAAAGGCACTCGTTGACGGCGCTCCCAAGGCTGTTAAAGAGAACGTATCGAAGGCTGCGGCGGAAGAACTCAAAACAAAACTCACCGAAGCAGGCGCTAAGGTAGAACTTAAATAACGTATTTAACGTAACAAACAGTCAAAGCGTAACGGAAACGTTTCCGTTACGCTTTAATTATATAAAGGTGTTTTAATAATTGTAATAATGTTATAATCATTTTGAAAAACATTAAAACAGTTGGAGTAAAAAAATATGGATCAAGTAGAAGAATGTCCGATATGCGGCGGAGTACATAAAATTCAATCTGTTACTGATGGAACTATATTTTGGTGTCAAAATGATAGAAGATATTATCTTTGTGACGGTTATTGTAATGGTGCGGACGATGTTGAAAAAGAGAGAAGATTGAATATTGTTTACAATTATATCGAAAAATATCCATTTTACAATAACAATTATTATTGGAAATTTTATTATGACAAATCTGAAAATAACTATGGCGATGATTGTTTTGTAAATATTTATCAATTAATGAAGAATTATCCTTATCAAGTAATAGATAGGATTGATCATATAATGATTAATTTGTCTCGACGATTTCCGTTATTGTCTGGTTACTTCTCTATTGGTGGAATTCTTGATAATTGTCCGCGATTATTTTATTGTGAAAGTAAAGATAAAGTGAATGAAATTAAAAGTTTGTTTTCTGCATTATTGAAAATGGAGTACATAGAGAATATTGAAATGAAACCTGCTGAAATATATGGTGGCCATCGAATTTCAATAGAAGGATGGAAACGCATTGCAGAACTAACGAAAAATCAAAGCGTATACAATTATGGTTTTATAGCAATGTCATTTGATGACAAAGTTAAATATATTGGTGAAATATTTAAGAAAGCAATACAAGCAAAAGGTTATGAACCTCGTATAATTAAAGATAAAGAACACAACAACTACATTATGCCTGAGATTTTTTATGAAATTCAAAGGAGCAAGTTTGTTGTTGTCGATGTTACGGAACCAAATTACGGGGCGTACTATGAGGCTGGTTATGCGCAAGCCTTAGGGAAAGAAGTGATAGTTTGTTGCCGAGAAGAAGTTTTTAATGATCGTAAGCCACATTTTGATATTGCTCAAAAATCTATGATTATTTGGAAAGATGAAGAAGATTTATATGATAGGCTAACGAAAAGAATAGAGGCAACGGTAAAATAGTATTAACAATATTGACACTGTTATTGACAAAATTGATTACAGAATAATAACCAATAAATCAAAAGCGGGCGTAACGCCCGCTTTTGATTTGTTTTTATCAGACTTTGTCTTTTAATCAAACTACGCCTTCAATCAACATTTTATCCGCAACTAATGCGATAAACTCACCGTTCGTTGGTTTGTCGTTACTTGTGTAAATTTTTACGCCGAACAAAGAATTGAGATTTTCTATTTTACCTCTGTTCCAAGCGACTTCGATAGCGTGACGAATAGCACGTTCTACTTTTGACGCGCTCGTGTCGAAGCGTTCCGCGATAGACGGATAGAGTTTCTTTGTAATCGAATTGATTACATCGGGCGTTTCCACAACCATTTTGATAGCTTCTCTTAGGAATTGATAGCCTTTAATATGAGCGGGAATACCGACGGTTATGAATATATTGCTTATGCGCTCGTCCAAATTTCTGTTTGATACGCCCTTAAACTCTCCGCGCGCAAGCTCTCTTATTCTGTCGTGTAAAGCTTTCATACCGACCGGTTTTATCATATAATACGTTGCGCCGCTTTTAATTGCGCGTTCTATAATATTGTCGCGATTGAGAGCCGACACGACGATTGTTTTGGGTTTATAAGGTAGCGAATTGATTGCGGAAAGAAGAGAAAATCCGTCCATATTTGTTAAAAGTATATCCATTATCACTATATCGGGCATTGAAGAGCGTATTTCTCTTAGTGCGATTTCGCCGTCTGATGTTGCGCCGATACACTCGAACTCGTCGCTGCCGTTGAAGGAAGCGATAAGCTCGTCGCAATAACTTTGGTCGTTGGCAAGATAAATTCTTTGTTTCATAATATATACTCCTTATAAATTATATTCGTTATCGTTAAGCCTTGCTTTCAGGCGTCTATATGCGTTTGCGAGTTCAAGGACGTAGCGTTCTCTGTCAGACTCATCGAGCGAATTATAATAATTTACGTCCGTAAGTCTGCCGATAGGGTCGGTAACAACGGTCTGCGATGCGTGCATCAGTTTGATTTTTTCAAACAATTTGTCTTCGTCTTTATACGGTAAAACCTTACTGCCGAAAGTTGAATACAATTCGTGACGATATTTTGCGATAATGCGTTCGGGGTTATCGCCGTTTAATCTTGCGGTGTTCAGTTCGTTGTTTCGCCTTATCACAACTTCTTGCCAATAACCGCTTTTCATGCGTTTTTTCGCTTCTTGTAAGTATTCACGTTTTTTAATTTTATCCATAAACAATCCTCCATAAGTAAGTAACTGTATTGTAACAAAACTTGTATAAATGATTTTGCCGTTTTTTGCGGTTTTTTAATTGATTTTGGCTCTAAATCCCGTGAATAGCAGATAAAACTTAGATAATGCGTTTTGATTGTTGAAAATGTCACAATAATCAGCTAAACGTAATTAAAAAACGAATAAATAAATAACAATATTATTTTATAAAAACATTTGATTGCGCAAAGCAAATGCAAAAATGTTACTTGAAAACAATTACGGCAAATTATACTATAAAAGTATAAAAAATATAGACATATTGCACGAAAAAATGCTAATTTCCGAAAATGTATTCCTTTTAATTGTAAATTATGGTAAAATATGAAAGAAAAAAATGCAGGAAGGTTTATTATGGAAAAAGTAGCTGTTATAGATTTAGGCTCGAATACGGCGAGAGTGATAATTGCCAATGTAATGGAATCCGGGTATTTTTACATTATCGATGAACTGAAAGATAACATAAGACTCGGTCAGGATCTTGAAAAAGACGGGAATTTTTTGAAACCTGCGAGAATAGCGCAGACTATCAATACGTTAAAGATGTTCAGAAAGATATGCGACGTGCATAAAGTCGATAAGATATTTGCTTATGCAACCGCCGCTGTTCGTGCCGCACGTAATCAGAAAGGCTTTCTTGACGAAATCGAAGTGACGTGCGGAATTAAATTGCAAATTTTAACTCCCGAGGAAGAGGCTCAACTTGTATACATAGGAGCCGTCAATACGATGGACGTTCCGCGAGGACTTATTGTGGATATAGGAGGCAGCAGTACGGAGCTTATATGTTACTACCGACGTAATTTATGGGCGCAGACGACTTTGCCGTTCGGAGCGATAACTTTGACAGATCTTTTCAAAGACGGTAATTTTAAGCCCGAAGAGCGTATGCAAAAGATTAAAGATTACGTAACCGAGCGACTTAAAAAAATTCAATGGCTTAAACAAGTCGAACCCGACGTGCAACTTGTGGGCGTAGGCGGTTCGTTCAGAAATTTAGGTAAAATAAGCAGGCAGACGTCGAATTATCCCATTGAAATCGTACATAACTACCGTATAAGTTCGCAAAGTTTCGATTCGATATACGAAAACATAAGACACTTAAACATCGACGAGAGCAAACGCATTAAGGGCTTATCGCTTCAACGCGCGGATATATTTCCGTCGGCAATCGGCGCGATTAAAGCTATTATGGAATATATGAATTTTAAGGAGATAATATTCAGCGGTAACGGTTTACGAGAGGGTGCGCTTTTGCGTTACACAATGCCGTCCACGATTGAAAAACCGATAAACGACGTACTCGGTTACAGTTTGAACAACATACTTTATACGCACGGTGCAAACGTTACGCATGCGGAGCATGTGACAAATATTGCGCTTCAACTTTTCAAACAGCTTAAAGTGTTGCACAAGTTACCGCGTATGTACGTTAAAGTGTTGCGAGTCGCCGCAATGCTTCACGACATAGGCAACAATGTTAAGTATCACCGTCACAATCATCACTCTTGTTACTATATATTAAATTCAAACATATACGGTATAGCGCACAGAGATATAGTAATGGCGGCATACGTTGCCGCGTGTGAAAAGAAGAGTGACATAAACATAAACGAACTTATCAAATATAAGGACTTACTTGTGGAAGAAGATATAGAAGCAATATACAAGTTAGGTATAATATTACGTCTTGCCGAAAGTTTCGACAGATGTTTGAACGGCGCGATAACGGGTATTGTATGCGACATTTTGGGCGACAGCGTAATAATGAAAACAGAAAGCGAAGTGGACTGTTCGCTTGAAATAAAAGAAGCGTCTCTTGCGTGCGGAGAGTTTAAGCGAGCATTTAAGAAGAATTTGGAGATACTGTAATGATTATTGCGGTAGATTTGGGAACGTCCAACACGACGATATACGTAAAAGGCGTCGGAGTTGTATTAAGCGAGCCGACTATGGCGGTCGTGCATTGCGGTAAAAAAACGGAAATACGTTTTACAGGTAATTCCGCTAAGAAAATGATAGGTAAAACGACGGGCAGTTCGGTATTGTACAGTCCCGTTGAAGACGGCATAGTGGTAAAACCGGACGTTGCGTCATTAATGCTTAAAGATTATTTTTCCCGTATCGTAGACGGCAGTATCATAAAGCATCGTATACGCGCCGTTGTCTCCGTTAATTGCGGAGCGTCACTCGCGGAACGTAAAATGCTTGAAAATGTATTCCTTAATGCCGGCGTCAGCGATGTGGTAATAGTCGATTCTCCTCTTGCATTGAAGCAGGTTGTCCCCGAAAACAACGCGTTTTTCGTCGATATAGGTGGCGGTACGACAGAAGTATCGGCGGTATCGAAAATCGGTATAATTCACGCGTACAGTTTGAATATCGGCGGAAACACGATAGACGACGCAATCGTTAATTTATTGTCCGAACGATTTATGTTGAAGATAGGAAAGGTTACTGCGGAAAAAATAAAACTCTCAATAGGAAGTTTATACGAAAACGATATAAGTACGGTAACAGTGTCCGGACGCAACATAATAAACGGCGCGCCGATAAGTATCGAACTCAACGCGTCGGATATCAGACCGCTTATTAAGTCGCATATAGATAAAATTCTCGAAGTGGTAGCAGCGGTTATAAATCTCGTTCCGCCCGAAATGGCGGGAGATATGGCAGGTAAAGGAATATATTTAGCGGGTGGCTGTTCAAAACTTGCGGGGCTATCGGAATACGTTTCGGGCGCGCTTAAATTAAACGTAGAAATATTAGAGCAAAACAGTCTTATCAACGGACTCAGTTTTTTGGCGTCCGACAGAAACAGACTTAACGAAGCACTCAATATGGAAAACTTGTAAATTGGAGAGCGATTAATATGAAA
>ONBF01000055.1:0-5677 GCA_900315995.1 uncultured Eubacteriales bacterium
ACTGTTTGTCGGAAGCGTTGTTTTGACGCAATACAACGCGCAACCGTCCGCAATCGCCTTTCAAAAAAAATTAAAAAGTCTCGGCATCAAAGTATACAAGCATTACACCATCGCAGGTTATCCGTCAAACGTCGAATTTATTGTAAGCGAACAAGGGTTCGGTAAAAACGAATACATCGAAACCGAACGTAAACTCGTCGTCGTAACCGCACCGGGTCCCGGAAGCGGTAAAATGGCAACTTGCCTTTCTCAACTTTATCACGAGAATAAACGCGGAATACGAGCGGGATACGCTAAGTTCGAAACTTTCCCTATTTGGAATATTCCGCTTAAACATAACGTAAATCTTGCGTACGAAGCGGCAACCGCCGACCTTAACGACGTAAATATGATAGACCCGTTCCACTTGGAAGCTTACGGCGAAACGGCAGTAAACTATAATCGCGACGTCGAAATATTTCCCGTGCTGTCCGCGCTGTTCAAGCAAATAAGCGGAGAGTGTCCTTATAAATCGCCTACCGATATGGGCGTGAATATGGCGGGATATTGTATCTATGACGACGAAGTAGTAAGTCAAGCCGCCGCGCAGGAAATAATCAGACGGCATTATACCGCGCTCGTCGATAACAGAAAGGGCAGTAGCAACGAAGACGTCATATATAAGACCGAACTTCTTATGAAACAAGCAGGCGTAAGCACGGAAGACCGTCCCGTAATAGCCGCCGCTCTCAAAAAGGCTCAATCAACCGCCGCCCCCGCAACAGCAATACAGCTCGAAGACGGCAGAATAGTAACGGGAAAAACTTCGCCCCTGCTTTCCGCTGCGTCCGCTATGCTGTTAAACGCACTTAAAACGCTTGCGGGTATTCAAGATAAAATCGATATTTTGTCAAAACTTATCATTTCTCCTATTCAAGATATGAAAACTACGCATCTCGGCAACAAAAACCCGAGATTACACGTTGACGAGTTACTGATTGCATTGTCGATAAGTGCGGCAACCAACCCGACCGCGCAACTCGCAATAGATCAACTGCCTAATCTCAAAGGAACCGAAATGCACTCGTCGGTTATTCTCGCACAAATAGACGAGATTACTCTCAAAAAACTCGGAATAAATATTACGAGCGAACCCGTATATCAAACAAAGAAACTGTTTCATAAGAACGAAGCGATTTAATATTTAATAAAATGTTTAATATGTATTATTTAAGATTATTTATATAAAATAATCAAACGAAGTAAAAAGCCGCTTGCAAAAACGGCTTTTATTGTTTTGAGATTCTTCGACTGCGCTTGAATATATATCCGTTTTGTCACTTTCTTTGCATTTTCGCCGCAGTAAAACATTGCGCAAGTCTACGGTCTTCACTGTCTTTCGGAACGATAATTTTTATTCGTAATTCGGGATAATGAAGTTTTAACGCCTTTTCGGCAAAATCAATCGCTGTCGTACCCGATTGCCCCGAAACGACACGCCCTAACAAAAGTACGCTTTCAAAGTCGTAAAACAGCGTATACCACGCAATCGCGTCCGCAATATATGTACCCAATTTTTCAAAAACACGCTTTGCGCGCTCGTCGCCGTTATCGAATAAATTGCGGACTTCAATAAGTTTTTCGGCGGGAGTTGAATTTTCGTTAAATCGCATACCGTACTCTTGCGCAAGACGGATAATCGAATTTTGAGATAAATAATTTGCGCCGCACCCGAAATCTCCCGACCACTCGTCGTATCCCACTCCGTCGCCTGAATATATCGGCACAAACGCAAGTTCGTTAAGCATTTCCGTAATTTGACCGTCTTTATCGACATATCCGCCCGCTTCGCTCGTACCGAGTGCAAGTGATATAAGTTTACCGCCGTTATTCGAATCTATACCCGATAACGCCGCAACGTCGCCGTCGTTTGCAATATATACGGGGACGTTAAACTCCTTACAAACGTCTTTATATATCGTGCGGACGTATCTTTCAAAATCGGCTTTATCAACGCTCTCAAACAAAGATGACGCTTTGATTTCGCCGTCTATTACTATCCCTGCCGTAGATATACCGATATAATCGACTCCGCCGATTTTATTTAAGGCTTTTGCTATCGCCGTCTTTATCTCGTTCTTGTGATACGCATAGTCGGCGCACGTCTTAGGATGCCACACGGCTTCTTCACTGTATATTACTTTACCGTCGATAAGCGCGCACGTCTTTCTGTCCGAACCGCCTGCGTCAAAACCGATTCGTTTGCCTTTTGCGCTTAACGTAAAACCGAGTTTTGCGTTTTTATCCGCCAAATAATTTATACTTTCGACGGACTTAATGCAAAACGAACCGAAAACGTCTTTCATAAACCGACAGTCAAATGCGCGCGTACCGTTTTCCGAATACTCGCTTTTTAATCTTTCGACAAACTCGGAACGCCCTTCAATCAAGATTTCCGTGCCACCCGCTATCCATATAACAGACTTGATTATACGTTCGAACATACGGTAGTTTACATCGTTAAACTCTAAGGGGAAAACAAATGAAAAAACGTATCTTTGCTCCGTGTTGCGCACAACGCACACGTTGAGTTCGGATACGTGTTTCGCGCTCTTTATAAGAGCTTTGTATTCACAATATAAACTCTTTTCCGTCAAATTTTCACCTATGTGTATTTTTACCGCGTATGCAAAACGGCAATCCGTTAATAACTTACCGTCCGATGTTTTCGCCGTTTTCGACAGCATCAGTCGATACCGACAATTCACAATGCGCTACGTCTTCCGACGTCTTGCTCTGCGTTGCGTCGGTTTTCTTGTTTTCGGTCGCGGTTTCGGGTGCTTGCTCCGTCCTTGTATTAATCACGTTGCTATCTTTATCAAACTTTATTTCTTCGATAATCGTCCGGTTTTCAAACATTATTTGCAACAGACAGTAAAACGCCAAAAGCGCACCGCTCAATACTATTGCACCCATAATGTCGGTAAACCAATGCACGCCCGACAAAAATCTTCCGATTACCATAAACGCGCAAAAAACACCCGTAGCCGTATTAAGCGCATATTTGAGTTTTTTGTTTTCGACGTAACGGATAACCATATCAATACTGCTTATCGAAAAACATATCGATAACATAGTGGTGGACGAAGGATAAGACGCCGCAAGTTTGTTTTTGATTATTTCGGGTCTGCAATTGACTACCACAACTTCAAAGAAAAGATATACGAGCAACAGCGTTACATAAAATATGCCGAGAGCAATAAGACTTCCGTCCACTTTCTTAACGCTCTTTGTTTTAATAAGTTGATATACGCCGAGTGACGCGTACGCGCCGCCCATTATCGCAAACACCGCCTGTGCCCAATCGGTTATGCTATGCAACGTCGCGTTAAGTCCGAAAACTTTATGTATCGCCTCGTTGACATCCGCAAGCCCTACCGAAGAGCCTTCGGGTCCTATCGCCTTTACACCGACAAATTTTACTGTAAGCGTAAACAGTATGAAAGTTATAAGCAAACCGACGGTCGCAAACAAACAATTCTTTTTGGTCATTGTTTTCTCCTTTATTATTTTAGGATAACACATCGAATAAACTTTGTAAAGAATATTGAAAATGCGCACAATTCAAGCATTTACTCGGAAAATATAAGTTTTAATGGACTTTTCCACAATGCGGGCATACGAATTTTCCGCCTACTATACCCGTAATGTTTCTGAAATGATATTTATTTTCTTCTTTTTTGTTCTTCGCCCACTCGGAAAGTGATTCAGCGTCATCGTCGTGAAACACAAAATTATTGATATCTGTTCCGTAATACTTTTTATCGGTTTCCGGACACGTTAACTCCGTAATGCGCATATTGCACTTGTTACAAACGTACTTTCCATCTACTTGTGTCAAATAACTCCCGCAGAACGGACAAAAATCACGTTTTTTATCGGAATATATCATACCTCGCAAAATTATTTGCTGTAAACGTCTGAAAGATTCAATATTATTGATGCTTATGAATAAATTCCCGTCCCTTACAGGTGACACGTAAATCTTCTCTTCCGCCGATGTTTGATTTAACTCCGGTTCACTATCGACTTTCGGAACGAACAGTATTCGATATTCGTTTTCCTTCTTAAACGTCAATAAAACCGCCCCGTTTTTTTCCTTAACGTTAATCTCATAAGTCCTGAAACGCATCATTACGTCGAGATTATTAAAATTTATCTTCGATTGCTCGTTCGCCGTAAAATTAAAGTGTGACAACGAAAACAGTGTAAGCATTTCAAGATAACGTAAATAATTATGTCTGACGAGTTGTTTGACTTCCGCTATATTATCAATGTTTTCCGTCGTACGCATAAATTGTTTAATCAACAAGTATATCTTGTTATAATCTTTATGCATTGCAAATATATTGGTCTTTTGAAGTGATATGCCGCGATGTTTGTTTTTGTTCTTTTTGTATACAGGCTTTGACAAGCGCGGAATTATCGTCGAACGAATAAACTGTAATTTATTGATACATTTAAGTGCGTCGTCTTTGTATAACTCGAAACTTCTGATATATCCCGTATGTAATTTGCCGAGCGCTATGTAATAAGACAAATGGTTTGCCCGTTCAAGCAAATTAATTTCGAGGTTTCCTTCTACAAAAAATAAGTCGCGCAACAAATCATTGTACTTCTTGGTAAAGTTTAATATAAGATCAATTGCTTTTGCGAAAACAATATTTTCGTATATAGAATAATTATCGAGATTTTTCCTTGTCAGCACCTTAATCGGTTTGATACCGTTTGGCGTAACGTCGTCCCATAATTCCGTATGAATCGCCGCATAAGTGAGCGTATCGTTATTGACGACTTTTACGGCTTCGAGCGGCACAAGTTCATCGTTGTCAATAAGATGTATATACGGACGCGCGAATATACGTTTGATTGCGGGAATTGTCTTGATTATAATCGAAAGTTTGTCGTTAAGATTCGCAAAGTCTATATTGTCAATGGACGAGAACAGATTGGTTTCAAGTACGGATAATCGCTCGAAACGCGCGAAACTCAGCTCACTGTGTTTATTTACGAACGTTCCGATTGATGAGTAATACTGATTAAGTTTTATCAAATCCAACTCGTTATCCATTAATTAAAAGTCTTCGTTAAGTTTAGATAAAAACACCGCGCAATCGTTAAGTCCGAGTTTTGAGAAACTTTTGACGAGTGCGTCTTTATCTTCTATACTCTTGTATTCGAGTTTTGCGACAACTTTGGAAAGCAATATCTTTTCGACAGCTTCATTGATTCTTTCCTTAGGATTGTCAAAGCAACTTATGTATACTTTGACAAAATCTTCCATTTGACGTGAAATACGGTTACCGAAAGATATGTTATATTTTGAAAGTATTTTTTCAACGTCAGCGAAAATGCCGTATGAATCTATATCAAAATCAACGCTTGATTTAGCCGCGTCAAGCATAGCCCTGAATTCCGTATACGATAAAAACCGCGGACTCTTAACTTCGCCGTACTCCTTAACTTTCGGCGCACGTTTGTTAAAGTTCATAGTGTTGGCGCGATCGTAAACTTTATCGCTTATCTCAAATGTCGATTCGTCCCTGTTTGCCGTGCCGATAAACCAAATATTTTTCGGTATTTGTATCGTATGTCCGTCTTTTAACTCGTCATAGTCAAACGACTCGGATTCGATATT
>ONBF01000055.1:5696-12010 GCA_900315995.1 uncultured Eubacteriales bacterium
AATTTGATTTCTCGCTTATCTTCTTCGTTTTCCATAAGAGATAAAAAATCCGAAAAATAATACTCTATACGCGAAAGGTTCATTTCATCAAGCACTATAAAGTAAATATTGTTTTGATTGAATCTCGCTTTGTACAACGCTTGCGTGAATTTTTTAGGTGTATATATTTTACTGAATTCATTGTAATAACCGAGTAATTCGTTTTTATCTTTCCAACTCGACTCGACTTCTACTATCTCGCAATTGCCCATAATTGCTTCAATGAAAATTTTCGGAAGACTGGTTTTGCCTGTGCCCGACATACCTTGTAATATGGTAAGTTTGGTTGCGCCCAACCCCGCAACGAATTGCGCCATATCTTCCTTTGAGTACGAGAGATGCAATCTCGAATCCCTTGCGTATGTAACCGCAAAGTCAACAAGTTCGGAAAGCGACGGATCGGACAACGGATTTTGCGCTCGCAATGCGTTCGCTTCTTCAAATTTATCTTTCTCGGAATCGATTTCGGTAAACGCGGGACAGGCGTCAAAGTCATATTCAGTCACGCTTTCGGCAAGCGACGCGGTGGCAGTCTCCACATTCGTATCGTCACCTTTGGTATTAAGTACCGCGTCTTCGGCGAAATTGACGGATACTTCTTCTACGCCCATATTTTTATACGGATGTATTATTATTAAAGCAATCATAAACGCCGTTGCCACTATAAAATATATATAGGTGTTACTCGTAACCGTATATTTGATACTTGATATGATACCGGTTGCAAATCCGCCGTATTCGGATCTTGCCACTAAACTCATTAAATCTTCTTGCGTCATTTTTTGCGCTATCTCATAATACTTTCCGAATAACCCGAGAGCCAATAAAAACAAATAACATATTATTATGTTTATAATCGACATTTTTTTGAAAAATTTACTCTTCGTTAACAGCATTACCGTGCTTATCAGAAACATCGCTGATAATGTCATAAGAATAAAAAATACGATAAACGCCATTAAACGATAGCCGTTGCCGAGCGTCTTATATTCCGCCAATATCGAATAACCGTTTATCCTAAAAACTCTTGTAAATACATCGCCGTCTATTCGCACTTCCAAAATATACGTCAGCATTGCAATCAATACAAGCGCAGTAAATATGACTACGAAAATATACGGGATCACGTCGGTCAATTTATACGGAGATTTCTTTTTCTCAATTTTATCGAATCCAAAACCACCGAATAAAAACGAATACGTCAATGAACAAACCGATGATAATATGAACGGAATCAAAATCGTTGCGGACGACATATTCGCTTCGGGCTCGAAAAATCCGATTATCGTTACACTCAAAAACATAATCAACGTGAATATCGTTAAACCGTACGTCGTGGCACACGTCGTTTTACTCGATTTTTCGGCGTTACTTCTCAAATATCTGAGATTAATAAGCGAACATCCGATAAATCCTACCGTTATAGCGAAAAACACCAATGATATAATAAAATCGCGCAAGTTACCGCCTTCGGTTAAAACTTTAATTACGTTAATACTTAATCCTTCTTTGTCGTGTCTGAACGTTAAAAACAGCAAAACAATGGCAATCATTACGGAAAGTCCCGTGATAATCGCGTTTGCAACCATTATTCTTGCCGGACAAGGCTCTTCTTCCTCTTTGTCTTTGAGATATGTAATATTAAATCCAAGTTCGGCACCGAAAACAATCGTCGTCAGAACGTAAAATATACTTATTTCGGAAAGTTCTCGATACGAAAAAGAAAACAGCATTCCGATAACACTCACAAACACACATATGAAACTCAATATCATACTGAGTTTCCCGCGCTTTATTGACGATAACAAAATAAAAATCGACGATACGTATATAACCATGTTTATCGTGAATAAAATAACGGTAATATTACATATTACGTTTCCGCTCCATTTTGTAAAAATTACAGAAACCATGCTTTCGGAAAAATACTTTAATGAAATAAGCGGTAAACATGATGCGAATAAGACCAACGCTGTTCCCAACACTGTCACTACGAGACTAATACATCGGAAAAATCTTTTATTTTGCAGTATTTTCATAAATCAATTAAGTATAACCATATATATTATTTGATTATACATCCTCCGTTTTGTAAAATGCATTATTATATATTATAACTTCTTTAATTTTTTTAGGCAATGGAAATATCTTCAAATAATATTCGCGCTTCGTTTTCGTTTTGTCAAAACCCGTAAATTATGTTTTAACGTATATCCGCGGCACGCGTTTGCTTATTCCGCACACGACTTCATAACCGATCGTACCTATAATATCGGCAATATCGTCCGCCGTTATTTGCTCGTCGCCGTCCCGTCCCATAAGCGTGACTTCTTCTCCCGCTTTAAGACCGTATATATCCGTAACGTCCGCCATAAATTGATCCATACATATACGCCCGACGATATTCGCTTTTTTCCCCCCGATTATCACATACCCTTTGTTCGACAACAACCGACTGTATCCGTCGGCGTACCCCGTCGGTATTATCGCTATCTTCATATCACTGTTTGCATAATACGTTCTGCCGTAACCTATCGAGTTGCCTTTCTTTACGTCTTTCATCATCGCCACCACGCTTTTCCAATGCATTGCGGGCTTTATCCCTTCGGGAAGTTCGCTTTTAACGTTCGGTTTCAGTCCGTACATCATTATGCCGAGACGAACGATACCCGTACCGTCTTTATACCATAATCCGCCCGCGGAATTTAAGCAATGATTGTTTTTTAACTTCAAATGCCCGATATACGTTAAAACTTCGTTGTATAATTCAAGTTGTTTTTCGGTAAATATCACCGATTCTTTATCACCGTTATTATCCGCAACGCAAAGGTGTGTGAAAACTCCCGTAATATCAAACGCCTCATTATACTTTATTATCGTGTTGACGCAATCTTTGATGTTATGCGCCGAAATACCCAAACGGTTCATACCCGTATCTATTGCAAAACTGCATTTGATTCGCTTTTTTGTTTTCAAAACCGCTTCCGCATAATCTTCCGATATTACGGCTTGCGTTATATCGTATTCAATCAACTCGTTTATGCGACCGATAGGCGTATATCCGAGAATAAGTATGTCTCCCGTAATGCCCGCTCGTCTTAACCGTTCGGCTTCGTCGATATTTGAAACCGCAAAATCCCTTATGCCTTTATCGAAAAGCATAGCCGACACTTCCACGTCGCCGTGCCCGTACGCGTCCGCTTTGACTACCGCCATTATGCGTTTGCCGTTAGGTAAACACGATTTGTAAACGTCTACGTTTTCGGCAATCTGTTTAAGGTCTATCTCAACCCATGATCTGTCTAACATCTCTTCCCCGCCTCAAAATCTCTTTTCGTTTATCTAAATAATATATAAGCGGTGATCGTTAATGTTTACCGATTGAGAAAAATTCAAACAATAATCGATAGTACGTTTTAATCTATGTTAGACGTCCTTATAAATAAATATCAAACTGAGTATAACGGTTGCGAATTGTAAACGACAATGTTAAAGGCGTCCGTTATATCGGACGCCTTTATCGCTACGCTGAACATTTTGAGTTGCTACACGAAAATTTATTTAATAGGATTTCATTATGCGTCGACGTATGTTATTGAGTGTTTATTTATAAAATTCTTTCGGCAATTTCCAGCCGTATTTTATCTCTACTAAACTTATAATAATCCTAAGATCAATTTGAGATAAAGACTCAAAATTCATTGAGAATTTATCGTCATACTTTATTGTTTTCTTTGTTTTCCACTCGCATATAGTTAGACCTTTTCCGTAAAATTCATTATGCACACATTTTGCATATACTTTTTGACAATATTCATCGCATTTGTCTATTGCTTGTAACCAATCTTCTTTTGAACACTCTCCGTTGTCATACTTCTCTTCCATTTCATAAGAAGCGTCCACTATGTCATTGTGTTCATTATGACACTTCATAATCTCAGGGTACAGTTCAAACTTAAATCTCTTGTCAAATACAAATTTCATTTATCTCTTTATAGTCCTATATCCATTTATTTATAAAATTCTTTCGGCAATTTCCAAGCATATTTTATTTCTACTAAACTAACCAAACTATCTCGCTCGCCGATGGATAATTCTTCAAATTTTGACGAATATTTTTCATCAAAATTATACTGTTTTTTTGTTTCCCAATTACTAACGACCAAACCTTTTCCGTAAAATTCCTTGAATACAGAAAAAGCATACTCATTCCAATAAAAGTCGTCTATTTTTTTTCTAAATATTTCTATATCTTCTTTTTTGCATAATCCATTATCAAATTCGTCATCTTTTTCATATAAAGAATTTACCAATGCATCATACTCATTATGACATTTCATAATTTCAGGATACTCTTCAAACTTAAATCTCTTGTCAAATACAAATTTCATTTATCTCTTTATAGTCCTATATCTGTTTATTTATAAAACTCTTTCGGCAATTTCCAGCCGTAATTAGGTTCAACCAAACTAATTAATTCACTGCGTTCGTATTGAGAAAAAGTTTCAAAATCTGACGAAAATTTTTCATCAAATAAAATTTTTTTCTTTGTTTTACACTCGCATATCATAAGACCTTTTCCATAAAATTCAAGATATATTTGATAAGCGTAATCGTTATAATAATAATGTCGATTTTTTTCTGAGGCTTCTAATAATTGTTCTTTCGTATATTTACCCGCATTATACAGTTCTTCCATTTCATAAGAAGCATCTACTAAATCATTATATTCATTATAACATTTCATAATTGCAGGATGCTCTTCAAACTTAAACTGCTTATTAAATACAAATTTCATATATTAACCTCCGTTAGTAATATCATTTACTTGTTGTCCTTTGCTGACCAAATAATCAATCATAGACTTAATTCTGCTCTTTTGTTCTGTCGCACTCATTTGATTAACAAGACCTACTCCGCCATAATGCGAAATACCGTTTTCGGATACGTTATGTATTCCACTCGGAACTAATTGTGCCGTATAAGTATCTTCACACTCGTGCCAAGTGTAGCTGTATTTAGTTCTTATGTCCTTAATATCCGTTCCGCTCAATCCTTTAATGCTGTTTTGTTTTATTTGATTTATATCCGCTATAATTTCCTTAGGCAAATCATTTGGTACACTTTTATTCCATTGTTCCGCCGCTAACTCGTCAAATACTTTCATATTGTATTTTGTTCTCAAACTCGATTTGCCGTTATACGTTTCGGGTCCGAAACCTTCCTTGAATTTAACTTCCGTAATTGACGCAGACTTAAATTGAACGAAACCTTTCTTTATCGGGAATTTATAATCCTTTCCTTCATATTTGCCGACGACGTATGCTTTTTGATTGGGATTTTTAAGAAAGTCTTCTTTCAACATTTTATTACCGTTTTTATCCACAATACTCCACGTATCATTGTCGTCCGATGGAAGATTTTTTGCTATCCTGTTCTTTACATCTTCTTGTCTTCTCTGATAATTCGATTTAACGGTGCTGACAATCTTTTTACCCACTAACATCAATGCAGCGGTTGCCGCGCCGACTGCCGCGGCTAACGCGAAGTCTCCCAAATCAAACTCTTTTCCCGTTATCGCTATCGACATCAAATACGCGCTTGCGCTTATACCCGCTCCGCCCAATATCTGTACCGCTACTTGTACTCCCGATTTCGCCGCTACATTACGGAACAGTTTTCCGCCTAAGCCCGCTATAATTCCCGTCGCTCCGCCGATTGCCATCGCTCTCAGACAGTCGTTGAAGTTTATTTCTCTTCCGCTCGCTGCCGTGCTTGCAAGATATGTAATCGTGCCCGAGAGCAGTCCCGCCGCTGCTTGCGTACCCACTTCGATAAACAATCTTTGTGCCGCTGTCTTTGCCGCCGTTACCGCGCCTTTGGTCATAGCGGACGCAGAAGCTCCTATTCCGCCCGTTATAGCACCTATCGCAGCACTCATCAATACCGATTTCACATCTATATTTTCAGGCTTTGTTCCCGATACGGTTACTTGCATAAATATATCGAGTGCTCCGGCTATCATTGCTCCGCCTATTACCGACCCTGCACCCGGAAACGCACAACTGAGTATAACTCCCGCTACGGCTACTCCCGCAGCCGCCAAACCTACCCATATCATTTCCCATACGCTTGCTTTCTCTTCGGGGTCGGGCGGGAGCGTCAGTACTTCAACCGTTCCGTCGCTCTTTATGACATAGTACTGCGTATCCGCCATATGCGTTTCATACCACATCAATTCTTGTGCGTCTACCCCAAGACACGTTTCGTCCTGT
>ONBF01000030.1 GCA_900315995.1 uncultured Eubacteriales bacterium
GCGCAATATGCGCGCAGGTACGAGCAATACGCCGGGAATTGTCGGAATAGGCGTCGCGATAGAGCAAGCGAAACTCAATTTCAAGAAGATTGACGAAATCAGAAAAGCGATTCGTCCCGACACTGTTTTGATAAGCGTAATGACCGCAAACAACGAAGTCGGAACAATTCAGCCGATAGCCGAAATAGGAGCCTTGGCAAGAGAGCGCAAGATAGTATTTCATACCGACGCCGTACAGGCAGTGGGCGCGGTCGATATAGACGTCAAAGCAATGAACGTAGATTTATTGTCTATGTCGGGGCATAAGTTTTACGGACCGAAAGGCGTCGGCGTTCTCTATATAAGAAACGGTTTGAGAATAGATCGTTTTATGACAGGCGGAGAACAGGAGCGCAATATGCGCGCAGGTACGAGCAATACGCCGGGAATTGTCGGAATAGGCGTCGCGATAGAGCAAGCGAAACTCAATTTCAAGAAGATTGACGAAATTTCAAGAAGATTGACGAAATGGCGAAGTTGCGCGACTATATGCGCGATCGAATTGTAAAAGAGATACCGTACGTAAAAATAAACGGCAGTATGAGTAAACGTCTTCCGAATAACCTTAACGTTAGTTTTCAATACGTTGAAGGCGAGTCGATACTTTTAAGTTTGGATCTTGACGGTATTGCCGCGTCAAGCGGTTCCGCGTGTTCGTCAGGCTCACTTGAACCGTCGCACGTACTGTTGGCGATGGGGTTGACCGCCGAACTTGCGCACGGCTCCATACGTTTTTCGTTGTGTAAAGATACGACCAAACGGGAGATTGATTATACGGTAGACTGTTTGAAGACCGTTATCGAAAAATTAAGATATATGTCGCCGCTGTTTAAGCCCGACGACAAAGGAGCAATCAATGTATAGTCAAAAGGTTATCGATACTTTTAAGAACCCTAAGAACGTGGGCGCAATTGAGAATCCCGACGCAGTGGGAACGGTGGGCAATTCAAATTGCGGAGATATAATGAAGATATATTTGAAAATCGACGGGGACGTGATAACCGACGTAAAATTCGAAACTTTCGGTTGCGCCGCGGCGGTTGCTACGAGTTCAGTTGCGACCGAAATGGTTAAGGGTAAAACGTTGGACGAAGCGCTTAAAATAAAAAACAGCGACGTAATTGCCGCGCTTGACGGACTTCCCGCGCAAAAGATTCATTGTTCCGTTCTTGCCGAAGAAGCGATTAAGGCTGCGATTGACGATTACAGAAGCCGAAATAATTAATATAAAACAAGGCTGAAAAATCATTGACAAATTATAGTTTGTTATGCTATTATTTTTAAGCGTCTTGCGGAAACGTTATGCGCGGGTGTAGTTCAATGGTAGAATACCAGCCTTCCAAGCTGGCTACGTGGGTCCGATTCCCATCACCCGCTCCAAATGCTGAGATTTAAGAATATACGATTTCGTTGCGACTGTCTGACGGTCGCGCCGTGGGTCAGTAGCTCAGTTGGATAGAGCAACGGCCTTCTAAGCCGTAGGTCGGGGGTTCGAATCCCTTCTGGCTCACCAAAAAGCCGAATACACACGGGCGACAATATTCTCTAATCACGGTTTATATTTTACGGTGGGTATAGCTCAGTTGGTTAGAGCGCCAGGTTGTGGCCCTGGAGGTCAAGGGTTCGACTCCCTTTACTCACCCCACATACTTAATATTTATTGGGGTGTAGCCAAGTGGTAAGGCACGGGATTTTGATTCCCGCATTCCGAAGGTTCGAGTCCTTCCACCCCAGCCAAATACGTGGTCCATTAGCTCAGTTGGCAGAGCACTTGACTTTTAATCAAGTTGTCCCGCGTTCGAATCGCGGATGGATCACCATTTTTTATTTATGCGGTCGTGGCGGAATTGGCAGACGCGTCGGACTTAGGATCCGATGGGTAACCGTGGGGGTTCAAGTCCCTTCGACCGCACCATATAAAAAGAGTGCCAAGGCACTCGTTTTTATATGCAAAGACAAGTAAAAGGGACTTCCGAGAGCGACGCCGAAGGCGGAAGCAAGTTGCCCGTGGCAATTTGCTTAGTGGCTGACCGAAGATTTTCGCAAAGCGAAAGCAAATACTAAACGTTATGCTTTGCGAAAATCAAGAGGAAAGTCCCTTCGACCGCACCATCATGAAGAACATGAAATATATACGTTTATTAAAAACTTAAATAAAGAAGAAGATGCATATAAAACATTAAAGGCTTTTGCTGATTTAATGACCTTATCAGATAATATTTCACCTATGATGTTTAAGAAAACAACCCCACTTTTTATTGAAGATAGATTTACATTATTTATAAAACTTATGGAAAAATAGGAGGACAAGTGAATGATTGAATTAGTAAAAACACCAACATCTAATATTTTTTTCAATTTGGTTAGTAACTGTAATAATGAAATGATTCTCTGTGCTCCATATATAAAGAGTGAAACTGTTAATGAAATATTAAATAAAAAGAAGAGTAGTTCTAAATTAACTGTAATTACATCTTCTAATATTTCTAATTTTATTCAAAGAAGCTCGGATTTATCGGCAATAAGAAAATTACTTGATAATAAAGTTACTGTTTTAAATTATCAAGATTTACACGCTAAAATATATTTATTTGATAAATTGAAAGCATTAATTACATCAGCAAACCTTACTTATTACGGAATGTATCATAACTATGAATATGGGGTTTTGATTGATAATAATGATGAAATTATGGATCAAATCGAAACTGATTTTCTAGAAATGTTTGAAAGTAAGTTGTATGGTGAGTTTGATGATGCAAAATTAGATGACATCGAGAAAACAATAAGTAATGTAGAATCAACTAAATATGTTATCAAAGAAATAAATGGTGATAATACTTTAGTCATAGAAGATGTCGGAGCACTTCTTGATAATATGTCTTCTTGGCAAAAAGATGTTTTCTATATAATAGATAAGCTCCCTAACAATGATTTTGTTTTAAAAGACGTCTATAAATATAAAGATGAAGTAGCTTTAAAACATCCAAATAATCATAATATCGAACCTAAGATTAGACAAATATTACAACAATTAAGAGATCTAGGTCTTGTAAAATTTACAAAGTCAGGGCAGTACAAAAAACTTTTCATTCATAATGGTGAGTTAGTATAAGAGGGTTAGGTGATGAAATATGGCAATAGATGCATATGCTACAACATTTACACGGTTTTTAAATCCAGATGAAACCAAGATATATACAATACCTATTTATCAAAGAGAATATTCATGGAAACAAGAACATTGCGAAGCATTACTAAATGATATACAAGAAAACGACCCGAATTATTTTATTGGTTCAATAATATGGGTTGAAAATACCAATGAAGTAATTGATGGACAACAAAGGTTAACATCACTTAATTTACTGCTAGTTGCAATTTATAATAGAATGTGTGCTTTTGTTGATGATGAAAATATTAATTTAAAAAAATCAAATTTAAAAAGAATGATTGTGTCGGATAAAAAGACCAGACTAGTTCCACAAAAGCAAGGCAAGAACAAAGAGGATTTTGAATATTTATTAAATAGTGAAATTATAAAAGTCCCTGCTGCAAAACCAAGCAATTACGGTAACAGAAGAATAAGTAAAAACTATAATTGGTTTAAAAAATATGTTGATAAGCTTAATGTTAACGAAACAATTCAATTATTTGATAAAATATGTGGATTGACATTTATTAGTGCTTCTGTTGATAATGCACAAACGGCTTTTATTTTATTTGAAACTATGAATAATAGAGGAATGGCATTATCAGCTATGGATCTAATTAAAAACTCATATTTAAGTAGATCTGATGATGAAGACAGTATTTCAAACTGGGAAAGCTTAATTGAAATTCTTGGAAACGAGAGTAATCAAGAACAATTTTTAAGAAATAATTATAATGCTTTTAGAAGTGAGTATAACAATTTAAGCCTTCCTCTTACCACTAATCCAAAGTACGATATTGCAAACAAAGCAACAAGATCAAATGTTATAAAAATATACGGTTCTTTGGTTGATAGAAAAGATTTTATGGAGTTTTTAACTTTAAATGCAAAGTATAATTCATTACTAACCGGTGAAGAAAAGCTTCAAATAGATGTTTCTGAAGAATTTAAAACAACTTTTAAAAATTTTAGAAATGCCAATGCTACATCAGCATTTACGCTATTATTGTATCTGTTGAGAAACAAAATCGTCTTTGGCTTTGATGATACTCAATTGCTTGACTTGTTTGAATTAACATTAAAGTTTTTTATTAGACGTAATCTAACTAATAATCCTTCCACTGGTGCTTTACATCAAATATTGATGAACATAATTGAAAGAATAAATCAATTAGATAAAAAGAATTTTGCGGATGTTCGTAAAATACTATTAGATGAGTATCAAAATAAAACATCAAGTAATGAAGCAGTTGAAGAAATACTTTATGGTGATATATATGACACTAATAGAGATATGGCAAGATATTTGCTATGTTCTTTGTGTAAGTTTGAAGATAAAAAGGAGAAGAAGTTTATAGACTTGTGGGAGAAAAAGGATGACAAGTACATATGGACAATAGAGCATATTCTTCCAGAAGGAAATAAGGATGCAACAAATACTCCTAATGAGTGGATCGAAATGATAAAACAAGGTGATGTAAAGTATAAGGATTATTCGAACGAACAAGTTTATACATTGGTAAAAGATTATAGACATAAAATAGGCAATCTAACAATGACGGGATATAACTCATCGTTAGGAAATAAAAAGTTTTTTGATAAAAAAGACAGATATGATTCTAAAGGAGAAGAAATTGGATATAATAATGGCCTTAGTTTGAATGAATATGTATATGCACAAAGTGCTTGGTATATATCTAATATAGTTGAAAGAACAAAAGATTTAGCTAATGAAATAATAGCGAACCTTGAAATTAAGTAATAGTATGAAGAAATTATTAACTATATTACTAGCAATTACTCTTATTTCACTAACATCTTGTGGTAAATCAAATAATTCACCGACTCAAACAACCACTGATGAACCTAGTACAACAATTACTACTCCATTAGAAGATAATCCAACAACTACAACTAAAGAAGAGGATGAAACAGCTAATATGACATTAACATTAAAAATAGGAAATACATAGTTGATGTATTCTGGTTAGATAGTGAATATGTAGGCAAAGGGAAAAACAATAGAGTATTCGCGCATGCTAAATGTGCATTAAAGAACTATAGTGATGATGTTGATTATATTTCAGAGCAAGATGATGATAATTTGAAATATAAGACAATACGTGAAATTAAGGATTCTGGCTTAAACGTAATTTGCATCATCCAAAAATATGGTTTAGAAGAAAGAGATGCTTTTATTATAGAAAGTGCCCTTATTGATGCCTATTCAATTGATAGAAAATTAACAAACAAAATAAAAGGATTTAATTCTAGTGAACCTACAAATGCAATAACTCTTCAAAGGGACTTATCTGCAGAAGAGTATGTTGATAGTGGTAATACTCCAGAATACATGATAATTAAAGTTAAAGATTATTGGCTTAATCAAAGAAACAGTAGATATGACTGTACACGTTCTGCTTGGAAGTTAGATCCTAACAAAGCAAAGAATTATCCTTATGTGTTATCTGTTACTGGCGGAATTGTTCGCGAGGTTTATGAAGTAACCGAGTGGCACTATTGCGAGAGTAGAAGTGGCAGAGCGGAATTTACTGGTAAAGTTGCAGAACAAGCAGTACAAGATATTTTTCAAGGCAAAAGAATACCTAAAAAATATAGAAAAAAAGGACAAGCAAGTCCATTCTTATATGGCAAACCAGATAAAGAATAAGAGCTATCCATTGTTGATGACTTTTCTTTTGCTTAATAGGGGTACGAAAAATTAAAGAGAGGTACGGATTTTTTTGAAGGGGTACGAAATTGTATCAAATGTTATGTTTCTAGACATATATAAAAGAGTGCCAAGGCACTCGTTTTTTTATATGTAAAGACAAATAAAAGGGACTTGAACCGATAGCGACGCCAAAGGCGGAAGCAAATAATTTTCATAATTTCACATCAAATATAAGATTTATATCATATAATTTGTTTATTTTTATTACTCTTTGTGCTATATTTTTACTAATACAATAAATAGGTAGTTTGTATATGATTCCCAAAGTAATTCACTATTGTTGGTTCGGGCGCGCCGAAAAACCCGACATAATCAAAAAGTGCATAGAAAACTGGAAAACGATGTTGCCCGACTTTGAAATTATCGAGTGGAACGAGGATAATTTCGACGTTAATATGTATGACTATACAAAAGAGGCATATGGACTCGGGAAATGGGCATTTGTATCGGATGTTGCAAGGCTTTGGGTGGTCTATAATTACGGTGGTCTCTATATGGATACCGATGTGGAGATTTTGCAAAAAACAGATTATTTGTATGATTATCCTGCATTTTTTGCTTGTCAAAACGAGATTAATGGTTAATACCGGTTACGGATTTGGTGCGGAGAAAAATCATTGGCTTGTAAAAGAAATGCTTGACGATTACAAAGACAGGAAGTTGATTGTAAATGGAAAACCGAATCTTATTCCTTGTACTGTGTTTTGTACCGATTTACTTAACAGATTGATGCCGGAATGTAACATTATTTTGAAAAGCAAAACGATAAAAGATATATTATTTATATCATGTCACGACTATAATTCTATGTTTTACCATTATTCGACTGGGACGTGGGGGCAAAGCCGAATCTCAGCGGAAACAAACGTAAATGGAAAGACAGTCCGCTCAAACGATTTTTCAGAAACGAAAAACGCTTAAAACGTATTCTAAATCACTATGGCACTCGTCGATATAAAATAATATATATTTTTTGCATATGATTTTTTAGAGCGAGGGATATTTTTCTATATTAAGCTGTTATTTAAGAAAATTTTTTGCAAAAAAAGGAGAAATAAAAAGACAAACAGTAACAAAAGTAATTAATTTTATTTATAATACAATTTATTAAATAAAATATTGATTTCAATAATCAATTTTTTTTGTACTTATAAATTGACAAAGAACTTAATTTTGTTATAATGAATACAATAATATAAGGAGGCTCAAGTCATGGATAGACACCGAAGCGATGACGATGCGGTTGGACGAAAGCGTATGGCATTGAGCCGTATACTTTAATAATTCTGCATTTTTATCCGTGTTTATTGGCTTAAATTCATTATGAAGCAAGAAATTTTGGATTTATTGTCAGCCAACGATTATGAATCGGCGGCGTCACACATACCGGTACTCGAAAAAGGTGAAATAGTTTCTTTATTCGGCGAATTGAAACAAGAACAGGTTATACCTCTTTGTCGTTCGATGGAGAGAGATTTTCTCGCGGAAATTTTAGTTGAGTTGTCTCCCGAACTTCAAAAGAAAATAATAGAGGGGTTAAACGAAGAAGAACTTCAAGAAGTTATGGATGAAGTTTCCGCGCAGGACACGGCGGAAATTATCGAAGACCTTCCCGAAAACACGGCTTTGAAAATTGCCGAAAAAGAGGAAATCACGATATTATTGAGTGAAAAAAAGTTTGCAACGCTCAAACCTTTGCTTGCATCAATGAACGAGATTGACATTGCTCGCATTTTCGAAGAAGTGGACGAAAGTGAACTTCCGATGTTGTTCAGACTGCTTCCGAAAGATCTTGCCGCACAAGTTTTTGTCGAAATGGACAGTGAAGTCAAGAAGACGTTGTTGAATAAACTTAACGACATTGAACTTAAAGCCGTTATGGATGAGTTATTCATCGACGATACTGTCGATCTTATCGAAGAAATGCCGTCAAACGTCGTTAAACGTCTTCTTGCGCAGAGTGATCAAGAGACGAGAAACTACGTCAACGATATACTAAAATACCCTAAGGACAGCGCGGGGAGTATAATGACGGTCGAATATGTGGCACTTGCACCCACTATGACCGTAAAAGAAGCTTTTGCCAAGATACGTACTCTTGCTATTGACAAAGAGACCATATATACTTGTTATGTAATAGATAAAACCACAAATAAACTTATCGGCGCGGTTACGGCAAAAGAACTGTTGCTTGCGGATGAAAACGCAAAGATTTCGGATATTATGGAAGAGAACGTTATCTTTGCGTATACTTTGGACGATAAAGAGACTGTTGCGCGAAAACTTGCCGATTACGGCTTTATCGCTATACCGATAGTGGACGAAGAAAAGCGACTTGTCGGTATAGTTACGGTTGACGACGCTATCGACGTTTTACAAGCGGAAAACTCGGAAGACATAGCGAAAATGGCGGCTATTACGCCGAGTAGCAAGCCGTACTTAAAGACGAGCGTATTTGCGGTTTGGAAAATCAGGATTCCATGGCTTTTGATTCTTATGATAAGCGCGACGTTCACAGGTCTTATCATTAATACTTACGAAGGAAATTTGAACGCAATAAGCACAGTATTGTTTGCGTGCGTACCGATGATTATGGATACGGGCGGTAACGCGGGGTCGCAAGCGTCAGTTACGGTAATTCGTTCACTTGCACTCGGAGAATTAAGTACCAAGGACGTACTGAGTGTCTTATGGAAAGAGTTACGGGTATCGATATTACTCGGTTTATCTCTTGCGGTAGTATGTTTTATAAAATTGACTGTTTTGGATAATATGATATTCGGATACACGGGATATACGGTTATGACTTGCCTTATAGTATCCATAGCACTTGCGGTAACGGTAGTCGTTGCGAAACTCGTCGGGTGTTCGTTGCCGTTACTCGCAAAGAAATGTAAACTCGATCCTGCCGTAGTTGCAAGTCCTTTTATAACGACAATAGTAGACGCGGTATCGTTGTTCTTATATTGCAATTTAGCGGTAGCGTTACTGTAAAAATATAAATAAAAAGTCCGCTCAAACAGTGAGATACCATACTGAATACGAGCGGACTTTTATAATGCTTAAATCAAGCAAGGGCAGCGATAATTAAACAAATAAACACTCCGTTTGCGATAGTTAAAATAATTATGAAAACGTCCGCTATTTTTGTGGCGATTGACAGTTTTTCTTTTAACTGAATCATTTTGACGAGTTTTACAAGAGCGATAATTGTAAGAATCAAAGCTATTAAAAATATTATACCGCCGGCTATTGCGAATAAAAATCCGAATACGGAAAGAAATAGGGCGGAAAAGATTTCGTTGTTTGATCGTATGGTCGTTATTATCGAATAAGACAAAATGAATAAGAAAAGCGATACGATATTAAGTATAAGTCTCAGCACGCCGTTAACAGCGTGGGCTACGTGCGCTTTCCCGTTAGTGGTATTCGATTTGGTATCGGCGGTAATGTTTGCGTCGTTTATTTCAGTTAAAGATTTGTTTTCGTTGTTATCCATAATCAAGCCATAAGTATAGGAGTGCCTGAGAACAGCAATATTATTAAAGCAATCGCGAATAATGAAGCCAACAAAGAAACAGTTCCCAAAAGCAAAGTTATTACGGATACGTTTATTTCGTATGCTCTTCTTCTTGTGAAAGTTTTTATAGATGAAATAGATAACAATAACGAAATAAACAAAAACAGTCCGCCTAACCCGATATATACGTAACTTTGAGGTCCTAAAACTTTTGCGGCAAAGTCCGTAGTTTCGTCTTTGAGAATATCCGCGCTGTCAAAAAACGGTTTTAATTCATTGTAAAGTTTTGATATAAAGAGCAATATGCAAACGGAAATTGTCGAAAACAGCAGAGCGAATACACTTTTAACTGTGCCTTTTTTATTTTTTCTGCGCATACCGACCTTTTGCGTGCACTGAACAGGCGACTCATCGTTATCGTATGGTTGAAACTTTTTGATTTGTTTTTTTACCGAACCGATTGTATATTCCGATTCGTACATATTTGCGGTGATTAGATGGTTTATATCGTTATTTACGGTATAATCTGTCTCTTCCCGCATATCGAAATCGTCTTTTTGATAATAATTTTTATAACTCATTATTATTTCTCCAAATGGTGTAAAATTATCAATCTATTGTTATTATAACACATTTTACGCAATCTTTTTCAATTTGTTTATTTTATCAATCGGCAATAAGCGTTATTACGGCAATTTCGGGGCGGTTAAAAAGTCTTAACGGTTTTCCGCCGCAACCTCTGCTCACAAACATTGATGTACCGTTCCTTTTATAGAAGCCGGACGTGTATTTCGGAAAGAAGCCTTGTTGCGGAGCGATTAAGCCGTTTATGAAAGGAAATCGTACAAATCCGCCGTGCGCGTGTCCCGTCAAAACGAGATCAAACATCGTATCCGCATATTCTTCAAAAAAGTCGGGACGATGCGTAAGTAATACTTTATAGTTTTTCGTAACGGCGTCTATTTTATACAACTGTTTCAGATATTCGTTTTTTGCGCCGTGATACTTGTCGTTTTTTACGGACATATCCGCGTATTTCAAAAGATCCGAAAGTCCCGCGAAAGTAATCGAGTCGTTACCGCGTGTAATAACAGTGAACGTTTCGTCGAGATTAATAAAACCGAGCTCGTCGAAAACTTTGCGAATATTTTCTATTTGTCCCGAACGGTATTCGTGATTACCCGTTATATAATAAACGGGGGCTATACGTTTTATACCGTTTGCAAGTTCTGACGTATTGTTTATTTTATCGGTATACTCATAGTCGCCCGTAAGCACTATTATATCGGGGGAAGCGGCGCGTATCTTTTCGATAAAACGTTTTTGATGCCGTCCGTAACGTTTTGCGTGAATATCGCTTAATTGACAAATTTTGAAGCCGTTGAAAGATTGAGGAGCGTTGTCGACGCGGTAATTATTAACCGTCAACATATGATTGCTTACGATATAAGCAATAAGAGTAAATACTAAGAGTATACTTATTATAATCAAAACGATAACGTATGCAGGCATTAATTTTCTTCCTTGTCGCCGATTATCGAATATATAACGTTGCCGTTATGAAGTCGTATTTCGGCAACGAAATCGTCAAAATATTTTTCGTTGACGTTAATCATTATGTAAGACTGTAAATCTTTGTCGTCCGTATATATCAGCCAAAGCGTGTTTGATTCGGAAAGTTTTTTGACGGAAATCATTTTTTTATAAGGTATAGATTGTTTTATGATTCCGAATCTCAAACTCATCGTGTTTTTGCCGAAGACGTAGAAACTGTATGCGAGTACGGATATTGTAATCGATGCGACAAGCAATGATAAGAGTGCAGTCATAAGATCGAGTATGAATAAATACGACGAGAGAACGCCCGCCATTTTCAGTATACTGATAACAAATGCCGGTACTGTGCTGATTATAATGATTACAAAGAGCACAAGCGAGAGTTTTTTTAATGTAAATCTGAATTTTTTCATATTCCGTTTTAATTTTAACATATTGAAATTTTTTAATCAATAGTGAATTTTAATATAAAATTTCAATTTCTTGTGTTATGCGGCGTTTGAATTTATAATATTAATTATGGATGCGAACGAAAGCGAAAAACAACTGTATCGAAGAATTTTCGGCGACTCTGATTATCTTACGGATTTTTTATTTGAGCGTGCGACTGAAATTTACTCGAAATATACGGGGGAAGAGTGCGTCGCGCTGATTATTGCGACCGATAAAATATTGAAATCGGGGAATCAAACGCTGAAAATCAAATTTTTAAGCGGAGTATGCACGGACGGAAAATTCAGAGGGAAAGGATATTTCAAAGAACTTTTGAATAAAGTCGAAACGGACGCCGAAATGGAAAAAGTTTCGGGTATAATGCTTGCGACGTATATTCCCGCCGTTTATGAAAAATTCGATTACAAAATAATTAAAAAGCAGGCGGAAATTATTTGCGACGGAGTAGATTCCGCATATTCGCTCGACATATTAAACGTCGGCTTTATGAAAGACAAATATTCCGAACTGTTAAAAAATTTCAAAACGGGAATAGTGCGAGAAAAAGATTATTACGAAGGGCTTGACGAACTTTTCAAACGTGAAAATTCAACCGTTTACGGATTGAAACGCGACGGCAGAGATTTAGGTTATATTTTAACGGACGTCGACGGGAATATAGAAGAAACCACGGTTTCAAACTTCGATTTATCACGAGCGTATTGTCTTAACGGTATGAAAGTACGAGAAATGTATTTTATGTTCAAGCCGATTTTAAGTGAACCCGATTTAAGGGGAGACGCTCTTATTCTCGACGTTTACCTATGAACGTTTGCGATATTGTGCGGGAAAATATTTGCAATTTCGGAATTATGACGATATAATTTATCCTATATATTATATCTTGTTATTGAATTGGAGTGGCAATGATACGTTTAATCGATAAACCATTAAAGTACACGAAAGGAAAACTCGTCGAAGACGTGAACGGAGCTTTACGCGAAAACACGATAGCGTATTCGATATTGAGTGCGCATAACGTAAGCGGAGACGTCAATAATCTGAAAATCCGTTTTGATGCGCTTGCGTCGCACGACATCACTTACGTCGGTATAATTCAAACGGCGCGTGCAAGCGGACTCAAAGAATTTCCGATACCTTACGTTTTAACCAACTGTCATAACAGTCTTTGCGCGGTAGGCGGCACGATTAATGAAGACGACCATCTGTTCGGTTTGTCCGCCGCCAAGAAGTACGGCGGTATTTATGTTCCGCCGCATCTTGCCGTTATTCATACTTATATGCGCGAAATGATGAGCGGTTGCGGTAAAATGATACTCGGAAGCGACAGTCACACGAGATACGGCGCACTCGGCACTATGGCTGTGGGCGAGGGCGGACCCGAACTTGTCAAGCAGCTTTTATCGAGAACTTACGATATTAAGTATCCGCAGGTTATAGCGGTATATTTAACGGGCAAAGTAAATCACGGCGTCGGAGCGCAAGACGTTGCGCTTGCCATAATCAAAGCCGTATTCAAAAACGGTTTCGTTAAAAACAAAGTTATGGAATTTATCGGCGACGGTATAGAGCATTTGCCGATTGAATACCGTAACGGTATAGACGTAATGACTACCGAAACGACTTGTCTTTCATCCGTATGGCGTACGGACGGCGAAGTAAAGAAGTATTTCGTTAAACGCGGCAGAGCGGACGCGTACAAAAAACTCGAACCCGAAGAGAACGCTTTGTATGACGGCGCGGTTATCGTCGATTTATCGAAAATCGAGCCTATGATTGCATTGCCGTTTCACCCGAGCAACGTATACACGATAAAGGAATTGCTCTCTAATCCGTACGACATATTGCACGATTGCGAAGTATCGGGGAATAAACTTCTCAACAACAAGAAAGTGGAGTTTAAGCTGACCGACAAAATCGTCAACGGAAAGATAAAGACGGAGCAAGGAGTTATCGCAGGTTGCGCGGGCGGTACATACGACAATATAGTTACGGCGTCCAAGATACTTTCGGGCGGAAGTACGGGTAACGGCGAATTTGCGCTTGACGTATATCCGTCAAGTCAACCGGTATATTTGGAACTTGTCAAGAACGGTTCAGCGGAAAGGTTAATGAGTGCGGGCGCGATACTGAAAACCGCGTTCTGCGGTCCGTGTTTCGGAGCAGGCGACGTACCTGCCAACAATTCGTTAAGTATAAGACACACGACCAGAAACTTTGAAAGCCGTGAGGGCAGCAAGCCTGCCGACAGACAGATTGCGTCCGTTGCGTTAATGGACGCGAGAAGTATAGCGGCAACCGCGTTGAACGGCGGTTATCTTACGTCCGCCGCCGACGTTGACTACGACGATACGATAGAAGAATTTAATTTTGACGGCGGAATATATTCGAAGCGCGTTTATAACGGATATAAATCGGCAAGCGATACAGATTTGAGATTCGGACCTAACATTGCCGACTGGCCGTCAATGCCGCCGCTTAGGAAAAACCTACTTTTGAAAGTGGCGTCCGCAATATACGATGACGTTACGACTACGGACGAACTTATTCCGTCGGGCGAGACTTCGTCGTACAGAAGCAATCCGTTAAAACTTTCAGAGTTTGCTTTATCTCGTAAAGATCCCGAATACGTGGGACGCGCAAAGGGTATCAAGACGCTTTCTGATAAAGTATTGAGCGGAGAAGTCCCCGAAGAACTCAAAGAGATATTCAAGCAATACGGTTTGAGTGCGGACGATACTCTCGTTGCAAGCGCAGTGTATGCAAAGAAACCAGGAGACGGTTCGGCAAGAGAGCAGGCGGCGTCGTGTCAAAGAGTATTGGGCGGCGGAGCTAATCTTGCGGTAGAATACGCGACAAAAAGATACAGAAGCAATTTAATCAACTGGGGTATGTTACCCTTGCTTACGGACTATCGGTTCAAACTCAACGACTGCGTTTTAATCAAAGATGTTGTTGATAATCTGGACAAAGCGGAATACGAAGCGATTGTTATTCGTGACGGTAAGTCCGAAACGGTTAAACTTAAAACGGACGCGCTGACTAAGGACGAACAAAGTATTATCAAACGCGGTTGTCTTATTAATTTTTATTCAAGCGAGGACTGAGATGGAGCGGATGTATGACAAAAAAATCGAGACGATAACGAGAAGCGAATTAAAGGCGCTTCAATTAGAGCGACTTAAAAAAATTACCGAATATGCATACAACAGAGTACCTTTCTACAAGAAGAAATTCGACGAAGCGAAAGTAAAGCCGTCCGACATCAAGACGCTTAAAGATATAGAGCGTTTACCTTTTACGACCAAAACCGATTTGAGAGATAATTATCCGTACGGACTGCTTGCCGTTCCCATGGACGATATAGTAAGAGTACACGCGTCGTCGGGTACGAGCGGAAAACCTACCGTCGTTGCTTATACGCGTAACGATCTCGATATGTGGTCGGACTGTATGGCAAGATTGATTGTGGCAGCAGGCGGAACAAGCAGAGATATTGTGCAAATATCGTTCGGATACGGATTGTTTACGGGCGCGCTCGGACTTCATCAAGGATGGGAAAAGATAGGGGCGACCGTTATCCCCGCGTCGAGCGGAAATACCGAAAGGCAAGTAATGCTGCTTAAAGATTTGAGAGCCACCGCACTTGTATCCACGCCGTCGTATGCATTATACATAGCGGAAGTTATGGAGCGTATGGGGATTAAGAAGGAAGAACTTGCTTTACGTATCGGTTTATTCGGTTCGGAGGCGAGCAGTCCCGAAATGCATAAAGAACTTCAAGAGCGTTTAGGCGTCTTGCCGACCGACAACTACGGTTTGTCCGAAATTATCGGTCCGGGCGTATCGGGCGAATGCGTCTTCAAGTGCGGTATGCATATCAATGAAGACCACTTTTTATGCGAGATACTCAAAGAAGATATTTTGGAGCCTGTAACGGAAGGCGAATACGGCGAACTTGTAATAACCACGCTTACGAAAGAAGGTTTGCCGATGATCAGATACCGTACCAAAGATATTACAAACATTACGACCGAACCGTGTAAATGCGGACGTACGCTTGCTCGTATGGATAAGATAAAAGGACGTACGGACGATATGCTCAAAATACGAGGCGTCAATGTATTCCCGTCACAGATAGAAGGCGTATTGATGAATATTCCCGAAGTCGGCGGAAATTACGAAATAACAGTTACGCGTGAAGGTTGTCTCGACGCACTCGAAATCAAAGTCGAACTCAACGACGGTTCGTTGCTTACAATCATGCGTCCTTTCCTGTCATAAATAACGCCTCTGGTGGGATAGACAGTCCTGTAATAAAGTGCGTTGTTATCGGCCGAATT
>ONBF01000068.1 GCA_900315995.1 uncultured Eubacteriales bacterium
ATGACGTCCACTTTTTCCACGAAAAGGTCGAGGTATTTTTCGCTCATCAATTCGGTGACGAACGGTAGACCGACTTCGTCGCTGACCGCTTTTAAGATCTCGATACCTTTTTCGCCCAAACCCTGGAACGCGTACGGGGAAGTACGCGGTTTGAACGCGCCGCCGCGGAGAAGCCCGGCGCCCGATTTTTTCACGTCCTTTGCGATGGAAAGCACTTGTTCGTACGTTTCCACCGAACACGGTCCCGCCATAACCGCAAAGTTATCGCCGCCTATCTTATGCCCCCGAACATCGATTATCGTATCGTCGGGATGAAACTTACGGTTGGCGTTTTTGTACGGCTCTTGAATACGGGTAACCGAATCGACCATATCGAGAGATCTTAAAAGATCGATGTCAACTTTGGATGTATCGCCGACCAAACCGACTATCACACTGTTTTCGCCCTGACTTACGTGAGCGGTAAGTCCCAGAGACTTAATCCATTGAAGCAGATTATCCATCTGCTTGACGTCGTAATTCTTCTTAATGCTGACTATCATATATTACAACTCCTTATTATATCAAAAAAGTCGTAAAGTAGCCGTAAAAGTATCCGTAGTAATAAAAGTTATTTACGTTTCTCATATTATCTATTTTAGTGACGCGTACAGTATTTGTCAATTATTTTTTTGCATATTGTTTTATTTTTTATCGAGATACGCGCATATCTTTACTTGCATAGAATCCGAGTATTAAAGTTCCGGGACCTACCGAAGAGCCTACGACGGGTTCGACAACGCCGAATACGATTTGAAGTTTTTCTTCATACTTCGATTGTATAATTTCGGCAACTTCTTCGGCGTCTTCTATTGCGTCCGCATGCGCTATGTATATCGTCTTATGTTCCGTTACGTCCGCATACTTTTTAACCATATCGCCTATTTCCTCGAAAGACTTTCTGCGCCCTTTGACTTTCGCAACCGCAATGTTATGTCCTACCGTATCGTATATTATTATCGGTTTAACGGCAAACAGTCCGCCGAAAAACGCCGCCGACGCGCTTACACGACCCGCGGCACGCAGATAAGTAAGTTTCTCCACCGTACCGATTTCGTTATAATTGAGTTTAACGCTTTCGATAAACTCCACTATCTCGTCTATATCTTTCCCTTCGTCTCTGAGTTTTGCGGCGTCTTTAATAAGCAAAGCGAGAGCATAATTGCAACAAGCGGAATCAATACATCTTATCTTTTGATCGGGATACTTCGGTTGAAGTTCGTCGCGCGCCGTAAAACTCTCTTTTACCGACGATGACAACGCGCTCGTACAAGATATAGACAATACGTCGTATCCCTTATCCAAATATTTAACGAACGCTTCTTTATACTGCGCCGCGTTTACTTGCGCGGACTTGGCGCGCGCGCCGTTACGCATTGCGTCGTAATAATCTTTGTAACTTATCTCTTTCCAGTCACCGTCCGCGTCGTGCATCACGCCGTCGAGAAAATAGTGCATCGGTATTATTTCTTCAACGCCGAACGACTCTCTGTCGCTTGAATTGAGATTTGATGACGAATCTGTCAAAATTATGATTTTGTTCATATTATAATACTCCTTATCGTTATTCGAATATCATTATTACATCAAACGTATCTTGACCGCCATCGGCTTCATATACTTCAATGCTGCCACGGTTGCCGTTGAGATACCTACTCAGATCCTTTTTAAGTTCCGAAGTAATCGCCTTTCCGTAAAATACGGTAACTATATCCTTTTTATTCATTTCGAAAACTTCGGCAAGCGTATCTTTGATGTCAACGTTCGAGACGACTATCTTTTTGTCAATCAGTGCAATATACTCGCCTGTTTTAACTTTGATACCGTTAAGCGTTACATCGCGCGTCGCCTTGCAAATAAGCACGGTAGTTGACGCGTCTTTGTTTTCGACAAATATATCGTATACGTCTTTCGGGTCGTCGTAACTGTAATCGAGCATTGCAAGCGCAGAATAGGCTTCTCCCACGTTCTTTGTATCCAATACGAATATCTTCGAGCCTTTATATACTTTCTTCGCTTGTTCGGCGGCAAGTATTATGTTCGAATTGTTCGGGAATACGAATACGTTATCCGCGTTGACTTCGTCGAACGCTTGAACGAAATCGTTAATGGACGGATTCTTACCCTGTCCGCCGTCTATTACCACGTCTACGCCCAAATCAACGAATAACTTTTTGAACCCGTCTCCGTCGCATACGACTATCGAAGCGTATTTACGCCTGTCCCGTTTAACTTTCGGGAGCGTCTTTACGTCCTTTTGCTTAGGCTTGTCCGTCTCGTTGTGTTGAAGCGTCATATTTTCGATTTTGACGGTAAGAAATTCACCGAATTTTTGACAAAATTCAAGCACTTTCGACGGCGTCATTGTATGTACGTGAATTTTGACTATACTGCCCGACTTTACCGCAACAATCGAATCGCCTATCGTTTTCAGATAATCTATAATCACGTTTTCGTCGAAATTCGCAACGTCGGTCTTTGCGTTCATAAGTCTCAAAAGAAATTCCGTGCAATACCCGTATTCAAGTACGGAATCTTCGGTAAACTCGGAAAAGTCCACCACGCTCTCAGTCGCGTTTCCGTTTTTACGCAACCCTGTTTCGAGTTCGTTGCCGTTGATTGCATCCGCTATGCCGTCAGCTATATAATACAGTCCCGCGCCGCCGCTGTCGATAACGCCGGCTTCTTTAAGAACGTGCAAAAGTTCGGGAGTGTTTTCAAGCGACGTGTACATATTACGTAAAAATATCGCGCTTAACTCGCCTATCGTCTCGTCAACCGCCGCTCTGTCGATATTTTCGACGGCTTCTCTCGCAACAGTCAATATCGTTCCTTCAACCGCGGGTTTAACCGACGAATACGCTTTCTTAACGCCTTCGTTGATTGCGGACAGAATATCGTCCACCGTCGCAACGTCTACGCCATTAAAACCTTTGGCAATGCCCGCGAATATCTGAGAGAGTATTACGCCAGAATTTCCGCGCGCATTGAAAAGCATCCCTTCGGCAAGCGCATCCGCTTTCTTAGTAACCGAATTTTCGGTTACGCTCTTCATACTTTCTATACCGCCTGCAATCGTTCGGTACATATTGTCGCCCGTGTCACCGTCGGGTATCGGAAATACGTTAAGACTGTTGACTTCGTCAACGTTCTTTTCAAGTTTCGCCGCTCCCGATATTATGAACTGCTCGAACATATCGCCGTCTACGTATTTGTACTCTTTATAAATCATTTATTTTCCTTTCCGTTTATTTCAAGTTTGTAACAACGTCTGCGTTTAAGCTGTTCTCTGTCAAAATGCTTCAAAATATTGCGCGTTGTCTTCAAGCATAAGGTTGGTTTCGAGATAGTCGAGTTTAAGCTCTTTCATATAGTCGATAAGCTCGCTTATCATAGCAATGGCAACGCCTTTCGCTTCATAATCGGGTCGGACGCCTATTAGTCCCAAATCCATTACTTTCGGATGTTTCTTCGCCTTTATAAATCTGAAAAAGAACGGAATAGTAATACGCCCTTTTGACTTGCGAACGGCGTCGGATACGGACGGAAACATAAGCGCGAACGCTACTACATTCCCATCTTTATCGAGTACTTGTACAATATCTTTTATACGCACTATCTTCTTAAAGTCGTTAATGAGCATATCCGTTATTTCGTCGGTCAAAGGCATTGTGCCGTATAACTTCGAATACGTTATTTCTATCATTTCGAATACGGGTTTTGCGTATACTTCGATAAACTCTTTGACAGACTTCGCACGAACCATTTTGAGATTAAACTTTTCCATCAGTTGATTGCTGACGGTTTTCAGTTTCTCGTTATAGACTTTCGGATAATACAGTTTGTACTCTATCCAGTCAACGTCTTTAACGAAACCGCGGTTTTCGATAAGAGTTGCATAATAATCATAGTTGTACTGCTCCTCGAACGTCTGCGGTTGATCAAACCCTTCGATAAGCAATCCTTCGCGTTCAAGGTCGGAATAACCCAGCGGACCTACCAATTCATCCATTCCTTTGGCTTTCCCCCAATTAACGACTGCGTCAAACAACGCGTCGGAGACTTCTGCATCATTGATTGCGTCAAATCTTGTGAAACGCACGCGCTTCTGCCCCCACTTTTCGTTAGCCATACGTTGAATTATCCCTTGTATTCTGCCGACGATTTTACCGTCCTTGTACGCATTATAAAACACTACGTCGCACACTTTGTTGTACGGATAATCTGCTTTGAAAATAAGCTTTTCACCCGCTTATACAGTTTAATCGGAAAATCAATAAATTCTTTACGCTGACGCGCAGTCAACACTTCTTCTACGGTTACCATATCTTGTCCTTTATTAAAGTAATACAATATACTACTATACAGTATGTTACATTAAACGACGAATATTGTCAAATAATACGCATATACAATAGTTTCCATAAAAATACGCACGGGGCAAACCGTGCGTATTTTAATCGTATTTCAACTATTTTGTACTAAATCGTCCGCTCCCGTTAGCGTAAACATATATCAGATAATAATTTCACGGCTTATGTGGCGTATTGTTTAGAATGCTACGCCATCGGTAACGTGTATTATCAGTTATCGTCGTTCGTATGTAACGTCGCACCGTAATACAACGGATTTGAAGTCTCGTTACCGAAAGTTATCTTATCCCAGCTCGCCTTATCTCCGTTATAATATATGTCCTTTAATGACGTGCAATAATAGAACGCAAACTGCCCTATACTCGTTACACTGTCGGGAATAGTTATACTCGTTGATTATGACAAAGGAATTGATACAATTTAACCTTGAACCCTTTTGAAACCCCAGCGAAACAATAGGTGTTCATAGTTAAAATGTACTTAGAGATGTCTGAAAATCAATGATTGTACAGATATGGGCAGGGGTTCAGATACGTCTGAGCAATATCCTGCCTTTTCTTGTATCGGTATCCAAGATTGATAACTTTAGAACAAAATAAAAAAGGGTCAGAAATTTAACCTTTTCTTCCATGATCTTAGCCCTATTATCTTCCAATTTTATGTTCCAGCAGTCAACCCGACAAATCAGAATTTGCTTACATCTTTACTTTATCAAATACAGTTTGAAGTTCTTCCTTCGCCCCTTCAAATTTAGGCCAGGCATCAATTCCAT
>ONBF01000062.1 GCA_900315995.1 uncultured Eubacteriales bacterium
TGTTTTGAATTACGGTTTGATTTCGATTACTTCCGTTTGCGCAAGAGCCGAATCCATCAATTCGTTTACGTTAAGACTTTCTTCCGCCTTTTCTATTAATGCGAGTTTAGGTTTGATTATCGGAAATTTAGGTAAGAACACGGTGCAACAGTCTTCGTAAGGTAGAATACTTGTATTGAAAGTATTGATTTTTTTCGATATTTCGATTATTTCTTCCTTATCAAACGCGATTAAAGGTCTGAACACGGGAATATTTTCAACTGCGGAATTAGTAACGGTAATACTTTCCAAAGTCTGACTTGCGACCTGCCCGAGACTTTCACCTGTTACGATTGTTTTGCAAGAATACGTTTCGCATAGTTTTTCGGCGATACGCATCATAAATCTGCGCATAATCGTTATCATATATTCCGCAGGACAATTCTCATGAATTTTGCGTTGAATTTCGGTGAACGGTACTACCAATAAATTGAATTTTCCGCAATAACTTGATAGAATTTTTGCGAGGTCAATCACTTTTTCTTTCGCCTGTTCGCTCGTGTACGGAAAGCTGTGAAAGTGTAAAGCCGTCAAAGAAAGTCCTCTTTTTGCAATCATATAAGCGGCAACGGGGCTGTCGATACCGCCCGATAAAAGCACCATACCTTTTCCTGCCGTTCCGATCGGCATCCCGCCGGCGCAAATAATTTTATCGTAAAAAATATAAGTCAAACCGTTTTCTCTTATATCTATGAATAATTCGTGCTGCGGATTATGCAAATCGACTTTCAAATTCGGTTTTTCGTCAAGAATTGCTCCGCCAACCGCCTTTGCAAGCTCCACACTCGAATACGGGAATTTTTTATCCGCCCGTTTGACAGTAACTCTGAAAGTACCGGTATCATTTGATAATAGAACGGAATTTTTGATTATTTCGTCGAAATCCGTTTTGATTTCAAGCGCGGGACTTATGGAGTGTATGCCGAAAACGCGTTTTAATATATCCATTATTTTCGGCTCGTCTTTTTCGCTGTATTTCTCGATAACTATTCTATTTTGTGCACGTAATATAGAATAATTTATACCATATAGCGCAATTTTTATGTTGTGAACCAAAGACGATTCGAAGTAACTTTTGTTTTTGCCTTTTAAGTATATTTCTCCATAACGTACTATCAAAGTTTTATTCATTATTTTCTCCCATACGGTAAAAGTTCGTTAATGCATTTTTTTGCGATGTTTATAAATTCTTTTATATCGTCAAGCGTATTTTGTTCGCCGAAACTTATTCTTATCGTACCTTCGGCGTAATCTTTATTCAATCCGATTGCGGCGGGTATTCTGCTGATACCTTTTTTTGTAGAACATGCAGAGCCTGTGGATATAAGAATATGATACGTTTCGAGCAAATGGAGTAAAACTTCTCCTTTTACGCCTTTTATACTCAAATTCAAAATATGCGGAGCCGAATATATTCCCGAATTGATTTTAATATCGAATACTTTCAGTGAATCGGTTATCATACTTTTGAACGAATTGAATTTACGCGCATTTTCATCGAGTTTTGAAAGTATTATTTCCGCGGCTTTACTTAACGCCATTATTCCGGAAACGTTTTCCGTTGCGGATCTCAGCCCGTTTTCCTGTCCGCCGCCCGAAATTATCGGGTTAATCGAGATATTCGATTTATGATAAAGCGCGGCTATTCCTTTTGGCGCGTGAATTTTGTGTCCGGCTAACGTATATGCGTCCACGTCCGATTCTTTTACGTTGACGTCGATTTTTCCGAACGCTTGTACGCCGTCGCTGTGAAAAATCACTTTGTTATTTATTGATTTTGCCGTTTTAACAAGTTGTTTTATATCATTTATCCCGCCGGTTTCGTTGTTTACGTGAGCGATTGAAATCAATTCCGTATTATCGTTTACTAACTGTTTTAAGGAATCGGGGTCAACCGTACCGTATTCGTTTACGGGACAGAATACGACGTCATAGCCTTTGTTTTTAAGGTTGAGCGCAACGTTATATACGGACGCGTGTTCGGTTGCGCTTACGATAATTCTCGAATTTTTTTTTCTCAGGCAACCGAGTAACGCTAAATTGTTTCCCTCCGTTCCGCTTGAAACGTAGGTTATTTCGTCGGGATTGCAATTTATAAACGATGCAAGTTTTTGTCTTGCGTTTTTTATGTCTTTTGCGACTTCGATTGCTTCGTGATATTTAGCGGACGGATTAAAAAAACGTTCTTTATTGTAATAACTCAGAATATTGTCGAGTTCTTCATACATATATGTTGTCGCCGCATTATCGAGATATATCATTAATAAAGCACCTTCAAATGTTTTTTTATTCCGGCAAGCAACGTATCGTCGGGCGCGAAATACAAGAGATATTTGTTTCCGTTATGTTGAAGATATGCAAAATAAACGTCTTCGGATTTCAAATCGAATACGGCTTTTCTGATTTTGATATTCGGCATAGACGAGTATCTCTTGTCTTTATTGTCCGATAACTTCGAGAACGCTTCCAATTCTTCGCATTCGCATTTGAACAATATTTTACGTCTTTTGTTATTGATAATTCGAGACACTTCGAGCGTTCCCGATATGAACGAATACTCGTATTCCGTTAAGGCGTAATCTTTAATAATACAGAAAAAAACCCCTAATGAAACGAAAATGAGTAAAGGAATGAGAAAGTATAAAGAAAACCCCGACGATAAAGTCATTGCCAGTAAAATAACGGCAATCATTATCGATAATATTGCGCCCGTGATTGCGGCGTAATACTTTGCGGTTTGATTTTTTCTCGTATCCGAAATTATTTGTTCGTACAAATTTTCAATCATAATATATCTCTCCGAATTATTTTATCAAAAAATTCCGTTAATATCAAACGTATTTCGCTATTTTAATTTAACAATCGTCACGCCTCGGTCTCCCTCTCCGTATTTTCCGTCTCTGTAACTTTCGACGTGTTTCGATTTTTTTAAGTAATTTTGAACCGCGGCGCGTAATGCTCCCGTTCCGAAACCGTGTACCACTCTTATTTCTTCAAGATTATTGAGAACGGCTTTATTGATAAAAAAGTCGAGATTTTCAACGGCTTCGAGAGTAGTTTGACCGATGAGATTCACTTCCGTTGTCACGGTTTCATTTGAATACTCTTTCGCAACCGAAACGATTTTTTTCTCGTTTTTCGTAACTATCCGTTTCAATTTGTTTGTTTTTAAGTTCATTTTTACGTTTCCGAAAAGGACGGTTGCTTCGCCTTTTGCGTTGATTGATTCCACGACGCCTTGTTGATTTAACGATTTTACGAAGACCGTATCTCCTATTTGCGGTACGTTATCATCGGTTACGACGTCCTTTTCGATTTTTTCTTCGTCAACAGTTATAACTTTTAATTTATTTTTCAGTTTACGCGCTTCGAACAGTCCTTGTTCCGTCGGGTTGTCGAGAATACTTTTTATCGATTCAATCAACTCGTCGGCATAACTCATATATTCGTTAAGTAAACGTTTTGCTTCGGACTTTACGGTTTCGTTAAGTTTTTGTCTTTGTAGAATAAGCAAATTTTTTTGACGTTTTGTTTCGGAAAGTTCGATATTCAACTCATTTTGCATTGAAATCAACTTTTTTTGTTCCGTTTCGGTATTGATTCGGGATGCTTCCGCTTCTCTCAAAATATTTTCAAACTTGATTTTATCTTCCGACATACGTTTTTTTGCGTTTTCTATAATTTTGTCGGTTAAACCGTATTTTTTTGCGATAAACAACGCGTTTGAACTTCCTGCAAGCCCGATATTCAAGTGATACGTCGGAGCGAAAGTATCGGGATTAAACTCCATCGAAGCGTTTTTTACTCCTTCGTGATCAAAAGAATAGGCTTTAAGTTCAGAGTAATGCGTAGTAATTACGGCTTTTGCTTTATGTTCTCTGATAAAATCGGTAATAGATACGGCAAGAGCCGAGCCTTCAATCGGATCCGTTCCCGCGCCGAGCTCGTCGAGAAGAATTAAAGTTTTCTCCGTAATATTTTGAACAATCTCGGAAATATTTTTCATATGAGATGAA
>ONBF01000019.1:0-11954 GCA_900315995.1 uncultured Eubacteriales bacterium
TATAAATGCACGGCTTTGAAGACGATCAGAGTGGATTCGGGCAATACGGTATATACGTCTGAAAATTCAAACGGCAATCAGTGTAATTGTTTGATTGAGTCTGATACGGGAAAAGTCTTATTTACTTGCAGCGGAAGCAACATACCGAACAACGTTTTATCGTACGGAGATTATGCTTTTGTCAATAATACGGAAGTTACCCGTGTAACTATACCGGAAGGCGCAACTACGATTTCTTCGTCTATGCTTAAAAATTGCGAGAATCTCGAAGAGATAGTAATTCCTAAAAGCGTAACAAGTATCTCGGGTTTTGCATTCAAAGATTGTAAAAAACTAAGAAGCATAATTATTGCCGTTGAAAACTCAACTTTTAAGGTAACAGACGGTTGCGTTATCAAGGAATCCGATAATTCCGACAAATCGGTTGTTCTCGGAACTTGTGACGCCACGATCCCCGATGGCGTGACTTCCATTTGCGCAATGTCTTTTATGGGGCGAGATATTACAAGCATCAATATACCGTCATCAGTGAAAAATATAGGAGAAGAAGCTTTCAGCGGATGCGGGGAACTTATTTCCGCGACTTTTGAAGTTAAAGAAGGATGGTATATATATTATTCGGCATATACCAATCAATCGCCAGAAAAAGTAGATATTGAAGCCGGAAAATTTGAAGATTTGAGTTCGGCAGCTCTGTTATTGTTAAAGTCTACAACGACTATATATCACGATTAATAAGCAGACACAAAGAGTTGTGTTTTGAGAGGTGTTTTATGAAAAAAAATATTAAGAAAGGTTTTACATTAGTGGAACTTGTAATCGTTATTGCGGTTATAGCGATTTTGGCGGGAGTGACGATACCGACGTTTATGGCAATCATTAATAATTCCCGTCGAAATTCGGCGTATCAACGGGCAAACGCCGAGTATCTTTTGTATCGTACCGCAAATGAAAACGAGGACGGAACGAACAAAAAACTTGCAAAGCACGTTTTAATTCGCGTTAAATTTGAAGATAATAATTATTTTTTCGTCGCTATGAACAATGCGTCGAGCGTCGACGAGGAGCCTAAACTCGAAGATACGCTGCTCTTCGTAGCTAACAACAAAAATAATATTATCGGTTATTCTACCGAAAAAGACAGTAGTAAACGTAATGACGAAAATACATATAAAATTAAAGGCGGAGATATTTCAAAAGGTCTACCGGGGCAGCTCGACAGCGTAAAAATGTATGAACTTAAACTCGAATCCGATCCCGATGAACCTAAAGATTCCGATGATCCGGATGATACGTCCGTTATACCGCCCGTTATACCACCCGACGCAGATATCGGCGATATGATAGAATTCGGTTCTTATCCGCAAACGGACGTTACTACGGCTATGGGAAGTTCACTTAATTCGAAAGCGGGAATAAATTCAGGGACGCTCCCGTCGGAAGGCAAGGAGACGCGTGCGACAAGTAACGGGTACTATTGGACATCGTATAAGTATTATGATAAAGGTAAGCGGGCAAATTATGCCTGGTATATTGACGTCGAATACAAAGGAGATAAGTACAGAGGCGTATATTTCGTAAAATATCGTCCTTGTTATACCGACGTCATTGCTTTGGGCGGAACTGATGGATCCTTTGAATATCAGGACGATAACGGATATATGGTTTCGGACGGTAATAAAGATATTAACATCTATTGGTTCAAGTACGAGCCTATTAAATGGACAATAACAGCGAAAGACGGAGATTATTATACGATTATGGCTTGCAATATACTTGACGCGCAAGCATATCAAACTTCATTGGATGATACGGAAACTTATACCGGAATTATTGTATCAAACGACGGATCCGTGCCTACTACGCCGTCTGACTATAACATAGTACCATTAAAATACGTTAGCGGAACTAATATCTTTGCGAATAATTGGCAGGCAAGCGAAATTAAACAGTGGCTCGGCGTTAAGGACAATTCGGGAAAGTGGAGTGAAGGGACTTTTGCTATGACTGCATTTTCCTCAGATGAGCTTGACCTTATTCAAAACACTACGTTAACAAGAAACGGCGGGTGGGACTATTATAAGGGCGATTATAGTACATGGGGCTTTATTGGTTCAACAGGGTATTATTATGAAAAAAACAGTGACGGCAATTATGTCAAAATAGAAGAAAAAGAAGGAACAGAAAGAACATTTTCCACGCGCGATATAACATATTCGGATCCCCAAAATTGCGGTAATGATGTTCCGCTTGGTAATAAAGCTTTGGAGAATAATTATATTTGGCTTCCTTCGTATCAAGAACTGACAGGTTATAAATACGATTACTATAATCAAGACGGAACTTGGAATTCGGGTTATAAGCCAGATCAAATGTTACAGCAACCTGAAAATGCCGCAACACCTGTTACGGATTATGCAGCGGCGCAAGGGGCGTATAAAGCTTCTAACGGAAACGGAACGTACTGGCTCAGAACATCGTCGGGACGAAACACGATTCGTATTAATTTTGTGGGATATGACGGAACTATAGGATACCGGGATCTTGATTTAAGATCAGGAGTGGGCAGTAACTGTGACGACGTTAACGCCGCGTATTACGGAATCCGTCCGGTGACGTGCATAAAAAATAAATAAGTCAAGCGAGAATATTATAAATAATTAAAGCCGCTCTTAAACGAGTGGCTTTAATTATTTATTCGGTTAACTATTATTGCTTTATAACGGTAATAATGATATTATTAATATATGATAAATTTTGAAAATGAACTTAATGAAGCGCAGCTTGCGCCCGTAACGGATACGGAAGGCGCGGTTCTCGTGCTTGCGGGAGCGGGCAGCGGCAAGACGAGAGTACTTACTTATCGTATCGCCTATCTTATCGAGCATAATCACGTTGATCCGTATAATATTCTCGCAATCACGTTTACGAACAAGGCGACCAAAGAAATGCGGGAACGACTTGACAATATGGTAGGCGACTGCGGAATATGGATTTCGACGTTTCACTCGATGTGCGCGCGTATCTTGCGTGAATTCGGCGAGCGTATAGGATATAACTCAAAGTTTTCGATATATACGGAAGTCGATACCGACAGACTTATCAAAAGAATAATAAGCGAGAAACATATAGAAGACAAGAATTTCGGCAAGACGGTGACGTTTCACATCGGTGAAGCCAAAAAACTTGCACTGTCACCCGACGAGTACGAGAGATACAAGGGCGACAGTGAAGCCGATATTGAACTTATTTGTTCGATATACAGAAAGTATGAAACCGAACTCAAAGAAAACAACTGTATGGACTTCGACGACCTGCTTTTGAAAACGTGCGAGTTGTTCGTCAATAATTCGGACGTTTTGAATAAGTATCAGGAAAGGTTTAAGTATATACACATAGACGAGTTTCAGGATACAAACAGAATACAGTTTCTGCTTGCGAAACTTCTGTCGAAAAAGCACGGCAATATATTCGTCGTGGGCGACGACGATCAGAGTATATACAGCTGGCGCGGAGCGGACGTAGGCAATATTCTCGATTTCAATAAAGAGTATCCGCGTGCAAAAGTCTATAAACTCGAACAGAATTACAGGAGTACGACGCCGATACTCGAAGTCGCGAACAAAATTATCAAGAATAATTCTTTACGTCACCCGAAAGAGTTATGGACGGACAAGAAAGATGGCGTACGCGTAGAGATTAAGGACAATTACAGCGACAGAGCGGAAGCCGAATACGTTATAAGCACTATCGATAATTTAATAAGAAACAAGGGTTATAAACCGCGTGATTGCGCCATACTATGCAGACTTAACGCCTTAACAAGAGTTTTCGAAGACTATCTTAACGTTTACCGTATACCGTATAAAGTTTTCGGCGGTTTTAAGTTTTATGAACGTAAAGAGATTAAGGACGTGACGGCGTATCTTAAAGTAGTCAATAATCCGCGCGATACCGATTCGTTACTGCGAATTATCAATACGCCGAAACGCGGTATAGGCGACACGGCGGTAGAGCGTATGCTTGCATACTGCGAAGATAACGATATGCGGCTAATCGATTTTGTACTCGGTATAGATACGGTAGACGGTATGCCCGCGCCGCTTGTCAACAAAGTTAAAGATTTCAGAGACCTTTTGTCCGATCTTATTCAAAACGCTGACAATATGAATTTTGAAGATTACGTCAAATACGCAGTCGATAAGATAGGTTTCAAGCAGGCGTATTCGTCGGGCAGCGAAGAAGACAAGAACAGACTTCTCAATATACAAGAGTTTATCGAAGCGACGAGCGAGTATGCGGCGCAGCTGCCCGACGCCACTCTCTCGGACTTTCTCGAAGGGATTTCGCTGATGTCCGACGCGGACGAAGCCGACGAGTCGGACTACGTCACCATTTCCACGATACATATGGTAAAAGGGCTTGAATTCAAAGTTGTATTCGTAGTGGGACTGGAAGAGGGGATATTCCCCGCCGCTAAGAGCAAAGACGATAAAAAAGAACTTGAAGAAGAACGTCGCGTATTATACGTTGCCGTTACGCGCGCCGAAGAGAGATTGTATTTGACGTACGCGGGGTCACGGTTCAGGTTCAGTCATATGGAGAATTATTCGCCGAGCAGATTTATCGGAGAGATAATCGGTATCAAACAAAATACATATTCGGAAGATAACGGGCGTCGGTCGTTAGGCGGATACCAACCGAAAATCGCGACGTCGCATATAGTTACGGAAGAAAAACACACCGAGATGAAAAATTATACCGATTACGTTTTGGGCGCAAAGGTAAGGCATCCGAAATTCGGGGACGGAACGATTATTGCGGTCGCAGGTACGGGCGAAAGCAAGACGGTGCAAGTGGCGTTCGCGGGCGCGGGAATCAAAAATTTATCACTGGCTGCCGCGCCACTCGAACTTATTCGATAGGAGTTAATTATGGAAATGCGCGAACTTGTAAATCTGCTTAATAAGTATGCGAGAGAGTATTACGATAACGACGCGCCGACGGTGTCGGACGCGGAGTACGACAGACTGTACGACGAACTTTTACGTCTCGAAAAAGAGACGGGAATCGTATTGTCCGATTCTCCGACGCGTCGCGTCGGCGGAGCCGTCAAAGCCAAATTTCAGAAGCACAAACATCTTAAAAGACTGTACAGTCTGGATAAATGCAGAACGCACGAGGAGTTATACGCGTGGTTCGAACGCCTTACCAAACTTATCGGCAGGAAACCCGATTTTACGGTCGAGAACAAGTATGACGGTTTGACGGTAAGTTTGACGTATAAAAACGGAAAACTCGATATTGCGACGACGCGCGGAGACGGTGTAACGGGAGAAGTGATAACCGAACAAGTGCGTACCGTTAAGAGCGTGCCTACCGTAATAGAATATAAAGGGACTGTCGAAGCGCAAGGAGAGGCGATAATGCTTTTGTCATCGCTTGCCGAATACAACGCAACGCACGACGAGCAACTGAAAAACGCGCGTAACGCGGCTGCCGGCGCAATAAGGAATCTCGACGCAAAGGAAACCGCAGAGCGTAAACTCGAAATAATATTTTACAATATCGGTTATTCGGACAGAGAGTTTTCGTCGCAGAAAGAAATGCACGATTTCTTAAAGGAATACGGTTTTAACGTCGGAGAGTACTTTGCGCAGGCTGACGATATAGGCGAAGTCGTAAATCAAATAAATAAAATAGAGAGTAAGCGCGAAAGTCTCGATTATTTAATAGACGGTGCGGTTATCAAATTAAACAGCGTCGCCGACAGAGAACGGGCGGGGTTTACCGAAAAATTTCCGCGCTGGGCAATGGCGTACAAGTTTAAGGCGGAAGAAATGACTACCGAACTGAAAGACGTTGTATGGCAGGTGTCACGCACGGGTAAACTCAATCCGCTTGCCGTACTTGAACCTGTCGATATAGGCGGCGTAACCGTTAAACGCGCGACTCTAAATAACTACAAAGAGATTTTGCGTAAAGGGATAAAAATCGGGAGCAGAGTATTCGTAAGACGGTCAAACGACGTTATTCCCGAAATTACGGGCGTTGCGGAATATACCGCAGAGTCGCGCGACGTGCCGAAACCCACGAAGTGTCCCGTATGTAATTCGGATCTTATATATGACGACACGTTTATATATTGTTCGAACAAGAAGAATTGCAGCTCGCAAATAGTTTCTAAACTCGAACACTTTTGTTCAAAAGACGCGCTCGATATAGAGGGTATAAGCGAAAAGACAGCCGAACAAATGTATCTCGAACTCGGCGTTGATTCGCCGCTCGATTTATATAAACTGACTGTCGACGACCTTAAAGATCTCGACGGCTTCAAGGATAAGAAAATAAACAATACGATAGAAGCCGTCAACAAAAGCAAAAAGACCGAATTGTCGAGATTTATATACGCACTCGGAATAAACGGCGTCGGTAAAAAAGCCGCCAAGAGTTTAGCCGAACGCTTCAAGACTATCGACGCAATCAAAAACGCGACTTTCGGCGAAATAGCGGAACTTGCCGACTTCGGCGATATTACTGCCGATAACGTTGTCGAATATTTTAAGAACGAAGATAATCTGCGTCTTGTGGACGGTTTGCTCGCCGTTGGGATAGAGTTTGTCGAATCGGAAAAACGCGAAGGCGTATTCAGCGGACGGGTTGTCGTATTGACGGGAAGTCTCGAACATTTCAAACGCAGTAAAGCGGCGGAACTTATAGAACTAAACGGAGGCACGGTCGCCGACAATATAAATAAGTCGGTAAATCTCGTCGTTTGCGGTAAAGACGCAGGCTCGAAACTCGAAAAAGCCCAAAAATCAAATATCGAAATCATTGACGAAGAGAAGTTTATCGAAATGCTGAATATGAGTGAATAAAAGCAGTATGATACTGTTTTGCCGTGTCGATAAAATTTCATTGTCAAAAAAGGTAAACAGATAAATTGAAACAATCGGGAAATGCAACAAAAAAAGTTAATATTTTTATGTTGTTTTCAGCCTTCTTCAAGATAGGCTTGTTTACGTTCGGCGGCGGATATGCGATGATTGCTTTAATGGAACGTGAAATTGTCGAAAAAAAAGGTTGGATAGACAAAACGGAACTTATGCGAATCGTTGCGATTTCCGAATTGACTCCCGGTCCCGTGTCCGTAAACGCCGCCACCGCAATCGGATATAAGATGTGTAAAATAAAGGGATCGATTTTCGCATTGCTCGGAGTGGTAATGCCGTCGTTTATGATTATTCTCGCAATATCTTTATTCCTTAATGAGTTTATGACGTATCCGCTCGTTGCGGCGGCGTTTAAGGGCGTAAGAATCGGAGCGAGTATTCTCATATGTTCGGTCGGTATAGGTATGCTTAATAAAATCGGAAACAGCGTATACGAAAAACTGCTGCGTTTCGTCGATTGCGCTTTTGCTCATCGGAATTATAGTCGGTATAGCGTTTTTGCAAGATAAAAAAACATTCGGGAGAAAGTTATGATTTACTTACTCCTGTTTTGGAATTTTTTTAAGATAGGTTTGTTTACGTTCGGCGGCGGATACGCTATGATTCCGCTTATTCGTGAAACGGTCGTTGGTATGGGCTGGCTCGACGAGGAAACCTTATTGAATTTTATAGGAATAAGCGAGGCGACGCCCGGAGCGTTTGCGATTAATGTTGCGACGTTTGTCGGATACAGTCAAGCGGGCGTTTTGGGAAGTATCGTAGCGACGCTCGGCGTCGTAATGCCGTCGTTTATTGTCATATCGTCGATAATGCTGTTTTTTAATAAAAAGTCAAAAAATACGATGGTCGAAGGAGCGTTTAAGGGCGTTTTACCCGTCATTTGCGCTTTGATATGCGCCACAGGCGTTTCGCTGTTGTTGAAAGTTACGGTTTTGATAAACGGCGGTTTTGTATTCGATTACAGAGCCGTTATCGTTGCGGCGACGGTGATTGCGGTATTATTCGGATATAAAAAGATTTTCAATAAAAAAATGTCCGCGTATCTTGTTATGATAATATCAGCGGCACTCGGTATGATTGCGTTTTCGATATAGAAATACAAAATAGAAATGTAACAAAAAAAGGCTTCGGACTGCCGAAGCCTTTCGGTTTCCGCTCGCGTCAGGCTTTCAAAGACGCTTCCAAATCGCTTAATGCTTTGCTGACGTGTGCCTTTTTACGCGAAATCGTATTCTTGTGATAAATGCATTTTGCTTTATCGATAGCGGAAACGGTTTCGGGAAGAAGGGCTTTCGCTTTCTCTACGTCTTTTGCCTCTATTGCGGCATTGAATTTCTTGATCTGATTACGAACGAAAGTGCGGATGCGCGTGTTCTCGTCGTCTTGTCTTGCTGTAACTTTAAGTCTTTTAACTTGTGATTTGATGTTAGGCATAAATAACTCCTTAAATTTCTTTCTTATGTAGTTTAACATAATAACCGTATTTTTGCAAACATTTAATATAATTTTGTAAAAGGAATTTTTCGTTTTTTAATGAAAAACCGATATTTTACATCGAATTTTTCGCAATTCATATTATTATCGTAAGTTTTACGCAAAATAGTTTTATGAATAATTCGTTATTTTTCGAAACTGCGGATAACTTCGAGGGCTTCAACGAGCGCGTCGAGAACGGTATCAAGTACAGAAAATGCACCGTAAGCGAGGAAGATTCGTTAAGACTTAATATAATCAAAGGCGATTATTTCAGTATAGAAGGCAAAAGCAACGAACTTACAGACAAGCTTTCTCGTGAGCTTAAAACGTACGTTGATCGTTACGATAAGATTTTATTGGTTGCAATCGGCAATCCGTATATGACGTCCGATTCGCTCGGATACGAAACGGTTCGCAAAGTAAAACTGACCGAAAGAACGATAAAATTCTTCCCGTACGTCGAAGCACTTACGAATATTTCTTCTTACGACGCGGTGTCGGGTATTGTGAGCGTTACGTCAGCTGACTGCGTTATTTGTATAGACGCGCTTACCGCGAGAAGTTACGGCAGAATAGGTAAAGTGTATCAGTTGACGAATACGGGAATTGCCGCGGGTTCGGGCGTAGGAACGATAAACGTTCCGATATGTTCCGAAACGCTTAACCTTCCCGTTATTGCGCTCGGAGTTCCGACTGTGGTTTCCGCATTTAATCTTTTGAAAGATTTCGACGGCGTTTCGCATGGCGGCGACGCAGAGGAACTGTCCCGCTTGATTGTTACTCCGAAAAACATCAATTCGATAATCGCGGAAACTTCTGCGATTCTTGCGGAAGTTATGGATAAAGCACTCGAATAAGTATATTTTATGCCGATTAATCATTACTATTTGTATGAAAATCGGTGTAATAGACAGTGGAATCGGCGGTATCAGTGTGCTTTATGAATTAATGAAAACAATTCCGTATGCGCAATTCGTTTATTTTGCGGACGACGTAAACGCGCCTTTCGGAGATAAACCGCTCGATAAAATAAGAAGTTTCGGGATGCGTGATATAGGATACCTTGAAAGTCTCGGCTGTGAAATCGTCGTTATTGCTTGCAATACGTTGACAGCGGCGGTTAAAGGCATATGTGATAATAATATAAAGGCAAAACTCGTCGGCAGCGAGCCTGCCGTAAAGCCCGCTCTTTTAAGCGATGGTAAAATTGCCGTTATTGCAACGAGCGTCACCGCGCGAAGCGCGCGGCTTAAATGCTTGATTAACGGAAATAAACGGATTGATGTTTTTGCCGAAGATGAACTTGTAAAAATTCTCGAGCGCGTCGCGCCCGATTTTGAAAAAGCGGAAAATTATATAAAAACGCATCTTTCGTATTTGAACGGATACGATTCCGTCGTATTCGGTTGTACACATTTTTTATTTGCGGAATATTACATTAAGTTAATATTTCAAAATATCAAATGTTTCGACGGAAATATCGGAATTTCACGACAAACCGCAAATATATCAAACGAATCGACGCAAATTATTACAAACGAAACGGGTAAAACACTCAATCCTTTATTCATTACCGCAAGCGGTCGAAATGAAAATAAATTGAAAGACACTCTCGAATACTATAAAAAAGTAAAAGAAGAACTTAAATTTTAGAAAAGTTTTGAGAAATCTTCGCCTGACAAAGCAATAATAAACACGAGAAACGAGTTTGATTAACGTATGGGCGGACTGAATCGATATTGTTTTTATTTGCGTTTGAACGGTATTTCGTCGTCGTCGAAAGGTTTCATATTGTCGCACAAAAAAGTGTTTTCGAGAAGTATTCCGCGCTTTAATATGCCGTAACCGTAACGCTCTCTTATTTTATCGACGCTATGTTCCATTTGACTGTATTTATTATTTTCGAACATATTTGTTTGCACGCCTTCGTCGCGTTTCGTTAAGTTGTATACCGATACGGACAGCATACGTACGGGCAGTTGATTATTGAAATTGTAAATCTTTTGAAACAAATCGCAGACTGCGTCCGATATATCGGTTGCGCTGTCGGTATAAAAAGGCAGTAACGTCTGTTTGCTTATTCCGTTAAACGTATTGTCTTTGATATGAAGATGTATACCGTCGGTAAGCATATCGTGCCGTCTTAGCCTGGTTGCGACCATTTCCGAAAGGGCTACGATAACGGGTTTTATTTCGCTGAAAGAGTGCACGTCCGCTTTCAAAGTGGTGCCGTGTCCTATACTCTTCGGGGGAGTAATGTCGCTTGCGAGAGATACGGGAGTCGTATCTTCACCGCGGGCGTTAAGCACGAGTTTTTCACCGATTATTCCGAAATTTTTTTTCATAAGATTGATGTCGGCGTCAGCTAAATCTCCTATTGTGAAGATATTGAGATCATTGAGTTTTTTATATGTGTTGGAGCCTATCATTATAAGTTCGTTCGCGTTGAGATGACGAATTTTTTCTTTGAAATTATCTCTTGTAATCAAAGTGGTAGCGTCGGGTTTCTTCATATCGCTTCCGAGTTTTGCGAAAATCTTGTTGAAAGATACGCCTACGGACGCGGTCAATCCGATTTCTGTTTTGATTATTTCTCTTATATTGTCGGCAATAGTTTTACCGTCGCCGAATAACTTTGTGCTTGCCGTAACGTCAAGCCAGCATTCGTCTAACCCGAAAGGTTCCACTCTGTCCGTAAAGCGCGTGTAAATTTCAAATACTTTTCTCGAATAATCGGCGTATAAAGAGTGATGGGGCGGGGTAAAGATTATATCGGGACATTTTCTGCGAGCCTCGTTTACCGTATCGCCCGTTTTTACGCCGCAGGCTTTGGCGGGATACGATTTTGCGAGTACCACGCCGTGACGAAGTTTAGGATCGCCGCAGACTGCAAGCGGTTTATCGCGAAATTCGGGGTTCAAAAGTGTTTCAACGGACGCGTAGAAATTATTAAGGTCGCAGTGTAGAATTATTCGTTCCATCTTATACATTATAGCACTTATACAAAGATGTTGCAAAATAGCGCGGATACATATATAATAAATAAAAAACGATTTGCGAGGGCGCATGAAAAAAGTCAGAAAAGCAGTTATTCCGTCAGCCGGTTTCGGAACAAGGTTTTTACCGTATACGAAAGCAATGCCGAAAGAAATGCTTCCGATATTCGATAAACCGACTCTTCAATTTATAGTTGAAGAAATTGCGGCGTCGGGAATTACCGATATTCTTATCGTTACAAACAAATACAAGAAAGCAATCGAAGATCATTTCGACCGTTCCTACGAGATGGAAAATTTATTGAAATCGGCAGGTAAAATCAAAGAATACGAGCAAATCAAAAGTATCGCCGAGCTTGCCAACGTGTACTATATAAGACAGCAGTCGATGCGCGGATCGGGTGACGCAATATTAAATGCGAAAACGTTCGTCGGGGGCGAGCCGTTTGCCGTGCTTTACGGTGACGATCTTATTTTTTCGCCTGATAAGCCGTGTATTAAGCAACTTATCGACGCGTATGATACGACG
>ONBF01000019.1:11977-43776 GCA_900315995.1 uncultured Eubacteriales bacterium
GTCAAGCCGGGTCTCGTTAAAGGTAGGTATAGCGAAGTAAAGGCTTTCGTTGAAAAGCCGAAAGTTGAAGACGCGCCGAGTACGCTTGCGAGTATGGGAAGATATGTGTTGACGCCGGATATATTCGACGAGCTTGAAAATTTATCCGCAAAACTTGCGCCGAATAAAGAGTTGTATTTGACGGACGGAATAGCGAGACTTGCCGAGCTTTCGGGGGTTTATGCATATGAGTTCGAAGGAAGACGTTACGATGTCGGAGATAAAACGGGATATATGCAAGCGTCTGTCGACTGTGCGTTAAGAGACGAAAACGTTCGTGATAAACTTATTGTTTATTTGAAAGAAACGGTTTTGAAAAATTGATTTCAAACGGTAAACCGTCGAATTTTTCAGGGGGAGATTATGAATAAAAAAGAATATATAAAGGCGTTGAATAAATGTGAAAACCTAATACGGAAGCACACGAAAACAGAGCCCGAAACCGTTATTGTTTTGGGGTCGGGTTATGACGGTGTTCTCGGAGAGGAATTCGTTGAAGAATACGCCGAAACATACGGAAATCTCGTAAATTTCGTTAAGAAATCATACGTTGACGGTCATAGAAAGTTACTGTCCATAGGAACGCTTTGCGGTAAAAAAGTCTTACTTTTGAGCGGACGTATTCATATGTATGAGGGATATAACGAAACGGAGACTTCGTTTTTTATCCGCATTGCAAAACGCCTCGGAGCAAAAAACGTTTTGTTGACTAACGCTTCGGGCGGTATAAATCAAGAATTTACTCCCGGCGATATTATGCTTATCGACGATCATATAACAATGTTCGTAAGGTCGCCGCTTATAGGTGAAAACATCGAAGAATTCGGTCCGCGTTTTCCCGATATGGGCGTAGTTTACGATCGGGAGTTGAAAGAAATCATTTTATCTGCCGCAAAAAAATACGGTATCGATATAAAATGCGGTTCGTATGCGCAGTTGTACGGTCCGCAATACGAGACGCCGGCGGAAGTCAACGTCTTGAAGATAATCGGCGCGGACGCGGTAGGTATGAGTACGGCAAGCGAGGCAATCGTCGCAAAACACGCGGGTATGAGAGTAGCGGGAATTACGTGCGTTACAAACGTTGCCGGGAAACAATTAAACGGCGCGAAGTTATCACAGGCGGAAGTTGAGCGCGTAGCTGCCGAGAACAAAGATAAATTGAAAAAGTTGATAACAGAGTCGGTAAAAAATTTTTGATATTTTAACGTAAATCGCGGTTAAAAATTGACACGACGCTTTTGCGTATGTTATACTTTTAACCGTTATTATTTATCGTAATTATTAGGGAGCGATTTTTATGGATTACAACGAAACTATTAATTTACCCGTAACCGAATTTTCGATGCGGGCTAATCTTCCGCAAAAGGAACCCGATTTCATAGAGCGTTGGCAAAGGGACAAGATTTATGAAAAGCAGCTTGAAATGAATAAGAATTGTCCCAAATTCATATTACACGACGGACCTCCGTATGCAAACGGAGATATACATTTAGGTACGGCACTTAATAAGTGTCTTAAAGATATTATCGTCAAATATTATTCGATGAACGGTTATTATGTGCCGTATATCCCCGGCTGGGATACGCACGGACTTCCGATAGAATTGAGAGCTATAAAAGAAAAGAAACTCCGTAAGGATGAAGTGGGTATTGTCGCTTTCCGCGACGCTTGCCGCGACCTTGCGCTTAAATATCAGAAGATTCAGGCTGCGTCTTTTGAACGTCTCGGCGTAAGAGCGGACTGGGACAAGCCGTATTTAACGTTAAAGCCCGAATTCGAAGCCGAACAGATAAGAATATTCGGCGCAATGGCGGATAAGGGATATATCTATAAAGGATTGAAGCCCGTATACTGGTGTCCTATATGCGGAACGGCACTTGCGGAAGCCGAAATCGAATATCAGGAAGACGACAGCGATTCGATTTTCGTTAAATTTCCCGTTGCTGACGACAAGGGAGTAATAAGCGGCGTTATCGGTAAGGATAAAAAAGTAAGTTTCCTTATCTGGACGACTACCGCATGGACGTTGCCCGGAAACCTTGCGATTTCGTTAAATCCCGATTTCGTCTATGACTTCGTAAGCGTTAAAGACGAAGTGCTTGTTATAGCGCACGAACTCTTAAACGGCGTAATGAAAGCGGCAAACGTTGAAGATTACAAAGTACTCGGTTCTTTGAAAGGTAAACAGCTCGAATACGTTACTTGCAAACACCCGTTTCTTGACAGAACGTCTTTGGTAATCGTCGGAAATCACGTTACGCTCGACGCGGGTACCGGTTGCGTACACACTGCGCCCGGCTTCGGTATCGACGACTATAATGTGTGCAGAAATTACAAAGAAATAGGAATAGTCGTTCCCGTTAACGGTAAGGGAGTGCAGACGGAAGAAGCGGGAATATTCGCGGGACAATTCTATGAAAAGTCAAGTCCCGTAATCGTCGAGTGGCTCAAAGATAACGGATATTTGTTTGCAACAATGCATATCAAGCATCAATATCCGCACTGTTGGAGATGCAAAGAGCCTGTAATTATGAGAGCTACGGAACAGTGGTTCGTATCAATCGACGCGTTTCGTGATAAAGCTCTTAAAGAGATTGCGAAAGTCAAGTGGCTTCCCGATTGGGGTGAAAACCGTTTGAGTAAAATGGTGGTTGACAGAAGCGACTGGTGTATATCGAGACAGAGAAGCTGGGGCGTTCCGATTCCGATAGTGTACTGTAAAACATGCGGAAAACCGCTTATCAATAAAGAAGTATTCGAAAGTATAGCAAAGTGTTTTGAAACGGACGGTAGCAACGCGTGGTATACGAAAACCGTTGACGAGTTGCTCCGATATGTTGACGACGCGCATAAGACTTGCGGATGCGGCGGAAAAGTTTTTGACAAAGAAACCGATATTATGGACGTATGGTTCGATTCGGGTTCTTCGTACGCCGCTGTGTTCAAGAGTAGGCAAGACGTTATGGGTAATCCGCCCGCAGACCTTTATCTCGAAGGCTCCGATCAGTTCAGAGGGTGGTTTCAGTCATCTCTTTTGACATCGGTCGCCGTATTTGACAAAGCACCTTATAAGCAAGTCGTATCTCACGGATACGTTGTGGACGGGCAGGGCAGAAAGATGAGTAAATCTCTCGGAAACGGAATAGACCCGAACGACGTCGTTAAAGAGTACGGCGCGGATATTCTGAGACTTTGGGTCGCCGCGTCCGATTATACGGGCGATATAAGAGTGTCCAAAGATATATTCAAGCAAATATCCGAAATGTACCGTAAGATAAGAAATACGGCAAGATTTATACTCGGCAATCTGAACGGATTCAATCCCGATACCGACAGTGTGGTTTATAAAGATATGCTTGATATAGACAAGTGGGCTTTGGGACGTTTGAATCAACTTGTTAAGTTTGTTCACGAAAAATTCAAATCGTACGAATTTCACGCAATCGTTCACGAGCTTTATAATTTCTGCGTTGTCGATATGAGCAATAATTATCTCGATATTATTAAGGACAGACTATACACGTCACGGGAAACAAGCGTAAAAAGACGCAGCGCGCAAACAGCGATGTTTACGATAATCGACGCTCTTGTCAAAATAGTCACTCCGATACTTCCTTTTACGAGTGAAGAGATTTGGGATTATATGCCGCATAAATCTTCCGACAATGTGTTAAGCGTTCAACTTAACTCTTTCCCGAAGTATAATGCAAAGTATGACGATGCGGAAATCGATAAGAGATGGGAAAAGACGGCGGCAATTAAGGCTGACGTTGCAAAGGCGCTTGAAGAGGCTCGTAACGCAAAACTTATCGGCAACTCGCTTCAAGCGAAAGTCACGCTTTATGCTGACGGCGAAACCTATGATTTTATCAAAGCAAACAGCGAAGATATTATGACGGCGTGTATCGTTTCCGGACTTGCCGTCGAAAAGACTGACAATGCGCCGATTGACGCTTTGAACGGTGAAAACGTTCAAGGACTAAAAGTTTTCGTAAGCGTCGCGGACGGCGAAAAGTGCGAACGTTGTTGGATGTACTCGACGACTGTCGGGCAAAGTTCGGAGCATCCGACGCTATGTGCTCGTTGTCGCGCCGAAATTTCAAAATAACGATTTTACCGCTCGGTTGCACGAGCGGTATTTTATGTTGTGAATAAAATAAAAATATATGTGTTATATATATAAAAATTATTTACAACGAAAAAGTGTTTTGATATAATTGATAAGGTTAGTTGCGCGGACGTACGTCGTAACGCGAATTTAAGGAGTATAGGATGAACGGTTTATTGACTTTGAAAGGGCTTTCGCCGAATATTATACAAAGTATTATCGATACAGCTGTTTCTTTCAAAAATGATAGCAGTAAGGTCACCTCTTTTCCCGATAAGAAAATGGTGACCTTATTTTTTGAAAATTCCACGCGTACGCAGTACAGTTTTCAGGTCGCAATGCTTAATCTTGGGATTACGCCCATAGGTTTTTCGAGTATAGGTTCGAGTATAGCAAAAGGTGAATCACTGTACGATACGGTCAAAACTTTCGAGTATCTCGGAGTGGACGGCGTCATAATAAGACACTCTCAAAATGAATTTTACAAAGAGCTTGAAAACGTGAATATCCCGATATTCAACGCGGGCGACGGGACTGCCGATCATCCGACGCAAACGTTACTCGATTTAATGACGATATATGAACGTTTCGGTAAGTTTGACGGACTTAAAATAGCGCTTGTCGGAGATATAGCGCATTCACGCGTCGCGCACGGTAACGCTGAAGTTATGAAGCGTCTCAATATGGACGTATCTATCGTGGGTCCCGAAATATTTATCGACGATACTGCGCCGCGTATTACTCTCGATCAAGCCGTTGACACTTGCGATATAGTAAACTTATTGCGCGTACAGTTCGAGCGTCACGCCGACGTTATCGAAATGTCAAAAGACGATTATCACTCTTTGTACGGTATGACGAAAGCGCGTGCGGACAGGATGAAGAAAGACGCAATCATTATGCATCCCGCACCCGTTAACCGTGGCGTTGAGATAGCGGACAGCGTAGTCGAGCATAAAAAGAGCAGAATTTTCGAGCAGATGCGTAACGGCGTATATATACGTATGGCTGTAATATCAATGGTGTTTGAAGGAAAACTATGATATTAAAGGGCGGAAAGATAGTAAAAAACGGACGCGTTGAGAAAAAGGACGTCCGAATATCGGGTAAATATATTGCGGAGATCGGAGATAACATCGACGATAGCGCAAATGAAAGCGTATACGACGTAAAAGGTTGTTTGATAATTCCCGGGGCGGTAGATGTACACGGACATCTGCGCGAACCGGGATTCGAGTATAAGGAAACGATTGCGACGGGTACTTACAGCGCGGCGGCGGGCGGAATAACAACAGTTATGGCTATGCCGAATACGAACCCCGCAGTCGATAGCGTTGAACACTATAACGACGTGAAAGCGCGTATTGAACGCGACGCGGTAATATCGGTGTATCCGTTCGGTGCGGTAACCTGCGGTGAGAAAGGAATTGAACTTGCCGACATCGAAGGTTTGATAAATAAAGTAAAAGGTTTCAGCGACGACGGAGCGGGATTTGAAAATCTTAAACTCTTGAAGCGCGCTATGGAATTGATTAAAGGCAAGAGCATAATAGCGTCCCACGCGGAAGCGAAAGAGTACAACGATTCGAGAGAAGCCGAGTATAAAGCAGTTGAACGCGAGCTTGCTCTCGTCAAAGAGACGGGATGCAAATACCATTTTTGTCATATATCCTGCGCCGAAAGTTTCGAACTTATAGAGCGTGCGCAAAAGAGCGGTCTGGACGTAACTTGCGAAGTAACTCCGCATCATCTCTTTATGGACGAAGATATGATTAAAAACAATCCGAACTTTAAGATGGCGCCGCCGTTGAGAAGTCGGGACGATAGGGAAGCAACCGTTAACGCGCTATTAAAAGGCGTTGCGACCGTAATTGCAACCGACCATGCGCCGCACAGCGACGAAGAAAAGGCAAGAGCATACGAAGACGCACCGAACGGCATAATCGGTTTTGAAACGATGCTGCCACTCGTATATACAAAACTTATTCGCACGGGAGTTGCCGATATATCGGATATGATTAATTGGTGTGTGATTAATCCTGCCGAAAGGTTTAATCTGCCGTATTCGACGATTGACGTCGGACAAATCGCGGATATTGCCGTACTCGATATTGAACGTGAACGCGAGTATTTGAGAAACGATATTGTTTCGAAAAGTCACAATTCGCCGTACATAAGCGAAAAACTTTTCGGATTCAATAAGTTAACGATAAAACAAGGAAAAGTAATTTACAGATATTAGGAGGATTGCAATGAAAGACAAAATGCTTGTTTTACAAAACGGCAAAGTCTACTACGGTAAAGGTTTCGGAAGCGACAAGACGCAGATTGCCGAACTGATCTACAATACTTCGATGGTCGGATATCAAGAAATACTGAGCGATCCGTCGTACAGAGGACAAATGGTGGTTATGAGTTATCCGCTTATCGGCAATTACGGTCTTGCGGACGACGACTATGAAAGCAGCTGGTTCGACGTCGCGGCGTTAATCGTTCGCGAATACAACGATACCCCTTCGAATTTCAGATATACGAAGACAATAAGCGAAGTTATGATTGATAACAACGTTGCCGGAATCAGCGGAATAGACACGAGAGAGTTATTCAGAATAATAAGAAGTGAAGGCACGATGCTTGCAATGGTTACCGACGCCGACAGAAACGTTAAGGAGTGTCTTGAAGAAATAAAAAATTATAAGCCCGATGAAAAACCCGTTGACGTAGTTACTTCCAAAAAAATATGGTACGTTCGTACGAAAAATCCGAAATATACGATTCTTGCCGTAGATTGCGGAATAAGACGCAGTACGATAAAGGCTCTTCAAAATATGGGGGCAAACGTGGTTATCGTACCGTACAACACGGATATAGATACGATAATGAAATACAATCCCGACGGTATTTTGATAAGCGACGGTCCCGGGGATCCGAGACTTGTTCCCGAAGTTATCGAGACGATTAAGGAATTAAAAGGCAAACTCCCCGTACTCGGCGAGTGTTTGGGCGCGGAACTTATCGCGCTTGCGTACGGAGTTAAGATGTATAAACTAAAATGCGGGCATAGGGGGGCAAATCATCCGATAAGAAGACTTTCGGATAACAAAATAGAGTTTCACGTTCAAAACCATGCTTATTCGGCAGATAAGGACAGTATCAATAAGTCGGGTTTGACCGTTACGCAAGTCAACGTGCTTGACGATACGGCAGAGTTTTTTGAAGATAAGGAAAACGGCGTATTCGCCACGATGTATTACATATCTGACGGCGGGGACGTATATAAAGAGTTTTTCGGCGCAGTAGATAAAGTTGTGGGAGGAAAAGGCAATGCCCAAGAGAACAGATATTAAAAAGATTATGGTAATAGGAAGCGGTCCTATCGTTATAGGACAGGCGGCGGAGTTTGACTATGCGGGTACTCAGGCGTGTATCGCTCTCAAAGAAGAGGGGTATGAAGTCGTACTCGTAAACAGTAACCCCGCTACGATTATGACGGATACGAAGATGGCGGATAAAGTTTATATGGAGCCGCTCGATCTTGAACACGTAGCGAAAATCATAAGATACGAACGTCCCGACGGAATTATATGTTCAATCGGCGGACAAACGGGACTCAATCTCGGTATGCAGCTTACCAAAAAAGGTATTCTCGAAGAGTGTCAGGTCGAAATGCTCGGAACGTCGTACGACGCTATATCGAAGGCGGAGGACAGACAGCTTTTTAAGGACCTTTGCGAAGAGATAGGCGAACCGATTTTGACTTCACATACGGCGAGTACGGTAGAAGAAGCTCTTGCGGCGGCTCGCGACGTCGGATACCCGATTATCGTTCGTCCCGCGTTTACGTTAGGCGGTACGGGTGGCGGTTTTGCAGACAATGACGAAGAGCTTACCGAGCTTGCAAAGCACGGTTTGAAGTTATCGCCCGTGACGCAAATACTTATCGAAAAGTCGATTAAGGGTTATAAAGAAATAGAATTTGAAGTTATGCGTGATAAGAACGATACCGCGGTCGCCGTATGCAGTATGGAAAACGTAGACCCCGTAGGTATACACACGGGCGACAGTATGGTCGTTGCGCCTTGTCAAACGCTTACAAATACCGAATATCAAATGCTCAGAAAAGCGGCTCTCAATATAATAAGAGCGTTAAAGATAGAGGGAGGATGTAACGTACAGTTCGCGCTCGACCCGTTTTCGTTTGATTATTATGTAATAGAGGTTAACCCGAGAGTTTCGAGAAGTTCTGCGCTTGCGAGTAAGGCGAGCGGATTTCCCATTGCAAGAGTGAGCGCAAAGATTGCTTGCGGACTTAATCTTGACGAAATAAAGATCGGCGCGGTTCCCGCATCGTTCGAGCCGACGCTCGACTATGTGGTTTTGAAGTTCCCGAGATTCCCGTTCGATAAATTCTCGTCCGCTAACAGACAGCTGAATACGCAGATGAAAGCAACCGGTGAAGTAATGAGTATCGGAAGAACTATCGAAGAAGGATTTCTGAAAGCAGTAAGGTCTCTTGAAATAGGCGTTTGCCATCTTGAACTCAAAAAACTCAAAGATATGTCCACGCACGATTTAATAGATTTGATAATCGAGAATACGGACGAAAGGATATTTGCAATAGCCGAGGCATTACGTCGTGACGTCACGGTTGATTATTTGTACGGAATAACAAAAATCGATAAATTCTTCCTTGATAAGATATTGAATATCGTTAATCTCGAAAAGGTTATCAAAAACAATAAGAACAATATCGAAGTATTAAAACAGGTTAAGAAGTGGGGCTTTTCGGACGAGTATATCGCTGAGTGCTGGGGAACGACTTACACGGATATTTACGAGCTTCGCAAAAAGAACGGAATTTATCCCGTATATAAGACGGTTGATGTTTGCGCAAGCGAGTTCGATTTCTATACGCCGTACTTTTATTCGACTTACGAGAGCGAGAACGAAAGTCGCATAAGCGACAGAAAAAAAGTTATCGTTTTGGGTAGCGGACCTATCCGTATAGGTCAAGGCGTCGAGTTTGACTATTCGACAGTACACGCGGTATGGGCAATACAAGAGTGCGGTTTTGAAGCAATAATAATAAATAACAACCCCGAAACCGTTTCGACGGACTATACGCTGAGTGATAAGTTGTACTTTGAGCCGCTTACTTACGAAGACGTTATGAACGTTATCGGTTATGAAAAACCCGAAGGCGTAATCGTTGCGCTTGGCGGACAAACGGCAATAAACCTTGCGGACGATCTCGATAAAGCGGGCGTAAAGATACTCGGAACGAGTGCGAAGGGTATAGCGCGTGCGGAAGACAGAGATTTGTTTATCGAAGTGCTTAACAAGTTGAATATTCCGATGCCCGAAGGTCATGCGGTGTTTACGGTCGCGGACGGAAAGAAAGCGGCAAAAAGCATAGGTTATCCCGTACTTTTGAGACCTTCGTTCGTGCTGGGCGGACGTATGATGCATATCGTATACGACGAGCCGCATCTTGAAGGCTTCTTGAAAGAAGCGGTTAAACTTAATCCGAAGCATCCCGTTTTGATAGACAAGTACATTTCGGGACAGGAGTGTGAAGTGGACGCGGTATGCGACGGTAAGGATGTGTTTATTCCCGGTATTATGGAACACATCGAACGTGCGGGTGTTCACAGTGGCGATTCGATGAGTGTGTATCCGACATACTCATTGTCGGAAGACGTGCAAAAGACGATTATAGACTACACGAAGAGAATAGGCGTGGAGCTTGAAATCGTCGGACCGTTCAATATTCAGTTCGTCGTCGATAAGAACGGTAAGGTATATATAATAGAAGTCAACCCGAGAAGCAGCAGGACTGTTCCGTTCCTTGCAAAGTCCACGGGTGCCGCTGTTGCGAATATAGCGACGAAAGTTATGCTCGGACGTAAACTGAAAGATCTCGGATACGTCGGCGAATACCCGAGAAAGAACAGATGGTACGTTAAGTCGCCTACGTTCTCGTATTCGAAACTTACGGGACTTGACGTCGTACTGTCGCCTGAAATGAAATCTACGGGTGAAGCGATAGGATATGACAATACGCTGTACCGTGCGGTATACAAGTCGCTTAAAGCGTCGGGTATGCGTGTTATGAATTACGGCACGGTGTTTGCGACGATTGCCGACGCGGACAAAGAAGACGCACTTCCGCTCGTTAAACGTTTCTATGATTTGGGATTCAATATCGAAGCTACGGAAGGAACGGCAAAGTTCTTGAAAAAGCATAAAATAAGGACAAGAATACGTAGTAAACTTTCACAAGGCAGTGAAGAAATTCTCGATTCTTTAAGAAAAGGCTATGTAACGTACGTTATAAATACCACTACGGAGGGAAGCGGTCAAAAAGACGGGATGATTATACGTCGTACGGCTGTTGAAAACAACGTTCCCGTATTCACTTCGCTCGATACCGTCAAAGCGTTGCTTGACGTTCTCGAAGAAATCACGATGGGAATTTCCACGATATGATAAAAGGATTGTTTACGCTGAAATCAAACGTTGCGCTTAACAAAACCGTTTACGAAATGAAATTGACCGGCGACTGTTCGGGACTTCGTTGCGGACAGTTCGTCGAAGTGTCGCTTGAACCGTTCTTTTTAAGAAGACCGTTCGGCGTTGCGGACGTTAAAGGGGACGAGCTTACTTTAATTTATAAAGTTGTCGGTGCGGGTACGCAATATATGACGACGCTCGAAAAGGGTGCGAAACTCGATATATTGACGCGTCTCGGAAACGGTTTCGATTTATCCAAATCAAAAAGTCCGCTAAACATTTTAACAAATCTGGAATTAAGCCGAATATTATTCTCGGCTATAAAAACGCGGACGAGTTGTTTTATGCGGACAAGTTCAAAAAACTCGGAGACGTAACGGTAACTACGGACGACGGTAGCGCGGGAATTAAAGGAAATGCGCTTGACGCGCTTAAACGTATTAACGTCGAATATGATTTTTATTATGCGTGCGGACCGCTCGTGATGCTTAAAGCACTTGCAAATCACAACCGTAACGGTGAGATAAGTCTTGAAGCGCGTATGGGGTGCGGATTCGGAGCGTGTATGGGTTGTTCGATAGAAACGGTCAACGGCGCGCGTCGCGTTTGCAAAGACGGTCCCGTTTTTAACTCAGGGGAGGTGTTATTCTTATGAACCTTTCCGTAAAACTTTTTAACGAAATTCTCGATAATCCGATAATACCCGCAAGCGGAACGTTCGGGTTCGGATACGAGTTTGCGGAATTTTACGATATTAACGTATTGGGTTCGATTGCTTTGAAAGGCACAACGCGCGACGCCCGTTACGGGAATCCGCTTCCGCGAATTGCGGAGTGTCCCGCGGGACTTATCAACGCAATAGGATTGCAAAATCCCGGAGTTGATAAAGTAATAGGCGAAGAAATTCCCAAACTGTCGAAAGTATATAACGGGAGAGTTATCGCAAACGTCGGCGGGCATAGTGTAGACGAGTACGTTACGACGGTATCGAAATTTAACGATGTCGATAAAGTGTTTGCGGTTGAACTCAATATAAGTTGTCCGAACGTAAAGGGTGGCGGTATGGCTTTCGGAACGGACGCAAAAATTGCGTACGATCTCGTTAAAGAAATAAAGAAAAAATCGACGAAACCGATAATCGTAAAATTAAGTCCAAACGTTACCGATATTGCGGAACTTGCAAAAGCCGTCGAAGATGCGGGGGCGGACGGAATAAGTCTTATCAATACACTTGTCGGTATGAGAATAGATATAAAGAGCGCAAAACCGATAATAAGCGTTAAGAAAGGCGGATACAGTGGTCCGGGAGTGTATCCGATAGCGGTAAGGATGATATACGACGTATACGACGCGGTCAATATTCCCGTTATCGGTATGGGCGGAGCCGAAAACGCCGAACAGGTTATAGAATTGATGTACGCAGGCGCAAGCGCGGTTATGATAGGAACGGCGAATCTTATCGATCCGTATGCTTGCAAGAGAATAATCGAAGATTTACCTACCGTTATGAACAAATACGGTATAGACGATATGACGAAAATAATCGGGAGGGCACACAGGTGAGAGAAGTAATTATTGCTTGCGACTTTTCGTCGGAAGAAGAATTGAAAAATTTTCTTAAAATTTTCAAAGATAAGAAGCCGTACTTAAAGATAGGTATGGAGTTGTATTATAAGACGGGAGCGTATCTTGTCAAAGAGCTTGCGGAGCAGGGATTTAAGATTTTCCTTGACTTAAAGCTTCACGATATTCCGAATACCGTATATAAAGCAATGCGTAATCTCGCAAGCTTGGGCGTTGCGATAACGAACGTACACGCTGCCGGCGGTATCGAAATGATGCGCGCCGCAAAGAAAGGCTTAACGGAAGGCGCGAACGGAAAAGAAGTGCCGAAACTTATCGCTGTAACACAGTTGACAAGTACGGACGAAAACGTTCTTCATAACGAGATACTTATAGATAAACCGATAAACGAAGTCGTAAAGCAATATGCCATTAACGCTAAGTCAGCAGGTCTCGACGGAGTAGTGTGTTCTCCGCTCGAAGCACCGATTATCAAAGAACTCGGACTTTTGTCCGTAACTCCCGGAATAAGATTTCAAGATGACGCAATCGGCGATCAAAAAAGAGTGACGACGCCGAAGAAAGCCGCCGAACTCGGCAGCTCGTATATTGTAGTGGGGCGTTCGATAACCGCCGCTGCCGACCCGCTGAAAGCATATGAACGTTGTGTAAACGAATTTGAAGGAGAATAAAATGAATTACGATAAATTAAAAATCGAAGTAGCCGAAACATTACTCGGTATCAAAGCCGTATTTTTAAGACCGTCCGAACCTTTTATTTGGGCAAGCGGTATAAAGTCGCCAGTGTATTGCGATAATCGTCTTACGTTATCATACCCGAAAGCGCGTAAAGTTATCGAAAACGGTTTAGCCGACGTTATTAAAGCCGAATACCCTGACGTTGAAGTGCTTATGGGTACGTCAACCGCAGGTATTCCGCATGCCGCGATAGTCAGCGAAATTCTCAATCTTCCGATGGGGTATGTGAGAGGCGACGCAAAGTCCCACGGCAGAAACAACAAAATCGAAGGCGTACCGCCTGTTAATAAAAAAGTCGTTGTCGTTGAAGATTTGATTTCCACGGGTGGCTCGTCCGTTGACGTTGTCGAATCGTTGCGCGAAATCGGCGCTGACGTATTGGGGATAGTTTCCATATTTACTTACGGACTTGAAAAAGGTATAAAAAGACTGGAAACGGCTAATGTCAAAAACGTTTCGCTTTCGGACTTTACGACTTTATCGAAAGTCGCGCTTGACGAAAAATATATTACGGAAAAAGAGTTCAGGATGGTCAACGCTTTCAGAACAAACCCCGATGACGATTCTTGGACAAGATTATAATCAATAAAGTTAAAATTTCAATAAATCAAACAAAGCGGTCGTGTTTACGGTCGCTTTGTTTCGTAATTGTATTTCGTCTTGATAAATTGTCGCAATTTATTAAGCGAATATATTTTTTCGAAATTTTTTGAAAACTGTTCTTTATTGCTTTACAACTTTAACTCGATAGTGTAAAATAGTAATATCAAATTCCGAGGGAACAGTATGCAAAAAGATACCGATCGACTTTATAAAGATTTATACGAGTTTTTCGCAAACGTTACAAGCGTTGAAGATTTCGAGAAGATTCTCAACGATTTATGTACGTTTAACGAGGTGGAACAGATGGCGTTAAGGCTCGAATGCGCAAAGCAGATTCTCGCGCGGAAGACTTATAATCAGATTATTGCCGATACGGGAGTATCTTCCGCGACGTTAAGTCGCGTATCACGTTGCGTAATGCACGGCAGCGGCGGATACTCCGAAGTTTTGAAAGACTATCTCGGTAAGGAGAAGAGTGATGAGCAATAATTACACTTGGCAGGAAAAATACTATTTCAAGATACGCGACGCTTTTGAATCAAGCGGGTATAAGCCGTATCGTATGAGAAAATTCGAAGAATACTCGTTGTATGCGGATAACCGCAGTTTCTTGACGAGTGAATATATAATAACTTTTACCGATACGGACGGTAAACTTTTGGCGTTAAAACCCGACGTTACGCTTTCCATATTGAAAAATACGAAGGCAAACGAAAACGTTACGGAAAAACTGTATTACAAAGAAAACGTGTATAGGCTCGATAAACACAGTGGCGAGTACAAAGAGATTAATCAAATAGGGCTTGAATGTATAGGTAAACTCGATACGTTGAACGTTATTGAAATAATCGAGCTCGGACTCGCATCGCTGGCGGCAACGGGTAAATCGTATATTCTCGATATATCCGATATGGGTATCATAAACTCGCTTTTGGAGTATTACCGCGTTGACGAGCTCGCAAAAACCGCAATATTCGAACAAATGAGTATCAAGAGTAAAGACGAGTTGAATAAGGTTGCTGCCGAGTATGGCGTAAACGCCGAATTGACAGATAGACTGATAAGGTTGTTAAACGCGCCGTCTGATTACGACGCGGCTCTTAAAGTATTAAAAGCCGTTTCCGTAACCGAGTCAATGAAAGAAATCGCAGACAAGTTCGCGATTATTAAAGACGTGTTCGATAACACCGAATATAAAGGCAGGTTAAAATTGGACTTTTCCGTTATCGACAACACGGGATACTATAACGGCGTTATTATGCAAGGTTACGTTGACGGAGCGTCGAAAGCGGTTTTGCACGGCGGGCAGTATGATAAGCTTGTCGAGAAATTCGGGAAAAACCTTTCCGCTATGGGCTTTGCGCTTTATGTGGACGAGTTAAGGAATATTCAGGAAGTAAAAAACGAGTTCGTAGACGTTCTGTTAATTTACAGCGGTAAAAGCAATTATAAAGAAGTATTGAGGCTTGCCCGTGAGTTGAGAGAGAACGGAGAAAGCGTAAGAACGGACAGAAGCGAACCTTCGGGACTATTATACGGACAAAAAATTATTTTGTGAGGCAATATGTTAAATATAGCGTTACCCAAGGGAAGACTTGGGGATAAGGTTTACGAAATGTTAAAGACGATAGGTTACGAGTGCGACGATATTCAGTCGGATACGCGTAAACTCATATTCGTCAACGAAAAATGCGGAGTTAAATACTTTCTTGCAAAGCCGTCGGACGTTGCGACTTACGTTGAATACGGTGCGGCGGATATAGGAGTTGTAGGTAAGGATATTCTCGTCGAGAGCGAATCCGACGTATACGAATTGCTTGATCTCAATATCGGCAAATGTAGGATGGCGGTTGCGGGGCGCAACGATTACGTTGAAGATATTAACAGACCCGTACGGGTTGCGACTAAGTTTCCGAACGTTGCAAGAAAGTATTACAGAAGCAAAAACCGTGAAATAGATATTATCAAACTGTCGGGTTCGATTGAGATAGCACCCGTTCTCAATATGTCGGACGTGATAGTCGATATAGTCGAAACGGGGACAACGCTTAAAGAAAACGATTTGAGCGTCTTTGAAGAAATATTCCCGATAAGCGCAAGACTTATAGCCAACAAGTCGAGTTATAAGTTTAAGACCGACGAGATAGATACGATAGTTTCGAAATTAAGGAATAACGTAAAATGATTAAGATACTGAAAGATTATAAATCGTTTGACGAAGTAATAAACAGAAAGATTGACGATTACGGCGAATATCAGGTGAAAGTCAACGCAATACTCAAAAACGTAAGAGATAACGGAGACAAAGCATTGTTTGAATATGCGGAGAAGTTTGACGGTGTTAAACTTGATAAACTTAAAGTAAGCGACGAAGAGTATGAAATTGCCGAAAAAGAACTGTCGGGCAGATTCAAAGAGACGCTTAAACGTGCGAAAGCGAATATAGAAGAATTTCACGCGCTTCAACTTAAAAAAGATTTCGAATTGAAGAGAAGCAACGGTGTTATTCTCGGACAAAGATATACGCCTATCGAAAAGGTCGGATTGTACGTTCCCGGGGGGACGGCAAGTTATCCGTCAACAGTATTGATGAACGCAATTCCCGCGCGACTTGCGGGAGTGAAAAAAGTGTTTATGACTACACCCGTAAAGGCGGATAAAAAAGTAAAGTCGGAAATTTTGTACGCCGCTGAACTTTGCGGGGTGGACGCGGTTTACAAAACGGGCGGAGCGCAGGCAATAGCCGCTATGACTTACGGTACTGAAAGTATTCCGAAAGCGGATAAGATAGTAGGTCCCGGAAATATATTCGTTGCGCTCGCAAAGAAGGCGGTATACGGGCAGGTAGGTATAGATATGGTCGCCGGTCCGAGTGAAATACTTATCATTGCCGACGAAACGGCTGTGCCCGCGTATGTAGCGGCGGACCTTTTGTCGCAAGCCGAACACGATAAACTCGCAAGCGCGGTACTCGTCACTACGTCCGAAAAACTCGCAAACGAGGTGAGCGTCGAAATAGAGAAACAGATTGACAAACTCGAACGCAAGGAGATAGCGAGAGTATCCGTTGACACTAACGGAAAAATAATTATAGTCAAAGAGATGGACGAAGCTATTAAAGTCAGTAACGCAATAGCTCCCGAACATCTTGAATTATGCGTAAAAGAACCGTTCGAAACGTTTAAGAAAATAACCGACGCAGGCTCGGTATTTCTTGGCAACAACACGCCCGAACCGCTCGGAGATTATTATGCTGGAGTCAATCATACGTTGCCGACAAGCGGTAACGCAAGGTTTTCTTCTCCGTTATCGGTCGATGATTTTATTAAAAAAACAACTTATTTGTATTATACCGACAACGCGCTTAAAGCCGCCGCGGACGATGTAATCGATTTTGCGACAAGCGAAGGGCTGACGGCGCACGCAAACGCCGTAAAGGTAAGGAAACGATGAGCAGATTTTTAGACAAGCGGTATTATAAACTCGCTCCGTATGTCCCCGGGGAGCAGCCGCAAGATAAAAAATATATAAAACTGAATACGAACGAGTCGCCGTTCGAACCGTCGCCGAAAGTCGTCAAAGCTTTGAATTCGGAAGAAGTCAAGAAACTGTATTTATATAACGATCCGACGGCTCTTGACTTACGAAAGACGATAGCGGAGTATTACGGAGTCAAGGCGGAAAACGTCGCCGTCGGTAACGGCTCCGACGAAATACTTGCGTTTGCGTTCAACGCTTTCTGTGGCAAAGATACGCCTATGGTTTGTCCGAAAGTGAGTTACGGATTCTATCCCGTTTTTTGCGAGATGTTTTCGTTACCTTATGTAGCGGTCGATATGAAAGAAGATTTGAGTATCGACGTCGGGAAGTTTTACGACGCGGACGGAAACGTAACGATAGCAAATCCGAACGCGCAGACGGGAACGCTGCTCGACGTTAATGAAATAGAGAAACTCTTGCGAAGAAAAAAAGATAACGTCGTTATAGTAGACGAAGCGTACATCGACTTCGGCGGAGAGAGTTGTTTACCGCTTATCAAAATGTACGATAACCTTTTGGTAGTGCGTACTTTTTCGAAGTCGAGAAATATGGCGGGGGCAAGGCTCGGATATGCGATAGGCTCGAAAGGAATTATCGAAGACGTGGAGAAAATGAAGTATTCGTTCAATCCGTATAACGTAAACAGACTTACGCAACTTGCAGGAATCGAAGCGATAAAAGACGACGACTATTTTAAGTTTTGCACGAATTATATAAAAGACGTTCGCGAGTATACTGTAAACAAACTAAGCGAACTCGGTTGCGAAATCGTGCCTTCGAAAGCAAACTTTATATTGGTAAAGTTAAACGGCACAGACGGAGAGAATTTATATAAAAAACTCAAAAACGAAGGGATACTCGTACGCTTTTTAAGTGACGCGCAGCTTAAAGACTATGTAAGAATAACGATAGGAAAACGGGAAATGACGGATATACTCGTTGCGAAAATCAAAGAAATTAAAAGAGGGTTGTTATGAGAACGGCGGAAATCAAGAGAAAGACAAACGAAACCGATGTGTCGATAAAGTTAAACGTCGATGCTTGCAATCAAATTAAAGTCAGTACGGGAAGCGGTTTTCTCGACCATATGCTCGATTTGTTCGCGCATCACGCCGGATACGGTTTGATTGTTAAGTGCAACGGAGATACGTATGTTGATATGCATCACTCCGTAGAAGATACCGGTATTGCGCTCGGGCAGGCGTTAAGCAACGCGCTCGGCGAAAAAAAAGGTATCAACAGATACGGTTGTATATGTTTGCCTATGGACGAAACGCTTGTGTCCGTTGCGCTCGATATAAGCGGAAGGAGTTTGCTGAACTTTGATGTTGAGTTTCCGAGTGAATACAAAGTGGGAGATTTGGACGTCGAACTTGTCGAAGAATTCTTTTTGGGATTCGTCAGAAATGCGGGAGTAACTTTACACATTACGAAACGTTACGGAAAGAACGTTCATCACATAGTCGAAGCGATATTCAAAGGTTTCGGTCGCGCGCTCGGGCAGGCGACGGCGATTAACGTAAACAGAAAAGACGTATTGCCGTCCACGAAAGGTGTTTTATGATAGGAATAGTCGATTACGGCGTAGGCAATCTTTTTTCGTTAAAGTCGTCATTAAACAGTCTTAACGTCGACTGTTCGATAACCGCCGATAAAGATAAACTCGCTTCTTGCGACGGAATAATTCTGCCCGGGGTGGGAGCGTTTGAAGACGCCGTAAATAAATTGAAAAACAACGGACTTGATATTTTTGTCAAAGACTTTGTAAAAGGCGGCAGAAAAATACTCGGGATATGTCTCGGTATGCAGTTGTTATTCGATAAGAGTTTTGAGTACGGAGAACATAAAGGACTGGGGCTTATCCCTGGCGACGTGATACCGCTTGTAAACCGTATAGGTAAAGGATATAAAATTCCGCATATGGGGTGGAACAGTCTCGATATAAGGAAAAGCGACGGAATACTGAGTAAAATCAACAACGGCGATTATGTATATTACGTTCATTCGTATTATGCCGAAACGGACGCAAAGTATATTACCGCAACGTCAGAATACGGTAAGATTGACGTTACCGCTTCGGTGCAAAGCGGCAACGTTTACGGTACGCAATTCCATCCCGAAAAAAGCGGAAAAGTCGGACTTGAAATACTCGAACAATTCGTACGGATGTGTAAGGAGCAGTAATGGAAATATATCCCGCAATCGATATTAAAGACGGCAAAGCCGTAAGACTGTTTAAGGGTGACTACGATAAAGTCACAGAATACTCGGACAGCCCGTTATCCGTTGCCGAAAGTATAAAAGCAGTCGGCGCAAAAAATCTTCACATTGTTGACTTGGACGGCGCGAAAGACGGTATACTTGCAAATTTCGATACGGTTAAATCGATAACGAATAAATGCGGATTATTTTGCGAAATAGGTGGCGGAATTCGTAACGAAGAACGGATAGAGGCGTATCTTGCCTGTGGCGTAAGGCGTGTAATTATAGGTACTGCGGCAATTAAAGATCCCGCGTTTTTGGAACGCGCTGTTAAAAATTACAAAGGATATGTGGCGGTTGGTGTGGACGCTAACGAAGGAAAAGTTGCGGTTGACGGCTGGAAGACGGTGACGGACGTTGACTCGTACGAATTTTGCGGACGGCTGAGAGATAAAGGCGTGGAGACCGTAATATATACCGATATAAGCCGTGACGGCACTTTATCGGGTACGAATATGGACGCGTATAAAGAACTCGGCAAAATTAAGAGGCTTAACGTAATCGCATCAGGCGGAATAACGTATATCGACGAAATAGCAAAACTTAAAGAAATGAAAGTGTACGGCGCAATACTCGGCAAAGCTTTGTATGAAAAGAAGCTGGACTTAAAAGAAGCAATTAAGGTGGCAAAATGTTAGCGAAAAGAATAATACCGTGCCTTGACGTCAGGAACGGTATGGTGGTTAAAGGACGGAAATTCGAGGGAATAAAGGAAGTCTGTACGCCGATTGAACTCGCAGGGTTTTATAACGACGAAGGCGCGGACGAACTTGTGTTTTACGATATAACAGCGTCGTTTGAAGGACGTAAATTGTTTACCGACGCATTAAAAGACGTTGCGAGTAAAATATTCATACCTTTGACTGTCGGCGGCGGAATAAACACACTTGACGACTTCGATACGGTGCTTAAATGCGGCGCGGATAAAGTAAGCGTAAATTCGGGTGCGGTTAAAAACAGAGAACTTATAAACGAAGCCGCAAAGCGTTACGGAGATCAATGCGTCGTGTTATCAATGGACGTAAAACGCGTCGGGAACGGATTGCACGTTTTCGTTAAGGGCGGACGTGAGGATACGGGAATAGACGCTGTCGAGTGGGCGCATATAGGACAAGAAAACGGCGCGGGTGAAATAGTCGTAAACAGTATTGACACGGACGGTGTTAAGAGCGGATTCGACCTTTATATGCTCGAAAAAATAGGCGACGCGGTAAGTATTCCGATTATTGCGTCGGGCGGCGCAGGTAAAACGGACGACTTTATCGAATTGTTCAAAAAACTGAAATGCGTTGACGCCGGACTTGCGGCTTCCGTTTTCCATTATAAAGAAGTCGGAATAGCAGATTTGAAAAATAAATTGAAAAACGCAGGGATAAACGTGCGTATATAGGAGTTGAAAATGATTAATATCGATGAACTTAAATTTGATGAGAAAGGTTTAATTCCCGCAATCGTTCAAGATTTTACGTCGGGCAAAGTTTTGACCGTTGCGTATATGAACAGAGATAGCCTTAAAATGACAGTTGAAAAGGGTTTGACGGTTTTTTACAGCCGTTCGAGACAAAAACTCTGGCTTAAAGGCGAAACTTCTGGTAATTATCAACACGTTGTGAGTATCGCAACGGATTGTGATAAAGACGCTTTGCTTATTAAAGTAAATAAGGACGGTCCCGCTTGTCATACGGGCAGCGACGGTTGTTTCGACAACGGCGTTTTGGTCGATAACGGAAATGAGCCGTTTAGTTTAGAAGGCTTGAAGAAACTTATCGAGGGCAGAAAAATCGACAAGAAAGAAGGCTCGTATACGACTTACCTTTTTGAGAAAGGACTGGACAAAATTTTGAAGAAAGTCGGAGAGGAGTGTACCGAAGTCATAATAGGGGCAAAGGGCGGCAGTAAAGAAGAGACGATATTCGAGATAGCCGACCTTACATATCACATACTCGTTCTTATGACCGAGATGGGTATAGAAATCGATGAGATTAAAACGGAGCTTGCAAAACGTCACGTCGTCGATAAGAAAGTCAAGCAGGAGACTATGAAGTGATAAAGAGTAATCTTCACACTCACACCGTCTTTTGCGACGGAAAAGATACTATTGAGAATATGGTGCGCGCGGCAGTCGAGAACGGATATACGACAATCGGTTTTTCGGCGCACTCTTATACGCCGTTCGATACGTCGTACTGTCTTAAAGACGAAAAATCGTATTTTGAAGAAATCGAGCGCGTTAGAAAACTGTATTCGGGTAAAATTAAAATATTGAAAGGGGTAGAACTCGATTATTACGGGCGAAAGCCGACGATAAATACCGATTATGTAATAGGTGCGGTTCATTACGTCAAAAAGAATAACGAGTATATACCCGTAGACGACAATAAAGAGAAGTTAATCGAATACGTTGACAGATTGTATAAAGGCGATATATTCGGACTTATTAAAGATTATTACGGAGCGTATCTTAATATGGTTGCGGATATTAAACCGACGATATGCGGTCACTTCGATTTGATTAACAAATTTAATGCGGACGGAAAACTTTTCGACGCGAAATCGGACGGATATATTAACGAAATAATCAAAGTAATCGACACTGTTCCGAGAGATACGCTTTTTGAAATCAACGCGGGAAATATAATGAAAAACGGAGTTTGCGAACCTTATCCGTCTTACGCCGTTTTGTCGATAATGGCAAAGAAAGATTTTAAGTTTACGCTTTCACTGGACGCGCATAACGTAAAGGCGTTTACGTATAACTTCGATGAAATAATTCCGCGTATAAAGAATTGCGGTATCTCGTCGTTGATTGTGTTTGACGGAAATAAAAAATCGGAAATTAAAATATAATTTTATTTATATGTTGTTGTAGAAATTCAAAGACGTTCACGGAATTTCGTCCTTTTTTATTGCGATAAAAAATATTGACGTATAGAGTACTATTTTAGTATAATACTGTTAAGTCGCGTGTACTTTATACTTAAACGGTTGTAATTTACAAAATCAAAGGTAAATTATGACAAAAGTTTTGGAATAGAATATTATTGCGTTACGCATATCGGCAAGGTGTGCGATAACCGTGAGAATAATTATTTAACGTGCAACGGTAAATTCATATCGATATTAATTTTTAATTAATATGAAAGCAGGCGCCGACGATAATCTTTCGAGCATTGGAGTATGATAGTAACGTTCATATTGGGACGTGACGGCGTAACTTCCGTGAACGTCGGCGACAGTTAAATGTGTTTGATTGAAGACGGCAAGTCGAAACAATTAAGTCACGATCTGCTTTCGAACAACAATATACGATATGGAGTTTGAAAACGACGTTAATTTCGATATGACGAGTTATGGAGAATTGTTGACGCGTTTTGTCGGTAGTGGAAACAATTTGACGGAAGATATTACCGAAACTCCGATAAAGAAGCATATCGTGATGTACAGATATATATGATATGCAGTGACGGTTTGACCGGTGAGATGTAAACCGAAACGATAGCGAAAATATGTTCGGATAACATCGTTAATCCGAAAAAGCGCGCGAGTCGTTACTGAGTGAAACTTTATACGATAAACAGAACAAAAAAGGCGGTCGTGATAATATAACTTTTATTTTAATAAAATGTCGCGACGTTTATTAAAACATATAATCGTAGGGTAATGACGGGGAAACAGCCTATATGAAGCAGTTGGCAACAGGAAGCAAAGTAGAAGAATATGTTTTGGAAGAAGTACTTGGCGAAGGTGCGTTCGGCAGGGTTTATAAAGCAAGCCGTGTGATGCCCGACGGAAAAGAAACGTATGCGATTAAGCATATTTGTATGCCTTCGCGTGAGCAATACAACGAAATATTGGCATCTAAAAACGGTGATGTAAAAGCAACAAATGCATATTTCAGAGATGCATTGAAAGATATAGTAGCCGAATTTTCAAACATGAGAGATTTATCGAGAAAAAACAGCAGATATTTCGTTAATTATTATGACTACAAAATTTACGGAACCCCAAAAGAATACGACGTATTCGTAAGAATGGAATTAATGACGGCACTCAATTTATATTTGAGAACGCATGAGTTGAGAATATACGACGTTATTAAAATTGGCGATAATATAGGCAGAGCGTTGCGGATTTGTCATGAAAAACAAATGGTACACCGCGACGTTAAAGAAAGCAATATTTTTGTGGATGACGACGGGGATTTCAAACTCGGTGACTTTGGCGTTGCGACTACTCTCGAAAAAGATCAAGGAATTGTTTCGCGCAAAGGCACACCGGTTTATATGGCACCCGAAATGTTACTTGATAAGCAGTATAGTTTTGATGTGGATATATATGCTTTATGCGTAGTATTGTATAAGTTGCTTAATTGCAACAGACCACCGTTCTTTCCGCCGTATCCGAATAAGTATGACGCAAGTGACGTTGAAGCAGCTCGAAATAAAAAAATTGCCGGTGAAATACCCGAGTTGCCGATTAATGCGAAAAATTCGCTCGGTGAGGCAATAGTCAAAGGTATTTTACCGGTAGGACAAAGATACAATACGGTAGATGAATTTTTGGATCGATTATTGGACGCGGCTGCTCTTTTGGATAAGGCAACTCTCAATAGCGTAATAATCAACCCCGGTACAAATCAAGGAAACAACGGATCGAGTTCGTTGCAAAACAGTAGGAGCGTTGAAGAAGGTCAGTTGCACAATTTCGGCAAATCGTCACGAGTTGATTCGGCTGAGTTTATGAAATATTCAAAAACCGGAACAAGCGATACCGGAACTTATAATAAGAACGGAATAAACAATCGAACAAATTATTCGGAAAACGGTAAACAAGTTCATAAACCGCATAAACTCTTATACGTTATGCCTGTTGTCGGATCGATACTTTTGTTTTTGATCCTTTTTATGCTTATAGATGATAATCATTTCAGTTATGACGGTAAACCGTTATTTTTTGATGCGTTGGTATTCAAATTATTACTTCTAATCGTATCTGCAATTCTTATTCTTATCCCGATTATTTATATAATTATATATCCGGATATAATTAAAGCGCTTAAAATAAGTTTTTCAAAAGATTGGAAACATAGGTGTAAAAAATGTCTTAAAAAAATGAAGGAGACGGTTGAAAACAAAACAAAGGCGCAACTCAACAGAGAAGAGTATAAGCAAATTGTAAGCAGAATCAGAAATATCGAACGAAGTGTAGCCGAAAGCAAAGCTTTCGCTAAATCAACGCAAGAATCGTTAAAATACGAAAAAATGGCATATTATGAATTAAGTAAATTGTGTGAGTATTTAAGTAACGATACGGTTGCGTCTGATGTAAATTACACTAAAACTCTCAGACCTAACGATTATAATTATATAGATAAGGTCTTGAATCACATTGAACATTTCATTTCTTTGAGAAATATCAGTCTAAAATATAAAAAATAAATTATTTCAAAATAAACTTTGTTATACGAAAAACCGATTTGTAATTTGCAAATCGGTTTTGTATAATTTTTATGAAATGTAAGTGGTTATTTGTTTTTGATAAATTTACTCATCAGCGTCCAGCCTTCCGCAATATAATTTCCCGACGCCGTGCAAGTATGTTCGTTATAGGTTTTGACGCCGCTGTTAACGGGTGCGTTGCTTCTGTATATAAGATACGGAACCGGATCTTTAACATGTGTTCTTAATGATACGGGCGTCGGATGATCGGGGAGTATCATAATCGAAATATCTTCTTTCTTAAATGCCGTTACGATAGGACCCACGACTTGCTTATCTATTAATTCAATCGCCTTTACTTTATCGTCAAAGGCTCCGTGATGACCGCATTCGTCCGGCGCTTCCATATGAATATAAACAAAATCTTTGCCGTTTTTTAACGCTTCGATTGCGGCTGTCGCTTTGCCCGCAAAGTTTGAATCGAGATTGCCCGTTGCGCCTTCTACGTTGATTACTTCCATTTCGGAGACTATGCCGATACCTTTCAAGAGATCGACTGCGGAGATCATTGCTGCGTTTAAGCCGTATTTTTTACGGAAAGTGGGGAGAGTCGGTTTTTTGCCTTCACCCCAAAACCAAACGGCGTTCGCGGGATTAAGTCCCATTGAAATTCTGCTTAAATTGATAGGGTGATTTTTAAGCAATATACTGCTGCGTTCCATTAATGAAGTCAAAAGCTCCGCATTATAACCGGTCGGGAGATATTCGCCTATACGTTTATCCAATATGTCGTGAGGGGGAGTATAATGAGTACCGAGTTTGCCGTTTTTCAAAACAAGACAGTGGCGGTATGAAATTCCGCTGTAAAGCGCAAGTTCGGGGGAATTCCAAAATTCTTGTAAAAATGCTATCAGTTCTTTCGATTCGGCTGTGGTGATTTCTCCCGCGCTGTAATCGAGCATAACTTTGTCGGTAAAACGTTTGTCGTCCGACAGAGTAACCAAATTACACCTGAGAGTTAAATCATCGGGCGTAAAGTCTATACCGATACTTATTGCTTCGAGAGGAGAACGTCCCGAATAATATTTTTCGGGATTATATCCGAGAACGGATAAGTTGGCGGTGTCGGAACCTGCGGGCATATTATCGGGTATGGTTTTAGCAAGCCCGAGTTCCGAAAATTTGGCAAGATTGTCTATATTCGGTTTTTTGGCCTTGGAAAGAGGCGTGGACGCCGCTTTATCGTTTGACGGGTAATCAGCCATACCGTCACCTAAGATTACAACGTATTTCATTATATACTCCTTTAATTATGTTTACGCAATAATACAATGCGCAGTATTAAAAGTCAAGCGATAAATTAACATTAAGTTATATTTTTTATAATCCGATAAAAAATATTATTTTGATAATTAAATTCGAGTATTTTACTTTTGTGAAAATTCAGTATATAATATATAATCAGTAAGACAGCATTATATGACAAAATATTTATTTTGAGACTTCATTTAACGACTATATGATAATGATAACAAAACGTAATGAATTAAAACCGAAAAAATATTTTATCTCATTATTCGTATTTTTGGGTGCGATCGTTATCGTATGTTTTGTTTTCGGAATTTGTATTACTTCATTAGCATATGCGAAAGAAAACGATGTTTCGTATTTATCCGTTGACAATGAAGAAAGCGGAAATCATTTAATCGGGCAGGAAGTTCCGACGACGATTGATATTGAAGTTCTGGAAGATAACGGAAACGTTTTGATGGACGGCGGTATTACTTTTAACAGTGCGATTATTAAAGTTAACGAAGAGCTCGCGATGTTTGAAATGACGCGCACGCCGTTTGGCGATAAATCGGAAGTTACTCCCGTTGCATATACATACGGCGCGCTTATTACCGAACCCGGATATTATATATTCAATGCGCGAAATACGAGCGGTAACTATATGAGTTATAGGTTCTATGTAGTAGATACGCTTATTAATCAACACTTTGTGTATAAACGCCCGACGGGATATAAATTCAATTCGTTGAAACGAAACGGATTCGACGCGTACGTTAATGACGATATGGATAGGATTGTTTTCGACGCGGACGGAGATTACGAAGTGCAAATCGAAAATATTTACGACGGAAGAACTGTCGATTACTTTATATCGATTGATACTCAACCGCCGACTATCAATACGAAGGGGGTTGTTTCCGGTTCGATTATTACTTCAAATAACGTTACGATAACCTCAGTCAGTGATGATTGCGTAAAACTTGTCGTAACGTGTAACGGCAGGGAAATCGATTACTCTATCGGAGAAGTTCTCGATATAAACGGAGAGTACGTATTATCGGCGACCGATAAAGCGGGAAATCAAACCGAAATCAAATTTAAGTTAAAGAAAACGATTAATCTTATCTACGTTATATTGGGCGCATTAATAGGCGTCATATCGGTAATCGGCATAGGACGTTACGCCGATAAACGAAGAGAAAGAAAAGCGATGGAGGCTTTGAAAGATATAACAAATAATGAGAGTACGCAAAACGATTTCATTGAAAGCGATCTTTACGAAATAAATAATCAAAATATTAATCAAAAAGCGGAATATACGAATAACGCTGTGATTGAAAATAGCGAAGAAAAAACGAAAATGAAAGCGGAAGATACGAATAACGTTGTGCTTGAACTTAGGGATGATAAGAGGACGATCGAAACAACGGATAAAGATAATACGGGAGACGATGTTTGCGTTTTGGAACTTGCAACCGCAGATGGCGATGCAAATAAAGAATCGTTAATCGAAATCGAACAATCCGTTTATAAACAAGAGAAGAAAACGTCGGGCGGGAAAAAATCGGTTAAATCTCACAATCCTAAGGAACGTAAGAAAAACAAATCCGCAAATTTCAAGAAAAATCCTACGGACGCGCCTATGATTGACGGTTCGTCGGGCGCGGAGCGGTTTCGTATTGACGAAGAGAATAGTGCGTCGGATAATACAAACGACGATAACGAAAATCAAATCGAATAGTATAAATAAAAAGCGAGACGTTGCTCTATTGCAATATCTCGTTTTTTATTTCCACAATATACCCGTCGGTGTTTCCGTAGTTGATATTATACACGTTTTCGGAAAATGCTGCGTTGAGCAGTATTGCCACGGATGTATTTGTTTGAATTATCGTGTACGGAGTTGCGGTGCCGAGATTTATCGAAGCTGTTACCGTGTGCTCGGAAGAATAACTTACAACGATTGCTTCACGGTTGTCGTTTAATCCCAAAAGACATATTTTATCGTCGGCAATCAAATAAGCGGTTACGGAACAAAAACAGTTTAATTCGGGCATTTGTCGTAATATTACGTCTCCGTGTAGACAGCAGCATACGGAAGTCTTGTTACCGAGTACCAACAGAGTGTTGTTAAAATTGATTAAAACGACGCTTTTTTCTTTACATATGTAATTCATATTCGTGCATTGCATATCGGAGTCGTAAATTTTCAGATAAGTTCCGCCGCTTGATGTGATAAGCATGGCATAATGCTGGGTATCGTTCAAAAACGGCGTTACGGATATTACATTTCCCGAAAATTCATCGCTTAAATCTTTAACAGCCATCGTTTCGAGATTAAAATCAAATTCAAGCAGTTTTATAAAAGATCGACTCGATTCGACGTTTAAGAATATTTTGAAAGTATTACTCATTGTAAAAACGGCGGTTATGGCTAATTGTCCCGAGTACATAGTTTGTTTTGACTTTACGGTATTGAAATTTTTATCCAACAAATATGCACTCAGCGAGGTTCCGCTTGATGTAAACAGATATATATCGTTTTCAAAAATTTTAACGTTGGCACTCGTTGTATCGCCGACAAAAGCAAATTCTTTTTCGTTTATTCGATTTAATTCAACCGACAGTTTCAAAAATTTTACGTTTGAATCTTTGTAAATTATGATTATTCCGTCCCGAGATATTGCGTAGTCGAGAAGAAGCGGATTGTTTCCCGATATGACGATAACTTTTTTGAGCGTGCCTTTGTCGTTTATGAGAGATACCGTTAAGCATTTAGGAGAATCGGAATCGAAATCATGGTCTGTCGAGTTACTTTCGGATATTATGTAATAATAATTATCAATACACAACGAGCCGACGATTTCGTCTTTGTTTGATCCGCCTAAATTTTGTACGTAATTAAAAAACGGAGTGTTTTTTATAGGAGCTTCTTTCGGAAATACGGTCAGCGTCTTTTTATCTTTGTCGAAATCGTACGGCGTGTACGTGTCTGCCGACGTATCGAGTTCCGTAACGGCGTCGGAGTTTGTATTGCGCGTATTAAACACCGTATTGTATAATGACGCGAAAAAAACGAGAACGACAGTAAGCGCGGCGATTACCGACCATTTGATTATTAAAGTGCGTTTTGACATAAGGTTACCTCTCGATATGATGGTAGCATAAGTTCAACGCACTGTATTCAACGTTGACAAAACTACTTACGATATTACAAATACAGTTAATTGTTTCAAAAAACGTACGACAAAAATTCACTTTTTACGACATATATCGTCATAAAACCGCGAATAAAAATTGCTAACATATTATTAATCGGATATAATGTTCATATGGAACGTTCAAGAGATGAAATAAAGATAACGTCCGTTAAGTACGATAAAAAGTACAAATCATACGCGATATATTCGGACGGCGAAATGATACTCGGTATTATCGACGATACTTTATTGTATTTTACGGAAATATTTGCGGGGAACACGATAGAACGTAAACTTATAACCGAAATAATCAAATACGACCGGCGTGCGAGAGCTTATCGTGACGCAACGGCGCAATTAATGCGCGGTATGAAAACGGAAATCGAATTGAAACGTAAACTCGTTAAAATGACTTATACGGACGACGCCATCGACTTTGCGATATCGAAGTGCAAGGATAACGGATATTTGAACGACGAAGAATACATACGCGCGTATGTTGAAAGATACGCCTCGACGCGCGGCGCGATTCGTATGAAATACGAATTGAAACAGAAAGGCGTGGACGAACGGCTGTTGAAAGATATATGCGACGATAAAGAGTCGGCGCGTGAACTTGCCGTTAAATTTTATAACAAGAAATCGGACGACCCGAAAGTGAAAGAAAAATACATAAGGTATATGATGTCGAAAGGATTTGAATACGATACCGCAATGAGAATATATGACGAGGTAAAAGATTATGTTGACGGCGTTGACGAAAAGTGAAATAAGACAAGCCGAGCTTATTGCGATAAACGGCGGAATTTCCGAAATCGAGCTTATAGAAAAAGCCGCCGATGCGCTTTATAAAAGCGCGAATTTTGTCGATAAAAAAACTGTCGTATTTTGCGGAAGTGGAAAAAACGGCGCGGACGGGTTGGCTTTGGCTTGTAATCTATTGCTTAACGGTCAAGACGTATGCGTTATTTTCGTATTTGACAAAATTTGCGAAGAAGGAAAACATTTTTTCGATAAATACGTCAAACTTAGGGGAAAATACAAGAAATTTGTCGAAAAAGAAAAAATCGACGCCGATATTGTCGTAGATTGTATATTCGGTACCGGTATCAACGGGGAGATGAACGGAATACCGCTGAAAGCAGTGAACGTCGTCAATTCAAGCGCCGCGTATGTTATTTCCGCCGATATACCGTCGGGACTTAATTCGGATACGGGAGAGGTTACGGGGGCTTGTGTTAAAGCCGATTTGACGGTAAGTTTTTCGGATCGTAAAATCGGATACGAATACGGCTCGGGCAGAGATTATACGGGTAAAATCGTATATGCCGAGATGCCGATTCCGAAATTAAACGGTAAAATCAAAATCATCGAAGAAAGCGATATATTGTTAAAGCGTCGAAACAACAATATTCATAAAGGTACTGCGGGGCGGGTATATATTATTGCCGGCTCTCCCACGTTTATCGGCGCGGCAATACTGTCGGAAAGCGCGGCGCGCGCCGCACTTAAAAGCGGCGCGGGGCTTGTGACGCTCGTAGTTCCTTATTCGTTGAGAGAAGTTTATCAAAAACGTGTTACGGAAAGCACGCTCTCTTTTCTTCCCGATACGGAAGGCAGTATTTTGTTCGATAAATTTATGCTCGATAAAATAATCGACAAAGCAGACGTCATTTGTATAGGTATGGGGCTCGGTGATAATTCGGAACTTTTCAAGACAGTCGAATATTTAACGGAGAATTTCGATAAACCGCTCGTTATAGACGCGGACGCGATAAACTGTCTTGCTGGAAAGAAAATAAAATTCAAACCAAACGTTATTCTTACGCCGCATATTAAAGAATTCGAACGTTTAATAGGTAAAAAAATCGAAAATCCGCTTCTTGACGGTATGAATTTCGCAAAAGAAAATAATGTTAATTTACATCTCAAATCAACGTGTTCGTTGACATTTTCGCCGTTCAGTGATTGTATATTTGCAAACGTAACGCTCGGAAACGAGCTTGCCAAAGGTGGCTCGGGAGATGTTTTGTCGGGAATAATTTCGGCTCTTGCCGTGAATTGTACGAACGAAGAACTCGGAATAACCGTTGCGACTTCTGCTGAAATACACAGACGCGCAGCGCATAGACTTACGGAACGTCAAAATGCAAGAAGTATACTTGCGTCCGAAGTGGCTGACGAATTGGGAATCTATCTTAAAGATATTCCCGAAATATAGAAATTTAATTTTATTTAATTTTAACTTTATTTAATTTCGTGGAAATTTCAGATAAAAAAGCTCCATAGAAGATGACTGTTCTTAAACCCGCATTTGTGCAGGTGGGTGCGCTGCCAAAAACATTTGTTTTCCCACGCTACCTATCGGTCAGGGCCTAACATCCGAGTATGGACTCCGCGTTCCCTTATAAGAGTTTGAGGTTAAAAATCCGTCATCTTATTATATGGAGTGATTATATTGTAACATATAAAAATAAT
>ONBF01000012.1 GCA_900315995.1 uncultured Eubacteriales bacterium
TAACTACGGTAACGTAATCGGAGTAAACAACAACATCGGAGGAATAGTCGGCGGGACCGGCATAGATACGATTATTGAAAATGTGAGTAACAACGGTAGTGTAAGCGGTAACTATAATGTCGGCGGTATAGTCGGATGCAGTAATGGTACTTTGTCAATAAAAGACGCAACCAACAGCGATGAAGTAACGGGGACGGGTAGCGGTCTCGGCGGCATAGTCGGCTATGCTAATAACGGTTTGTCGATAGAAAACGCAACTAACGGTGGTAAAGTAATCGGAACGGGCAATGGTAGTAGCAATTCCGACTGTATCGGCGGTATAGTGGGAAATATTATTAATGGTGGCTCAATAAAGGATGTAGTGAACACGGGTATAATAAGCGGTAGCGGTGCCCACATTGGCGGTATCGTAGGGGCTTCCGGTAGCGTATCGATCGAAAACGCAACCAACAGCGGAAGCGTAACGGGGACTATTGATAACGTCGGCGGAATAATAGGCTTTATTGTTAATCAAACCGATAATGACGTTGATGTTGTGTTGATCAACTGTAATAATACGGCGGGAATAAGCGGTACGAATTATATTGGCGGAATAGTCGGTATTGTTGGAGTTTATAATACTCAAAATGTAGCGGTGGCGATATACAATTCCTATAACTTGGGAAGCATAACCGCAAGCGTAACGGATGCGGGTGGTATATTCGGCAAAGTCAGCAATAATACTACGGCAAGGATAGTGAACTGTTATAATGCGGGCGGAATTACAAGCGTAGGCACTAAGGGTGGAATAGTCGGTGGCAATAGCGGTACGCTGACGGTAAACGAAGTATATAGTCTTGGCACCGCCGTAAACCCCGTCGGAAGCGGTTCTTGTGACGGCACGGTAACTCAAATGAACGAAGCGGATATGAAAGGTGCGTTAAATGACAATAACAGTCTTGTATACGTGCTTAATGAATACGTAAGTAATAATCCTAAGGTTACGGTCGGTACGACGGAGTATGCATTGAAACTTTGGAGCGTTAGCGGCGGTTATCCGACGTTTGTAACGCCGTGACGTTTTATATGGCAAAAGTTTCGGATAAAGTTAAGGCGCGCAAAATTTGTGCGTCTTTTCTTCAAACATTTTGTTTGCAATTAATATAAATATTTGATATATTTATCATAGTGAATATTGTTTCGGAGTATGATATGGAATCTATACTTGTCGATTTGAAGATGGCGGAATCGGTTAAGAGTTTTGTGAATTTTACGCAGAAGTACGATTACGATATTGATTTGAGAAGCGGACGTTTCATAGTGGACGCTAAGTCGATACTCGGAGATTATCGTGATTTACTTGACGAGCTGAAAGGTTATATAGTGGAATAATATGGATTACATAAAATATATTGCAGAACTGATAAAGATAGACGGCATTGACGAAGACTATGCATCTCTCATAACCGTTCCGAAAGATTTAAGTCTCGGTGACTATTGTTTGCCGTGCTTTAAGTTTAGTAAAGTTTTGAGACAATCACCGCAAATAATTGCCGAAAACATAGCGAAAAGTATTGATGTCAATAGCGATAAATACGTTAAAAGCGTACAAGCCGTTGCGGGATACGTAAACTTTATGATTGATAAATCGGGTTTTGCTGAGAGCGCGATCGAACGAGCCGTTCGGGAGAAAGATAATTACGGTCACGCGAATATCGGTAACGGACGTGCGGTATGTATCGACTATTCGTCGATAAATATTGCCAAGCCTTTCCATATAGGACATTTAAGTACTACCGTAATCGGTGCCGCGCTGTATCGTATATACAACGCGCTCGGATATAAGGCGATAGGCATTAATCACTTGGGCGACTGGGGTACGCAGTTTGGGAAACTTATAGTAGCCTACAAATTGTGGGGCGACAGAGATACGGTGAATAAGGGCAGTATTAACGAACTTCTTAAATTATACGTTAAGTTTCACGAAGAAGCGAAAGCCAAACCCGAACTTGACGATGAAGCGCGCGCGTGGTTTTTGAAGATTGAACGTGGCGATAAAGAAGCCCTTGAACTGTTCGAATGGTTTAAGGAATTGACGCTTAAAGAAGTAGGCAAGGTGTACGAAAGACTTAATATAAAATTTGACTCGTATGCAGGCGAAAGTTTTTATAACGATAAGATGCAGCCTATTCTCGACAGGCTTGATAAGCAAGGCTTGTTAAGCGTAAGCGACGGTGCGAAAGTAGTTAATCTCGATAAGTACGATATGCCGCCTTGTTTACTTGTAAAAGCTGACGGCGCAACGCTGTACGCTACGCGCGATATAGCGGCTGCTTTTTACCGTAAGGCGACATATGATTTTTATAAGTGTCTTTACGTCGTTGCGTATCAGCAGAACTTGCATTTCAAGCAATGGTTCAAAGTAGTTGAACTTATGGGCGAAAAGTGGGCTGCGGACTTGGTACACGTAGCTTTCGGTATGGTGTCGCTTGAAGACGGAACTCTTTCGACGCGCGAAGGCAGAGTGGTATTTTTGAGCGATGTTTTGGATAAATCGGTTGAGAAAGCGAAATCCATTATCGAAGAGAAAAATCCCGACATTGACGACAAAGACGAGATAGCCGAAAAGGTTGGCGTCGGTGCGGTTGTTTTTTCCGCGCTTTCGAGCGGCAGAATAAAGGACATTACGTTCAGTTACGACAAGGTGCTTAACTTTGACGGTGAAACCGCGCCGTATCTTCAATATACTTATGCAAGATGCAGAAGTGTTTTGAGAAAAGCCGAGAATACGGATACGTCGTGCGCCGATTACAATGCGGTCGTATCGGACGAAGGCAATGAACTTGTTAAACTTATCGAGAAATTTCCGCAGGTTATCGTTGCCGCGGCGGAAAAATACGAGCCGAGTATGATAACGCATCATTTGATAGACGTAGCGCAAAGTTTGAATAAGTATTATTTCAATAACAGAATACTCGGGGAAGCTTCCGAAGTAACGGCGGCGCGACTTAAACTTATCGAAGCAACTTCGATAGTTTTGAGGAACGGTTTGACTCTTCTCGGGATAGGTTGTCCCGAACATATGTAAAATGCTTGACATTAAAATTAATTCGTACGGGAAAACGTTAATAGGAATAGACGTCGGTTCAACGACGATAAAAGCCGTGGTTATTAAAGATGACGGCGTTGTATTCTGCGACTATTTCCGTCATATGTCGCAAGTGCGAGAGAAACTTGTCCACTTATTGAACGAAATATCCGAATATGCCGATGACGAAGTATATATGGCAATATCGGGCTCCGCGGGCTTAGGTGTTGCGCAAGAGTGCGGAATACCTTTCGTTCAGGAAGTGTTTGCAACCGCCGAAACGGTAAGACTTCTTGCGCCCGATACGTCGGTGGTTATCGAACTCGGAGGAGAAGACGCGAAGATAATTTTCTTTGAAGGCGGAACTGACGAACGTATGAACGGCACTTGCGCGGGCGGTACGGGAGCGTTTATCGACCAAATGGCTACGCTTATGAACGTTTCTCCCGATGAACTCGATAAATTAAGTCTGAATTACGAGCGCATATATCCGATTGCGTCAAGATGCGGTGTATTCGCGAAGTCGGATATACAACCTTTACTCAATCAAGGCGCGAAGAAGGAAAACATTGCGGCAAGCATATATCAAGCTGTCGTTAATCAGACTATCGCGGGACTTGCGCAAGGTAGACGAATAGACGGTAAGGTGCTGTTTTTGGGCGGACCGCTTTATTATCTCAAAGGTTTGAGACAAAGATTCAAAGAAACGCTGCGTCTTAATGACGATAACGCTGTATTCCCCGAATACGGCAGATTTTCGGTAAGTATCGGCACTGCGCTTTATGCGTTGAAACAGGCGGAACCCGTCAACCTATCGGATATTAAAGCAAAACTTATGAGTGAACGTACAGCCGTTAATCATATTCCCGTATCAAGTCCGTTGTTTGAAAATGAAGAAGAGTACGGAAAGTTTATCGACCGTCACGCAGCTGCGTCGGTTAAGAAAGCCGATATTGAAAAATACTGCGGTAAGGCGTATCTCGGTATAGATTGCGGAAGCACAACTACGAAACTTGTGCTTTTGAGTGAGAACAAAGAACTTTTGTACAGTTACTACAATTCCAATATGGGTAATCCCGTTGACGTCGTCAAGTATCAACTTGAAATGATATATCGTATAACGGGCAATAGGATAACGATAGCCGGCAGTGCGGTTACGGGATACGGCGAAGAACTTATCAAGCACGCGTTTAACGCGGACGCGGGACTTGTTGAAACAATGGCGCATTTTATTGCGGCTAAACATTTTATGCCCGAAGTAGACTTTATACTCGATATAGGCGGACAGGACATAAAGTGCTTTAAGATAAGAAACGGAACTATCGACGGCATAATGCTTAACGAAGCGTGTTCGTCCGGTTGCGGTTCGTTTATCGAAACGTTTGCAAGAGCTCTCGGTTACGGTATAGAAGAATTTTCAAGGCTCGGGTTGTACGCAAAGCACCCCGTAGATTTAGGTACGCGTTGTACCGTGTTTATGAATTCGTCTGTAAAACAGGCGCAGAAAGACGGCGCGGAAATCGGAGATATATCCGCGGGACTTTCTATGAGTATAGTCAAGAACGCACTTTATAAAGTAATCAGAGCTAACAGCGCGGACGACTTCGGTAATAACGTGGTCGTTCAGGGTGGTACGTTCTTAAACGATGCGGTGTTGAGATGCTTTGAACGTGAACTCGGCAGAAACGTGGTACGTCCGAATATCGCGGGACTTATGGGAGCGTTCGGCTCTGCGCTTTACGCAATGAGTCTTAATAAAGAGTCGAGCGGTTTAATCTCTCCCGACGATTTGAAACAGTTTACTCATACTGCGAAAGCCGTCACATGCAACGGTTGCGGTAATCATTGTCATATGACGGTAAACACTTTCGGTAACGGTAAAAAATTTGTGTCGGGCAATCAATGCGAAAGGGGGCTCGGTATTGCGCCCGCGACGGACGAAGTGCCTAATCTTTATAAATTCAAAAGAGATTATATACTGTCGCTTCCCGAAACGGACGGGAAACGCGGAACGATAAGTTTACCGCTCGCGCTTAATATGTACGAGCTTGCGCCACTTTGGCATGCACTGTTTACAACGCTCGGTTTTAACGTCAAACTGTCGGGTATGTCGACGCGTGACTTATATGTAAAAGGACAGCATACTATTCCGTCGGATACGGCTTGTTTTCCGGCAAAACTTATGCACGGACACATAGAAAAACTTATCGAAGACGGTGCCGAGAATATTTTTTATCCCGCCCTTTCGTATAATATCGACGAGGGAACATCGAAGAATCATTACAACTGTCCCGTCGTTGCGTATTACGGTGAACTATTGTATTCAAACGTTGATTTTAATGGGGTAAGATTTCTGTTTCCGTACTTAAATATCAACAAACCCAAAGAACTCGTGAAAGAACTTATCACGTTTTTTCAAGAGTTTTTCCCGAAACAGCGAATAGATAAGAGAGAAATAAAGAAAGCGGTAAAGAACGGCTTTAAGGCATACGACGATTATATGAACAAAGTGCGCGCCGAGGGCAAACGCGCCGTTGAATATGCGAAAGTTACGGGTAAACGTATTGCCGTTATCGCAGGCAGACCGTATCATATAGATTCGGAAATCAATCACGGTATAGATAAACTGCTTACATCTCTTGATTTCGTTGTGGTAAGCGAAGACAGCGTAAGCGATTCGGTTAAGCCTGTCGAAGTAAATGTTTTGAATCAATGGACTTATCACTCGCGTATGTACAACGCCGCTGAATTTGCAATCGAAACGCCGAAAGCGGAACTTATACAACTTGTATCTTTCGGTTGCGGAATAGACGCAATCACGACGGACGAAATACGCGAGATGCTCGAAAAGAACGATAAAATATATACGCAGATAAAGATAGACGAAATAACCAACTTAGGTGCGGTTAAGATAAGATTGAGAAGTTTGATAGAGGCGCTTAATGAAAGAGATAATTGAGAAAAGAATACCTTTTACGAAAGAAATGAAGAAGACGCACACGCTTCTCGTGCCTACGATGTTGTCGATGCATTTCAGCATAATAGTTAATATTTTGCGCGCTTACGGATATAAAGCCGAACTTCTTACGAACAGCGGGCGCAATCTTATATCCGCGGGGCTTAAATACGTTCATAACGACACGTGCTATCCGGCGCAACTTGTAATAGGGCAGTTTTTGGACGCGATTAACAGCGGAAAGTATGATGTTCACAGAATAGCTCTCGTAATAATGCAAACGGGTGGCGGATGCAGAGCGTCAAACTATATTTATCTGTTGAGAAAGGCGTTACGTCGCGCGGGATACGGTTATATTCCCGTTTTGTCAGTCAACTTGTCGGGTATTGAGAAGAACAGCGGTTTCAAGATTACGATACCTATGTGGCATCGTATGGTATACGCAGCGTTTTACGGCGACTTGTTGCTTACGTTAAAGAATCAAACGCTTCCGTACGAGATAAACAAAGGCGATACGGACGCGCTTATCGACAAATGGATATCAAGACTTGCGGAAGAGATGAGCCATAAACTTTTACGATACAAGAAGATAAAGAAAAACTATGCTGAGATTGTCAAAGACTTTGCCGCAATTCCGAAGAATACGACTCCCAAGCCGAAAGTAGGAATAGTGGGCGAGATATACGTCAAGTTTTCTCCTATCGGGAACAACAACCTTGAAGATTTTCTTTTAAGCGAGGGCGCGGAACCTGTTGTTCCGGGGCTTGTCGATTTTTGTTTATATACGATTAAAAACGCCGATATAGATTATAAACTGTACGGTCGAGGCGGATACTTAAAGGTTTTCTTACATAATTTCGCATACAGATTTTTGATTAAGAAACAAAACGATTTGATTAATACTATTAAAGAAAATTCGGATTTCAGACCGATGACGTCATTTGATGAAGTCCCCGATATGCGCAAGGGAATTATCAATTTAGGCGTCAAGATGGGCGAGGGGTGGCTCTTGACCGCAGAGATGATAGAGCTTATTCACAGCGGAGTAAACAATATAGTTTGCACACAGCCTTTCGGATGTTTGCCCAATCATATAGTCGGCAAAGGTATGATGAAACCCATACGCGAAAAGTACCCGAACGCCAACATAATCGCTATTGATTACGATGCGGGTGCGTCAAAAATCAATCAAGAAAACAGATTGAAACTTATGTTGTTTAACGCACGTGAAAATATGGGTAGGGAAATCGAAGACGTCAGTAAACCTGTCCGAAATCGAATAAAATAATCGATGATATGAATAATACGAAGCACGCCGCTACCGTTAATGCTTTTGCGTAGCGGTTTTTCGTAAGAGTTGCAAAAGCGATATACACGGGGAACATTGCGAAAGTGTATCTTGCGCCCGAAAGAAGCCAAGAGATAGAAAAGTTAATAACCGCGGTTATACCGAGAAACAGTGCGAGAGCGATTTGCTTTCTGTCGTTTTTGAGAGCGAGGATAAACACGGTAACGGTCGATACGATAAAAGCAATGATGTTGTTGAGATGTACTCCGAGCGCAACGTTTAAGTCAATATCTTCACCGTTTATCGAGTATGAGTTTAATCTCGAAGCGAGTTGCGTCCATTGCAGTTTCAGCGAATAAAAAACCGTTTCAAAATGATTGCTCCAATGATTGCTTTGATAGAAAGTAAAAGCGAACGCATTGCCCGCAACCGTTAAGTTTATAATAAGATATATGCAAGTGCCGACAATAACGGGAAACAGATAAGGCAGAATTTTCAAAAGTGCGCCGACGGCTTGTTTTTTCGAATCGAATTTATTGTTTGACAAAACGTGTGCCGCCTTAAACGTAAAGATAACGATAACCGTCAAAACGCCTACCATACGTGAAAGTGCCGCGAAGAATCCGAAAATCGAAGACGCAAGCATTTTGTTTTCGTGCGCAAAATATGCGCAAGCCGTTGTGCAAAGTAGGAATACGCTTTCGGTAAACGGTGCGCTGAAAAACAGTGAAAACGGCGCGAAACTCAACAGAATAACGGCAGTAACGGCAATAGATTTATTGAACAGTTTTTCGGTTAATTTATAAAGGAATACGGCGGCGGCAACAAAAGCCGTATTTGATATAATCAGCGCGGCTGCGTAATAATTGCCGAAAGTTATAAGCGAAAAGAGTTTTACAAGCAAAGGATAGAGCGGAAAGAAAACCAAAAATATCGGAGCGTCCGTTCCGCAACTGCAACTCTCGGTATATCCCGAATAACCGAGTTTCGCAAGATTCAAATAGTGATTTGCGTCCCATCTTACGAAAAACGTTTCGGAGAACAAATAAGTTTCGGAAACGATTGCGGCGATTATATACGTTATCAGTCTTGACGCAACCGCCGTACCGAGTACGACGAGCGCGGTTTTGAGCGGAATACCGAAGAGTTTACGTTCACTGTACGTTGCGGGTTTAACGTATTCCGCTTTGTCGATTATCTCGTCGTTTTGAGCGTTGCCGAAACAATTCGTTTCGTTTTCGTCGGTAATTTCACTATTGTTTTCGACGGGCGCGTGTTTTGCGAGAACGTTTTTGCCTAATATGAAATTAATCGTCGCGATAACTATACCGACGAATAACGCTGATGACATCAAAACGGAAACTATCGTAAACAATGTGTCCATATTTACGATTATATCATTAAGGCGACGTTGTTGTATAGAAAAATACGGGGGAAAATATATGGAACTTATCAAAAACGTTTGGACAAAGGAAGACGGGGACGAGTTTATAAAGTATCTTCGCACGTTTGAAAAAGCGGAACGCGTCGAGTGGACGAAAAACCTTTTGAAAACGGATTACGACGTACTTGCCGTTCCCGCGCCTAAACTCAAAGTGATGGCGAAAGAAATTGCGAAAGGTAATTTCATATCGTTTCTCGATTTGAAACTCGACGCGTATTACGAGAATACCGCCATTAACGCTTTGCTTATAGATAAGATAAAAGATTTCAATACATACGCCGATTATTTAAGACGGTATGCGGAAATTGCGGATAACTGGGCGACGTGCGACGTTCTGCCGTTCAAGAATACGAAACGCGACAAAGAGAAACTGTTTGAACTGTCCCATGAATTTATAAAAAGTCCCAAGCCTTTTATGCGTCGTATAGGGGTCGATATGTTGTTTACGTATACCGAAGACGCGTCTTATAACGAAAGAGTACGCGATTTGATAAAGACGCTCAAAAGTGACGGAGAGTACTACGTCAATATGTGCGTTGCGTGGCTTGTTGCCGAATACGTCGTGAAGCAGAGAGATTACGGGATATACATGTTGGCAAGCGGAATACTTAACGATTTTACAATCAACAAGGCGATTTCGAAGTGCAGAGACAGTTACCGCGTAAGTCAGGACGATAAAGAATTTTTGTTGAAATACAAAGTTTGAAATTTATATGAAAACGATTTGTTTGAAGAGTGTAGATTCCACCAATACATATATCAAAAATCTACCCGTGAAAGAACGCGTAGACGGGCTTATCGTTGTTGCCGATAAGCAAACCGCGGGGCGCGGTCGTATGGGAAAGACTTTTAAGTCCGACGGCAAAGGTATATATATGTCGTTCGTAATTAAAACAGACTGTGCCGTATCCGAAGCCGTGGTATTGACTTCGTTCGCCGCCGTTTCCGTATGCCGCGCAATCGAAAAGGTTTGCGGTATAAACGCGGGTATCAAATGGGTAAACGATATAGTATACGGCGGTCGTAAACTGTGCGGAATTTTAACCGAAGCCGTTAATGTTTCGGGAGATAAAGCCGAGTGTTTCATAATAGGCATAGGCGTTAACGTAAACGAAGAGAAATTTACCGATGATCTGAAAGATAAGGCGGTTTCGCTTAAAATGATTCTTAACCGCAACGTCGATAAAGAGAAACTGTTACTTGCGCTTAAAGAAGAATTGAACGAAATGAAAGTTTCGTGTTTTAACGATAAAGAAAACTTTTATAACGAATATATTAAACGATCTGTTATGTTTGGAAAAACGGTTGTTTTGAACTGTGACGACATACCCGCCGAAGTTATCGGAATAGACAAGAATTACGCATTAGCAGTCAAATACGGCAACGGAGAAATAAAAAAAGTAAATTCGGGCGATATAAGCGTTGACGGAATATACGGATTGGGTTTATAATTTATGAGTATGAAAATAATGTTTGACTGTTAAATTCAATAAAAAAATTTACCACTGTAAACGGAGGGTTTTATGAATAAAAGGATTGTTCCTATCGGACTGTTGACGGGATATTTGGGCGCGGGTAAAACCACGCTAATCAATTATGTTCTCGGTAATCAGCAGGGCTATAAAGTCGCTGTTATAGTCAACGATATAGGTGAAGTCAATATTGACGCAAAACTTATTTCAGCAGGCGGAGTAGTTACGCAAAAAGACGACAGTCTCGTTCCGCTTCAAAACGGTTGTATTTGTTGTACGCTCAAAGAAGACCTTATGAAACAACTCGGACAACTTGCGGAGAGCGGAAAGTACGATTATATACTTATCGAAGCGAGCGGTATATGCGAACCTGTGCCGATTGTTCAGACAATACAATACTTAGCGGACGCAATGTCAGGAAGCCGTATAAATTTCGGCGTAAGGCTCGATAACATTATTTCGGTCGTTGACGCTAATAGGCTTGTAGACGAATTCGGCGAAGGAAGAGAGCTTCTCAAAGACGATATAGAAGACGACGATATCGAGAATCTTATTATTCAGCAAATCGAATTTTGTACGAAAATCGTTATCAATAAGATTGACCTTGTAACGAAAGATCAATTAAAGGAAGTGGAAGCCGTTATACGTGCGCTTCAACCCGACGCTGAACTTATTGAAGCGACCGACGGCGTAGTCGACTTATCGAAAGTATTCAATACGAAATCTTTTGATTTCGAGAAAGCAAGCACGTCGGCGGCGTGGGTAAAAGGTCTTGAAGAATGTGAAGATGAAGAACCCGAAGGCGAAGCTCTCGAATACAATATATCCACTTTCGTATACACGAGAAGACGTCCGATAAATACAGACCGCTTTATAGATTACGTTAATAATAAATATCCGACGAGCATAATAAGATGTAAAGGCGTCGTATGGGTAGACAAGAACGAACGCGATATGTTTATGTTCGAGCAGGCGGGTAAACAAAAGAGTCTCGTCAATGCGGGCGAGTGGGTAGCGTCGATGCCCGAGACGGACAGGGAACGTATAATGTATCTTGATCCGTCGGTTGCGAAAGAGTGGGACGACGAAGTGGGAGACAGAATAATCAAACTCGTATTTATCGGTAAGGATATGGATAAAGCGCAGATTATTGCCGACCTTGACGATATGCTTGAATAATGTTTGACGCTAAAAAAAAACACGAAAACGGTATATGTGGGAGATATAAATGGAAACGGATATTAAAAACGATTGTTTAAGAGATATAGAGATTTGGAAAAAAAGACTGCTTGATTTAAGCAGAAGAAATAATCTTATTAATTATAAAGACAATAAGTCTTCGACGTTGGAATTGCTTTTGCCGACATTTTATGATGCATACAAAAGAATAACGTCTAATGATACTGTCGAAGTATTTGACGATCGAACAATGCGAGACGATACGGGCGACGAGTTTATATTATCCGAAACTTATGAAAAAACGGACAGGGAGCAGTATTTAAGCAATTTCCGAGATAAAATTACAAAATCTCAGATTCTATTTTTCAATTCATATAAAAGTTCTTATTCAATATTAAAAAAACTTATGAAGAAAGCTTCCGATTCTATTACGGAAAACGGAGTGAATATACTTTATATCGCGTTTGGTTTTATAGTATGGAGAGAAAATGAAAACTCAAATATACTTTGTAAAGCTCCGTTATTGATGTTGCCGGTAAAAATTGTCAATGAAGCGGTCAATAAGCCGTATTATATCCATCATTTAGATGAAGACGCAAGCGTTAATATAACGCTTCAATATATGTTGAAGAATCAGTACGGTATAGAGTTGCCGGAGCTTGCCGATCAGACGATAGAAGAGTATTTGGACGCTGTAGAAAACAGTATTTCCGTAATAGGTTGGAAAGTTTTGAGAGAAGCGCGGATAGCGACCTTTTCATTTAATAAACTCAATATGTATATTGATTTGGATAAAAACCGTGATAAAGTTTCGGTAAATTCAAACATTGCGGCTCTTACGGAAACAAATGCTGATATCGAAAATGTTTTTATAAATAATGAAGAACTTGAAAATGTGTCTAATTCAAGGGATATATTTGCAGAGCAGCACAATGTTGTCGATGCCGATTTCAGTCAGTCCGAGGCCATTGAGTATGCAAAGATGGGAAAAAGTTTTGTATTACAAGGACCTCCCGGAACCGGCAAGTCGCAAACTATTACCAATATAATTGCGGAATTGATTTATTCGGGCAAAAAAGTACTTTTCGTTTCCGAGAAAATGGCGGCACTCGAAGTGGTTTACAATAATTTGAAAAAAGTAAATCTTTCTGATTTTTGTTTGGAATTGCACAGTTATAAAGCTAATAAAAAAGATTTCATAAACGATATTTACGATACGCTTAATAAACCCAAAACGATAGTGGATGATAAAGCGAAAAAAAATCTTATTAATCTGAACGATATAATCGGACGACTTAATGCTTATGATTCCGCACTTTATGAACTGCATGAACCGATTAATATGTCGCTTTATCAGTTAATAGGGCAAGCAAATCATTATATGAACACAAAAGAAGTTGCTTTTGTGATAGAAGAAATAGCGAATATGAGTACTGACGATTTGGATAGGAACTGTAATTTATTAAACAGATATTCAGGTTATGAAAAATCCATAGGATATAATTATAAAAATAATTCATTGTATGGGCTTTTAATTAATGACACTTCATTTACGTTTAAGATCAGAATAAAAGAATTACTTGAAAAAGCCGTTTCCGCAACAAAAAGTATTATCGAGCAATCAAACATAATTAAAGATACGTACGGAATAAATTTGTCAACAAATCAAGACGTTACCGATTTTGTCGCATTTGTTAATTTTTGCGTAAACAACGGTTTTACAAAAAGCGAAATGTTTGACGCGCAATTAATCGAAGGAATTACGGAAGCGATAGACGACTTAAAGGTATCGAGCAATATAATAAATACCGAAACCGAAATAATAAACGAAAAATATACGGAGTCGATATTTTCAAGTAATTTCAATGAGATATACGACAATTATTTGAAATACGGCAATTCTTTTATCAAAAGGGTGTTTAATAAAAAGTATAAATCAGTTAAATCCGAACTTGCGTGTTTCAGAAACAAAAAAAGAGCACCTTCATATAAGAAAGCAGTTGCGGATTTGAAAGTATTGATAAACAGAGAAAACAATATAGCAAGGTTTAATGAAGCGTCCGCAACAATCGAAGAATTGGGGTTTGTTCAATTTAACGGCGTTAAAACCGATTGGACAGACTTAAAGAGTAAGTTAAAAGAATTTGTTGAAGGACTTAACAAACAATTAACCGACGGTTCGTTACTCGGGACGATTGATTTCGGTGCGCATAATGATAAACTTATCGAAGATTTAACAAATACGATGGTATTAATCGATAATATCGAAGATGAAATCAAACCGTATATCGACGATCAAGTATTCGATTTAAGCAGTGCGACGCTTAATGATAAATATTCCCGATTTGATAATTATCTGAATAATAGCGATAGTTTTGATGTGTGGGTGGAATTTTTACATCTTTATTTTGAATTAAGGCATAATAAACTTGATAAGTTTGTAGACGAAGTAATATCCGATAATTATCCGTTAGCGGAGATTGAAAACTATTATAAACTGTGTTTTTACAGACAGTGGGTAGATTATATTTTGAAAAACGATCCTACAATGTACAACTATAACCGTTTATTGCATGAAGCGGATATAAAAGAGTTTTCAATTTGCGATATAACTCAGTTAGATATTTCAAAAGCAAGAATTAACGCAAAACTTTCACAAATGAGACCGGATCCTATGCTCAAAATGGTAAAAAGCCCGACAAGTATTATTATCAGAGAGCATGAAAAGAAACGGAAGCATAAGGCGATAAGATCGCTTATGGGAGAAATAACAGAATTTATTCAAGAGCTTAAACCGTGCTTTTTGATGTCTCCGCTCAGCGTGAGTACATATCTTCCGGACGATATAAGTTTTGATGTGACTATTTTCGATGAAGCTTCTCAGGTTTTCCCCGAAGACGCTGTCGGCGCGATTTATCGAAGTAAACAATTAATTGTGGTCGGCGATTCGAAACAAATGCCGCCGTCGAATTTCTTTATGGCAAATAATAACGATGAAGATCAAGAATACGATGAAGAAGACTCCGATATAGATTCTTATGAGTCCGTATTGGACATTTGTTCCGCAACGTTTCCGACAAAGTCGCTTTTGTGTCATTACAGAAGCAAGGACGAAGGACTTATCGATTTTTCCAACAAAAACTTCTATAATTATGATTTGATAACATATCCGTCGATATATCAAAAGAAAGAAGATTTGGGCGTTGAATTTATTTATGTGTCGGACGGAATAATGGATTCACAAACAAAAATAAACATAAAAGAGGCGGAAAAAACAGTCGATCTTGTTTTTGAGCATTTCAGAAAGTATCCGTCAAGGTCGCTCGGAGTTGTTGCTTTTAATATAAGACAACAAGACCTTATTTTGAAACTGCTGGATAGACGCAGATCGGAAGATCCGTCGCTTGAAGAATATTTCAGGCAGGATATAAACGAACCGTTTTTCGTAAAAAATCTTGAAACCGTTCAAGGAGATGAAAGAGATACCGTTATATTCAGTGTCACTTATGCCAAAAACGAAAAAGGTCAATTTGCTTTAAGATTCGGACCGCTTAATACGCTTGGCGGAGAGAGAAGACTTAATGTTGCGATAACGCGAGCAAAACTTAATGTAAAAGTTGTTTCTTCAATAAGGGCTTACGACATCGACGCATCAAAAGTGACTAATATCGGACCGAAATTATTGCGCGATTATCTCGATTATGCAGAACACGGAGAAAATGCGTTCAACAAAACAATCGGCGTTAATAACGCAGAACAATTCAATTCTCAGTTTGAACAAGACGTGTATGAGTTTTTGAAGTCAAACGGATATGATGTTGTTACGCAAGTCGGGTGTTCCAAATACAGAATTGATGTGGGACTCAGACGACCGGGAACATCGGATTATGTGCTGGCAATCGAATGTGACGGAGCAACTTATCATAATTCCAAATCGGCACGTGACAGAGACAGATTAAGAAAAGATGTGCTTGAAAAAATGGGTTGGAAGTTTTACAGAATATGGTCGACCGACTGGTACAGAAATAATGCTGTGGAAAAAGCCGCTCTTTTGGATGCTTGCAAAACAGCGTTGGAAGATAAGAAATCTTTTTTTATCGAAACCGATACGCCCGAAAAAACGAATATTGAGAATATGGTGCGTCATCAAGCTGTTTCGGGTTCGGTTGATATATTTGATAAGTATACGCAATACAATGGTGAAATTACGGGTAGCGTAAATAAAATAACCAAACTTTTAACAAAAATCGAAGGACCGATCTCGATTGATTATTTATTAAAGCGTATTTGCTTTATTTGGGGAAGCGATAAAGTTACTCAATCAATTAAGTATAACTTTCTCAGCAGTTTCAAACAAAGCGCTCAATGTATTATGGAGAGCAATTTTTTATACGGAGCGAATCAAAAGAATTATGCGATGCGTAAAGATTTGGGACGCTATTTCAAAGATATAAACAATATTTCCGATTATGAAATAAGAAACGGTATGTATTCCGCTGTAAAAGTAAACGTTTCATGTAAGAAAGATGATTTGTTTTTATTTATCAGCAATAATTTGGGCTTTACGAGAAAAGGAGACAAGATTGTCAGAAAACTTGAAAATGCGTTTGATATGTTGAAGCCGTACATAAATATTGATTCCGAGGGCGATATAACCGTTAATAAAGATAATCAACTTTTAATTCTGAGACGTCCAGAACAGAATTGAATTTTCCCGAGTTTGCGGACTTGTATCGGTATAAAGCGGTGATTGCGCCGTTCAAGCGTAGCAAGCCGTTTATTATTGCGGACAACGTTGATACATATAAATAAATGTTGCGTTTATACGAAACAGGCGACGCAAATGCGTCGCCTAAAAGTATCTTAGCGTTCCTTATCTTCATAAGGAGTACTTTCATATCCTTCATTTTGAAGTTTACTAACTTTTTTATCAAGCCATTTTTTCCATATTCGTTTGAACCATTTCTTATTTCCGAACAATTTAACGAGAATAGGACTGATTTTGTAATAAATGCCGATAAAAGCTCTGCCTCTGCGAGTTTTGGCAAGTTTATTATCGCGATATCTTCTTAATGTCCAAACATGCGGACAGTCATATGATCCGTAAACGCAAGTGGCAATATAGCAACCTTGACGCGAGCGAGTATAACTATCGTCGATTTCGGAAAGTTCTTTATCCGCTTCATTAAATTCTTCCGTCAGATACTTAACGCCTTTGGTATGTTTTATAATAAGTCTGAGTAATTTTATACGATCCTCTTTTAACTCTTCAAATGGTTTTAAGAGTGTAGCGGCGTTAATCAATATTATTACATATTCCTTAAATCGTATTTGATATACGTCTTTTTTAATATTATGATAACGACGAGATGTATTAAGAGTTTTATAAAGTGAAAGCGCGGTATCCATTAATGCATTACACATTTCGAGATAACATTCCATCCGCTTGTCTTTCGACATATGCGTTCTTTTAATGATTTCCAATGCGTAAAGCACGTCGTCTAACAGTGAACTTAACGAATATGTAATATGATATTGACAAATGCCTTGTTTATAAACGGCTTGCCAATTTTCAGCGTCTTGTATTCTGACTTTCGCGTATAAATCATATGCTTCTCGGTATAGTCCTTTTTCATACGCTATATCGGCTGATTCCGATTGATTATCCAAATTGTTCTCCTTTTTACGCAATATGCGCAATGTTTTTAATATATTTGTATACTACCATAAGCATTATTTACAAGTCAACCGTTGTAAAATAATTTTAATGCAACAGCATATAAATATAATTCGAAAAAAACAGTTGATTACGATTAATGTAATAAATATCGAAACTCACAATGGCGATAAAAATATTTCCAACTCAAAGATAAGTTTGGGAAATCTCGGTGACATTATATCCGAATAATAGCTCAATATATTTAACGTTGTAATATACCGTAGCTTGATGTGCTCGATAAGTTAATACAATATTTATTAATTACTCCGCTTAAATTTCAGACGGAAAAACTTTAATAATAAAATACAATAATAATTTTTTTGAAACAGTTTGCGTTTTTCTTCATTTTAAGCGATAATATTTATATTAACTATGGAAAAGATCGGTAAGCAAAAGAGCGATAAGAAAGCGACGCGGAATTTAAGACGCGAAGCGCATAAAATTATGAAACCGCGTTATAAATTTTTTATGTGGCTCACGCGTGTTTTGACGTCTCCGATTATTAAGTTTAAGTATCGCGCAAAGATTGAAAAGTTCGACGGGCGAGACGGACGGAATTATCTTATACTCTTCAACCATCAAACGCCGTTCGATCAATTTTTTATCGTATCGGCGTTCAGATCGCTTAAAAGCACAATAAGGCTCGTAGCGACCGAAGACGTTATCTCCAACGGTTTTTTTTCGAAATTTTTGACTTACGCGTACGGTATAATTCCGTTTAAGAAACAAACGATTGACGTCAAGGCCGTAGCCGAGTGCGTAAAGACCGCCCGGTGCGGCGGAAACGTTGCGCTTGCGCCCGAGGGCAATAGGACGTACAGCGGAGAGACGTGTTATATTCGTCCGTCGGTATCAAGTCTTATAAAGGCGCTTAAACTGCCCGTTGTCTTTTTTGTGATTAAGGGCGGTTACGGAGTTGAACCGAGATGGAGCAGTGTTAAGCGTAAAGGCAAAATGACTTGCGGAGTAACTCGCGTTCTCGAATACGAAGAGTATAAGGACTTATCGAAAGAAGAATTATATTCTATTGTAAAGAACGAACTTTATCGTAATGAAAGCAATGACGGCGAAGTCTTCAAGTCGCGCAAGAAAGCCGAAAAACTCGAACGACTCATATACGTCTGTTCACATTGCGGATTTTCCGAATTTACAAGTCGCGGAAATACGCTGACGTGTAAGTCTTGCGGACGTAAAGCAAAGTATAACGAGAATAAGACGTTTTCGGGAGACTTTCCGTTCAAAACCGTATTGGAGTGGTATAAGTATCAAGAAGACTATATAAGAAAGGCGGACTTATCGAATTATGTTGACAAGCCCGCGTTTGCGGATAAAGCGCGCATATCACGCGTTATTCAGTATAAGAGAAAAGTGCCGATGTATAAGAACGCAAAACTTTCTTTGTTTGCGGACAGGCTGGAAATCAAATCGAAAAAAGGCGAAGCGGTCATAAGGTTCGACGATATGTCGGGAGCGACCGTTTTAGGTAGGAACAAAGTTAATTTAATAACCGCCGACGCGGTATATCAAATCAAAGGCAATAAGGCGTTCAATGCGATTAAGTATATGCATTTCTATTACGCTTTTGCGCAAAACAAGGAGAACGCAGATGGGAGTACCTTTTTCGGAATTTAGCTCGTGGGGCATGGTGACGTTGTTCGCCGTGTTGCTCATTTCAATGTTGACGGCAAATCTTTTGAAAAAGTCGATTGAATTTTTTCGCAACTCGCTTATTCCGACGTCCGTATTGGGCGGTATTATTTTGCTTATCGTTGCGGAAGCGTACAGTGCGATTTCGGGAGTTTATATGTTCGATACGGAGTTTTTCGGCGGCAACGGCGGACAAGTGTTGGAACTGTTGACTTACCACTCGCTCGCGCTCGGTTTTATTGCGTCAGCATTGAAGACTGGCAAAGGCAAAACGACGAAAGAGCGTGGCAGAGAAATTTTCGATACGGGCGTAACGACAGTTTCGACCTACCTTTTGCAAGCCGTGCTCGGTCTTGGTATTACGATTATTGCCGCGCTTATTATGACGGACTTCTTTTCCGCGGCGGGTATATTGTTGCCGTTCGGATACGGTCAAGGTACGGGACAAGCGCTTAATTACGGTACGATTTACGAAACTGATTACAACTTTACGGGCGGTGTGCATTTCGGACTGACTATTGCGGCTCTCGGCTTTATCTCAGCGTCAATCGGCGGCGTTATTCACCTGAACGTTATGAAACGTAAAGGGAAATACCGTACGCTCGATCACGAAACGTCGGAAAAACTCACAATCGAAGACGTGCAATCTGCGGAAGAAATATCTTTGAACGGCAGTATCGACAAGATGACTATCCAGATAGCGTTCGTATTTTTGTCGTACTTTTTAACGTTTCTATTTATGTACGGACTTTCAAAACTTATTCCGTCGCTTGCAACGACGCTCTTCGGTTTTAACTTTTTATTCGGCGTGCTGATAGCGACGCTCGTTAAATTTATCGTTAATAAGTTAAGGAAAAAGAACGTTATCAAGAAACAGTACGTCAATAACTTTCTGATGAACAGAATAAGCGGTTTTTTCTTCGACTTGATGGTAATAGCGGGAATTGCGGCGATAAGGCTCGAAACGCTGAGAAACTATTATGTGATAATTATTATACTCGGCGTGGTAGGCGCGGTATCGACTTATCTTTATAACCGCTTTGTCGCCAAGAAACTTTTCCCGAATTACAGTGAAGAACAGTTTCTCGCTATGTACGGTATGCTTACGGGGACTGCGTCCACGGGTGTTATACTTTTACGAGAGATAGATAAAGATTTCACTACTCCCGCCGCCGATAATCTTGTGTATCAACAGATTCCGGCAATTGCGTTCGGTTTTCCGATGATGCTGCTCGCCACTTTCGCGCCGAAAGATCCATATATGACGCTCGGAATTTTAGCAGGGTTTTTCGTTATTATGAATCTTATACTTTTCAGACGATTTATTTTCAAGCGCGGCAGTAAGAAAGACGATAAAAGCGCGGGGGAAGTCACCGAAGAATAAATTTAAGCGACGCAGTCAGCGTCGCTTAATTACATAATTGTTATTTATTTTAGGCGTAGCATAATCGGAACTCGCGCGAAACGACAGTTTGTGTATCCGACGGAAGTTTTCGATTTTGTTCAATATTGTAAATGTAATATCACCTAAGGGAATTGTCCGTTCAGTATATTCTATACCGCCGATTATTTTTTTCTACGTGTGTTGCCTACTGTAAATCATCCGCTCAGTATACTATCAGTGCAATTATAAGTATCATAATCGAATTTGCGAAAGTTACGGTTGCAAACGTCCCGAACAGTTTTGCAACGAAAGGTTTACGCACTTCCTTATGGAAGTCCCTATGGAATTTATTGTCTTCACCCATATAGTGAAAGATAAAGAACGTGAACGTGTAGAACACCACCGCCGCAATGAACAGTATCAAACTTACAAGCAACAACTTTTCTCTCATACATGAAAGTATAACATATTCCGGGAATCTTTTCAAATCGTATAGTTAAATGGTCTTTACAGTTACAGCAAAAACCGTTATAATTATAATAATTGCGAAAACTGTGCGGTATGCTGTCAAGCACGAGGGATAAATGAATTATATCGGTTCAAAGTATTCATTGATTGATTTTTTGAAGGAATCAATCAACGAAACGCTAATAAAACATAATGAGACAAGAATACCGTCGGAGATGGTATTTGCCGACTTATTTGCAGGTACGGGCGTCGTTAGCGGTTCTTTTAAGAACGATGGATATTCTATAATTGCAAACGATATTCAATATTACAGTTATGTCATTACGAAACATATGATTGAAAACAACGGTAATCTTGATAAAGAACGTTGCGATAAACTTATTTTTGAACTGAATCGAATTGCCGGCGTTGAAGGTTTTATTTATAAAAACTACTCTTACGAAGGAACGGAAGGACAAGAATTTCGCAGGATGTATTTTTCCGAATTTAACGCAAAGAAATGCGATGCGATAAGGCTTGAAATCGAAAAAATGTACAATGAAAAAAAGATAAATGAAAACGAATATTTCTTTTTACTCGGCTCGTTGATAAACAGCATAGACAAATATGCAAATACGGCTTCGGTATACGGAGCTTTTCTTAAAAAACTTAAACGTTCCGCACAAAAAGAAATGCAGTTGCTGCCGCTTCCCGTTATGCACGGTAATGTGAAATGTAAAGTGTATAATGAGAATATCAGCGAACTTATAAAGAAAGTTTCGGGAGATATTTTATATCTTGATCCGCCTTATAACGAAAGACAGTATTGTACCAATTATCATATGCTGGAAACGATTGCAAGATATGATAGTCCCGTTATCAAAGGGAAAACGGGACTTCGTGAATACTCTGCGCAAAAAAGTGTGTTTTGTATTAAAAACAAAGTTGCGGAAGCGTTTGAAGATTTAATCAAAAATGCCGATTTCAAATATATCTTTTTGAGTTATAATAACGAAGGACTTATGTCTTTTGAAACAATCGAAAAGATTATGAGAAAATTCGGAAGATACAAGGTCTTTATGAAGACTTATCGCAGGTTCAAAGCGGATAATGCCCGTGACAATAAATCGGATAGGACAGTCGAGTATCTGCATTGTTTAGTCAAAGAAAAATGAACGGAATAAACGATTTGGATTTATCAAGATGGAAAGAACTGTCTGACGTTTGGACAGATAGTTTATGGATTATTCCGCAAAGAGATAATTCCGGCGCACACGACGGACATTATCACGGCAATTTTGTTCCGCAAATCCCGCGTCAACTCTTGACAAGATATACGAAAACAGGCGATTTTGTTTTGGATCCGTTTGCGGGGAGTGGCACAACGCTTATTGAAGCGCAAAGGATGGGACGTAATTCAATCGGAATTGAATTACAAGCAAATGTTGCAGACGAAGCGATTAAAAGGATTCACTCCGAGAGCAAAATAGGACTTGTTGCAGATACGTTTGTTGATGACAGCAGAACGTTTGACGTTAATAGGATATCTGATATATACGAGATAAAAAACGTTCAATTTATAATCTATCATCCGCCATATTGGGATATAATCAAATTCAGTGAAGATAAAAACGATTTATCGAATTCAAAAACGTTGGAAGAATTTATTGACAATTTTCGGCAGGTGGTGTGTAATACTTTAACTATACTCGAAAAAGGCAGATATTGCGCTGTCGTAATCGGAGATAAGTATGCAAACGGTCAATTAATTCCGTTAGGTTTTTATTGTATGCAAGCGATGCAACGAGAAGGACTTACGTTAAAGGCTACGATTGTCAAAAATTTTGAAGAAACGAAAGGAAAGGTAAATCAAAAATCTCTTTGGCAACGCCGTGCATTGCAAAACGGGCTTTACTTATTTAAGCACGAATATATTTTTGTTTTTAGAAAATAGGAGAATAACAAATGTATAACTATAAAAATTCAAAATCAAATATTGTCAACATATTGAAATCTAAAACGCCAATTGAAAGGAAAAACGATATTCCAAAGGATCAAAAAGGTTTTACATACGAAAATGGCATAGCGTGTTATGTAAGTGCAATTTTTGTTGATATTAAAGATTCCAGTAAATTGTTTAAGAACAAAGATGAAAAACTTGCTAGGCTTCTGAGAGCATTTACATCTGAATTAATAATAATATTTCAAGATTTTGATAAATTTAATCAAATTGGTATTAGAGGAGATTGCGTGTATGCGATTTATTCTACACCTAAAAAAAGTGATGTTAATAAAGTTTTTGATATTGCTACCGTTGTTAATACATTTATGGAAATGTTTAACGAATTATTATCGAAAAACAAATACTCACCTATTGACGTTGGAATTGGCTTGGGCTGCGATTGCGACGAATTAATAATTAAAGCAGGAAGAACAGGAACAGGTATTAATGATAAAATATGGATTGGTAGTGCTGTAGTTGATGCCGCTAATCTTTCGTCAATTGCAAATCGCAATGGATATAAGAAGATTGCAATGAACGAATGCTTTTATAATAGTATAAAGGACTTCAATGATAACAAAAAAGAGTGGTTTCATTTCGTAAATAAATCAAATGATTTTAGTGCAAATTTTTATGAATGCAATGTGATAGATAAAAAATTTAACAATTGGATTAAGGATGGTATGAAAAATGGACAATAAAGAAAAAATTAATGAAAATATTAATATAATAAAAGAGCAAATAGACAAATTTGATTTTTCAGAGAGTTTGAATCTATTACAATTACTTATATATTATTATTAATTTTTACAATTCTTTATTTTATTTCTTTTGGTGTAGAAATGTTTTTTTTAATTATGGTGATTTATCCACGTAGAAAGAAAAATAAAGATAAAAAATCATTATCATATTATTTAGATGTTTCAAAAATGACAGATGATGAATTTAATGCTTGTTTAGATTCTAAAAATTGCATCACGGAAATTGATCAACTCAAAATTAATGCGAATATTTGTACAAGAAAGCATAAGTTTTTAGTTAAGGCTATTTGGACATTAGTTCCGTTATTTACTTTTGTTTTGTCAATGTTTTTTGTATCAATAATCTAAAAACGACCGAGTAAATTCTCGGTCGTTTCGATTATTTTTTTTCTATTAA
>ONBF01000024.1 GCA_900315995.1 uncultured Eubacteriales bacterium
CGTGGCGTCCAGCACATACTCTCCGCAGTCCGAGTATTGCGTTGCGCAAATAAGAACGGGCAGAACGTCTCCCTCAATAAGCCCGTCGTAACTTTCAACCGATAAATCGAACGTTACGTTTCCGTACTCTACGGTTGCATCCGCGAGAACTATTTCAAGCGGACGTGGCAAATATAATATATCCGCCACTTCGAAAAGTATATCGTAAAATTCTTCTTTTCCCGTCGCCGAACAAACCACTCCGTCGTCGTAAACGAACGTAATTTCAATATCATTTACGTCCGAATTGAGAATACGTCTGCTGTTATTTGCGTAATCGCAACTGAACACATAATCTTCACCGTAAATTTTCGTTACGGCAACGTCAAAAACGATTTTGCGTTTTACGACCGTCAACGTTGCACCGTATATTTTGTCAACGATATAACACTCGGGACAACTATCAACCCGCGCGTCTATCGGGAACTTACCCAAACCCGTTACGTTCGACTTGAATTCGAGTACAAATAGGTTTCTGTTGTCGCCCGCCGCCAAACCGTCCACGTTAAATCCCGCGAATACTTCATCGCCGTAATTAATCGTAGTATCGATTAAACGAATATCCACGCGTTTTGCTTTAATCAAAACCTGCCCGCTTTCTATATCGACTATCGTATACTTTCCGATATAACCGTTATTACATGTACCCGTAACGGTTTTAATTCCCAGCGGTTTATCTCCGTATTCGACGTTAAAAGCAACACTATCGTTAAACATAGTTATGCTGTCTCCGCTTACCAGCCCCATACTCTGCGTTGAATCGGCGAGTTTAAGCGCGGGATGAATTTCGTCTCCGTATTCATATTCGGAATAAACTATACTTAACACTATCGGACGGCGTTTGTAATTAAAAGTATTGTCGATGCAAACAGCCGAATAATCAGACGACGAAGTATACACTTCCACCGTCTTCATACCGCACGTCGTTAAATCAATATGATAATCGAATAAATTTACGCTATCCCAATCGGCAATTCCGAAATTATTCTCGTCAAGCGCATCGTCCACTACGAGTGCAAGTTCCGCTTCCTCACCGTAAAACGCTTCCGCCTTATTCAGTTTCAATCTTATCGGACGTTTCGCAACGTTGACGTTTACGCTTTCATAATACGTTACGCCGCGTTTCTCATAAATACATCTGAACACCCTGCCACCCGTAAAGTCTGCGGTAAAAGAATATGTCTTGCTTTCATTATCTCCGCCGCACGCAAAATATGTACCGTTTGAAAAGTAGTCCCAGTAATACGAATCCGCTTCGCTTTCTCTGTTTAGCGTTAAAGTAATGTTTTCACCGTATATTAAATTGCCGGCAACGGATATTCCGTCATCGGCAAAAACCGTTTCAAAAGAATTGAAAACAAAAAACGAAAGTGCGAAAACACACGCAATAGCAACGGTAATTATCGTAATTGATTTCAGTCTTTTGCAATTCATATTAAGACTATAACATAATTACCTCGAATATTCCAATAATTTGTCGAATATTGTATAAAAATTAATAATATACAATACTCGTTTACGCCTAAATCTTTTATTTCGGCGCAAATTTTATCCGCGTCACCGACGATAACGTGTATTATCGGTTATCCTTTGTATATAACTTTGCACCGTAATACAACGGATTTGAAGTCTCGTTACGGAAAGTTATATTATGCAAGCTTGCCTTATCTCCGTTGTAATATACACTCTTTAATGACTTGCAATCATAAATAGCTATTTGAAAAAAAAACGAATGAACCCATTAAGTTTTCTATTTTTACAACGCTGCGTCCCATGAAAAAGTCATGAGACGCAAACTATTACTCTGAACGGTTTTTTATCTGTTTTTATTTTGTCTTATTAAGTTTACAGGGGTTTTTAATAATAAAACCAAATAAGTAAATATTGACATTATTATTACAAGCCCCACCATAAACAAAAGTTCCCACAAAAACATACTACCGTCTATTGAGAAAAATACCAAAGCCGTATTATTTATTGCTTTTGCGAACTCCATATTTACCATATTGACCAATAGCAGGGATGTCGGAATTGATATTGCAACACCCACCGCAACCATTAACAAAAACAGTTGTATAAATATTAGCGCAATCTTTATATTAGATGTGCCTAACGATTTTAACAGCCCTACCTTATATGACGTTTTCTTTATAGAGTATACTACGTAAAACATAAAACAAGGTATAATTAAAAGTGTAGAAAATATACTTAAATATTGCATTACATTTTTTAATCCTACAAAAAACTCTTCAGATTCTACTACAAGTATTCCAACGGGCGTGTTTTCAGTATAACCAAACACCGCATACTCCGGATTATCTTTGTAAAATTGAAAACTCTTTGGCTTTGGAGCTTCTAACTTTTCTAATATTCTTACGTTTTCATCTATGTTATTTCCTAATCCTAAATATATAGCCCGCAAACTTTTTGTAAAAAAGTCAGAGTCATAATATTCTTCCGTTACACCTATGGTATAAAGCATATTTTCATTGTCAATAGGCTTTCCGTCTACCATTGTGTTGTCATCAACTATCCCTTTAATGCCATACCTCCAAGTCATATAACTTGTTTCTTCAATAGTTTCTGAATAAAATGATATACTTATGTCAATACCTATATTATCAAATAACTCATTCGCACTTTCTTTTGTTAAATTGTCTATTCCGAATAACCGTTCTGCTTGTGATTTCGTAAAAACTATTCCTCGTTTTGCATCTTCCCTCTGCCACAAATAATCATTCTCGTTCACATACCACTTTGCCTTACAAAATTTCATTTTAGAAAGACTTTCGGTATCTGATTCATAAGAGTTCTCTTTATTTAATTCATTATAACGATATACCCCCCTTATAATTACGGATGCGGTATTATCATCTAACATATCCATAAAGACAGGTTTTGCAACTATACATTGCAAGGACGTTAAATAGCATTTTACATATTTATAGTTTCTATCAGAATCATCTTTTTCTTCATCTGCTATATTGCGATAATCTTCATATTTACTTTTTAATATCCCACATATTTTATAATTTGCACCGTTTACTCTATCTGTTAATGTTTGCCCTACTACATTTTTTACATCTTCACACTGCAATACTTTGTAATACAATAAATTTTCCGCCATATAATCGTAAATCATAATTTCATTATCTTCTTTTGGCGTATTTCCATAACTTATTTCTTGCCTAAATGTTGAAAAATCGTCTACCGTAATTACTTCTCTAAAAGCAAACTGATGAAATATAAATTGTCTTGTTCTGCTCATCTCTTCTTTGCTCGGTAATTTTATATCAGCAAAATCCGTAAACATATTTTTATAAAAATACGAATAATACAAAGGTACGTTATATCCTATTTGTTTTCGTATTTTTTCTTTATCTTCCTTTTCAACTTCGTCTTCTCTCATATATACGCCGCATACAACAATTTGTCCGTTTTTTCCCCATTCCGACGTGTCCGAATACTTTGAAAGCTGTATCACATTTTGATTATTTGCATTTAACGATAACGCTAACGCTTTGGGATAAGAATATGTGGATAGCGAACAAAACACAGTAAATACCGAAAGGCAAAAAACCGCAAGCAATGCCACAAATGAAGATATAAATTTAAACTTTTTTATATTATCCCACCCCAACTCAAAAAGCACTTTTCCGCTTTTTAAGCGTGATGTTTTTTTCTTTACTTTTTCGATGTGATTTTCACACCCGTTATTTTCTTCTTTATTTTCTTTTAGGTTCTCACTGATTTCTTTCACTTCCCCTTCTCCTATCGTTACCATACCATCGGAGAATTTTTTTGTAAGTTCTGAATTATGAGATACAACTATAACAAGTTTTTCTTTTGAAATTTCTTTAAGCAGTTTCATTATGCCCGCTGCGGTTTCTTCATCTAAATTTCCCGTCGGCTCGTCACACAATATCACTTTTGAATTTTGCACCAACGCCCTTGCTATCACTACCCGTTGTTGTTGCCCACCTGATAGTTCTATTATTTTTCTATCGCCTAAACCGCTTAACTCTACTTTACTTAACGCTTCGTTTACCTTTTTTTCTATTTCAGCATTATCGTTATTTTCTAACATTAACGGTAATGCCACGTTTTTATATACGTTATATTCTTCTATCAAATTGTATTCTTGAAAGACAAAAGACACTTGCTTTCTATATCTATCTTTATCTTTTTCTTTATTAGAGAAAATATCTTTCCCATTAAAAATTATTTCTCCGCTTGTCGGTTCTTCTATTAGCCCTAATAAGTTTAAAAGAGTGGTTTTCCCTGCACCACTCTTTCCGTAAATTGTAAATAATCCGCTATTGGGGAAATTTACGTTAATCCCCTTTAATGCAAGCACTTCCCCACCGCTCTGCAACTTATATGTTTTACATAAGTTTTTTATTCGCATAGTTCTCTCTCCTATTCTCAGGCGGAACTGAATTTCGTTCCGCCCAAAATCATTTTTCATTCGCCATATTTCCAGCGAACATTATGTATATCGAACTCTTGATAATCTGTAAAGGTATACTTACTACTATTACTGTAATAACCATACATAACGGAATACGGCTCAACTGCACTATCGTAAATATCAACTAAACCAAAAGTATGCCCCATTTCATGTAATGCTATGTGCTTTTTACCGTCTTTACTATACGATTTCATATTATACGTGTTATAGCAAATACTTGATGAGTAACTACTATGTAAATTATAAGCGTTTATATTATCATTTTCACTATAAGTTGTAATCTTATTTGATGAACTACTATCTGATATTATTGATATTTTAGAAGAAAGTGCATCTGCTTTACTAATTGAATATTTAGCCACCTCTTTATAATCACCGGTCAAAGACGAAATATCATAACTCACCGTACTGACTTCCAATGTCATAGAAAATGCCTTTCCTTCGCCGTATTTGTTTACAAACTCTCGTTTTTGATTATCAGAGCAACCTACTAATGTAAAACAAAAAGCGGAAATCAGCAAACATACAAATAACCCCAAAAACATTTTACACTTTTTCATAAGAATCTCATTGTTACCACAATTTTATAATATAGATAATGTCCGCCACTCCTTACCCGTTAAAGTATGACAAACGCTATCTAATAAAGTGACCACTTTCTTTTTTGCTTTCAACAAAACCTTACAATAAAAAACTTTTGTCTATCGGTATATTACAGTTTTTATATTCAATTTGTCAAGTGTTTTTCTATACTTTATTTTGTTTTTTAATATTTTATTCTCCCTATCCCCATTAATCATCTCATCACCTATACTCGTTATTACTCTGTCGGAGGATTTTATACTCGCAAAATTTCTATTTGTCAGTATTTTTGCGAGTAAAATTCAGCGAATAGAAAACACTAAATCGCTGATAAAGATTTCTTATATTTCTTGTATACTAATTATAAATTTTCGTATCTACCGAATACTCACTTTGAGAGCATAAGTATATATGTTGAAATAGTAGAAAAGACGAGTTAAAACCGTTGAGAGCAGATTTGGAAATAATTCATTATCGCTATAATCACGCGTAAACGCGCATAACATCAACCGATGCATATTTTTATACACGACACAGCCATAATGATAGTATGATACATTGTTGTGCCGACAATATTTGCCTCTTACCATCATTTCGATTTACATAAAAAATCTCCCGCCGTAACACGACGGAGATTTTTGGTGCGGATAGCAGGACTTGAACCTGTATGAGAGTTAACTCACACGGACCTGAACCGTGCGCGTCTGCCAATTCCGCCATATCCGCACGCTATGCAATTTATAATATACAAACGTAGCTTTTTTGTCAATCGTTTTATATCACGCACCGCATAACGACTGCCTTTACGATATGATACTCATATTTGAAATAATTAATATAAAAAATAAACTGTCAGTTTTTTAGTTTAAGTGATAAAGTATCCGTTTTATTGCTCGCCTTATTTTTGCTTATCGTATGTTATTCTCCGTCGTCGCATTTATACCGCGGTAATCAATACAAATAATAAGACTCTTTAATCTCGTATACTTTCTTAATGACGCGCTTTACATAATCTCGCGTCTCTTTATAAGGAATATCGTCCGTCTTTACACCGTCCGACAGCCACTCACGCACTTTACCCTCGCCCGCGTTATAAGCGGCAAGCGCGTATTCGTATTCAAACGACTTTAATAAATACGAAAGATAATACGCGCCGAGTTCTATATTGTATTCCGCGTCGAACAGTTTTTCGTAACTGTATTCCATATGGAGTTTACGCGCTATCCACTCGGCAGTCGCGGGCATCAACTGCATAAGCCCGACCGCCCCTGCTGACGACACCGCGCGTTCGTCGAATTTACTTTCGGTATGCATAACCGCAAGCGTTACGTACACGTCCACACCGTATCGTTCCGAATACTTTTCGGCTTCTTCGACGTATAAAATTTTATTGTTTTCAATGATTGAGTTTATTGCGAAAAATATCGCTGTGATAGCGATAATGAAAACGGTTATAAAGATTGTTGCGACTCTTTTAGTTTTTGACACAAACTCTCCACCTTAGACTTTAACGACGCTTTGTCCCCGTCATTATCTATTATATCGGTGGCGTGATTTTCTATTCCGTTATATTCATATTGTACTTTAATACGACGAACGGCTTCCTCGACGCTGACGCCGTCGCGTCTCACTATTCGCGCTATACGATCGTCATACGGCGCGCGTACAAACCACATTGAATCGACGATATTCAGGTATTCGTATTTCATAAGCGGCACTTCGATAAACCATACGCCGTCAACGGTCGCTTCGGTTATTTTATCCATAATTACGGGATGCGCATATGCGTTTAACTTATCCCGCGCGTATTTATCGTTATAAATAATTTCGGCAAGTTTGTTTTTTATAAGTTTACCGTCTTCAAAGCAAGTAGGAAAAAGTTCGTTAAGCCGTTTTAAGTACTTCGGGTCTTCGAGCAAACTTCTGTTTACGTCGTCGGCACTAATAACTTTACGGTTCATATTTCTCAATATCTCAACGACTTCACTCTTACCGCTGCCTATTCCGCCGGCTATAACTATTCTCATCACTTTACTCCGTACCAGTCTTTTCCTTCGGCAATATCGACTGTCAACGGAACCGAAAGCTTTACTGCGTTTTCCATATTGTCTTTAACTATCTTTTTGACGGCTTCAAGTTCATTGTCGGGGCAGTTTAAGATAAGCTCGTCGTGTACTTGAAGTATTATGCGCGCTTTATACCCGCCGTCTCTCAATGCTTTATCCACTTTAAGCATAGCGATTTTGATAATATCCGCCGCCGTACCCTGTAAAGGCATATTCATAGCCGCACGTTCCCCGAATGATCTGACGTTATAATTCGATGACGACAATTCGGGTATTCGTCTCAATCTGTTGAAAAGCGTCCGTATCGAACCGTTCCGCTTTGCCGTTTCGACGTTATTGTCCATATACGCTTTAACCGTCGGATACGTCGCGAAATATTTTTCAATAAACGCATGCGCCGTTTTTGGCGATATTTTCAGCTGCTCCGCAAGCCCGAAATCACTTATTCCGTATATTATTCCGAAATTTACCGCTTTACTGCTGCTGCGCATCTCGTCCGTCACTTCGAGCTGCGTAACTCCGTATACCGCCGCTGCGGTTATCCTATGAATATCGTCTCCGTTACGGTACGCTTCGATAAGTTCTTTATCTTGTGAAAAATGCGCAAGCAGTCTGAGTTCGATTTGACTGTAATCTGCGGAGATTAAAGTGCAACCCTCGTCCGCAACGAACATCTTGCGGAGTATCATGGCTTCTTTGTCTCTTACCGGAATATTCTGTAAATTCGGCTCCGTACTCGACAGACGACCCGTTACCGTCATCCCTTGCTTGAATACTGTATGCACCCGTCCGTCAACCGTAAGATCCCGTACTCCTTCTATATAAGTGCCGTTAAGTTTTGCAAGAGTGCGGTAGCGCAGAATATAAGAGATTATCTCGTGCTTGCCTTTTAACTTTTCAAGTTCATCGGCGGCAAGCGAGTAGCCCGTCTTCGTCTTTTTCCCGTGCGGAAGCCTAAGCCTGTCAAACAGTACTTCCGCAAGTTGCTTTGTCGAATTGATATTGAATTCCGTTCCCGCGCACTCGTATATTTTGTCTTTCAGTACTTCTATCTCTTCTCTGTATGACTTTCCGAGCGCGTTAAGCACGTCGAAGTCCACTGCAACGCCTATGCTTTCCATATCGTACAAAAGGTCAATAAGCGGAAGTTCCACGTCCGTATACAGTTTATCGAGTTTCGATTCTTTAAGTCGCTCCGTTTGCTTTTCACCGATAGCAATAAGCGAAGCCGCGGGATACGATCTGTCCGCGCCGTATTTATCGAACAGTTTGTTTATATCTTCGTAATTACCGTTTGCGTCGAGTAAATATTCAGCAATGTATGTGTCGAAACAGTCTTTGCCGATAACTCTGTCGAGTTTATGCATAACCGCTTTCTTGTCGTGCAGAATAAAATGCGCGCCGTCTTTGAATATACTGTCCGCTATCTCGTATATATCGAATCCGTCGTCGATAAGTCCGCCTTTTCTTATCTTGACCGAGTACTCGTTGCGCGTATCGCACGCAACGTTTACACTCGTATCGGTGAATACGACGGCAATTCTTTTTCCGACTATATTATCCAACTCGGCAAGCGTTTTAACTTCGATTTTACGAGTTTCGGACTTCTCGACTTTCACGCCGTCTTGAACATCGTTTTCAAACTTGTATCTCGATATAAGCGAATTGAAATTGAGTTTTACGAAAAACCGCTTTGCCTCTGCCGAAAACGGCGTCTTTAACGTCATATCGAATTTATCGAGCGGAACGTGCGTGTCTATTGTTGCGAGAAACTTTGAAAACTCGGCTTGCTCTCTGTCTTCGACAAGACGCTCTTTAAGTTTTCCTTTTATTTCGTCGATATGTGCATAAACGCCTGCAAGATCGTTATACTTTTCGAGTAAGTCTTTCGCGGTCTTTTCGCCTATTCCCGTAACGCCCTTTATATTGTCACTCGAATCTCCCATTAACGATTTTAACTCTATTATCTGATACGGTTTAAGTCCGTCTTCGAGAAGTCGCGCTTTATTGTATACGACGACGTCGGTTATTCCGCGTTTCGTAAGCCATACGGTAGTCGTGTCGGATACAAGTTGCAATGAATCTCTGTCTCCCGTAACTATTACGGTCTCGTCCGATGTGTTTGCGAGCGTGCCTATAATATCGTCCGCTTCATATCCCTCAAACTCGACGACGGCTATATTCATAGCGCGTAGAAGGTCTTTAAGTACGGGTATTTGTACCGCAAGGTCGTCGGGCATCGGCTTGCGCGTCGCTTTATAATAATCACAGACTTTATGTCTGAACGTGGGAGCTTTAAGGTCGAACGCGACGGCTATCCCGTCGGGGTTTACGTCGTTTATGATTTTATTAAGCATCGTCATAAAACCGTATACCGCGTTGGTCGGACTGCCGTTTACGTCAGTCAAATACGGAATAGCATAATACGCCCTATTCAATAAACTGTTTCCGTCTAACAAAACCGTTTTCATAACAATATTATAACTTAAAATATAATTATTAACAACTAAACCGCAGTGTTTTGCTTGCTCGTCGTCGCAAAATGTTTTATTATTATTGCAAGATGTTACAAGAGGTGTTTTATGATATTGACCGTATGTTGCAATCCGTGTATAGACGAATACTTATATCTTCCGAATTTTAAGCCCGAAACTCTTAACCGCGTCACTCACAAATCTTTCTTTCTTGCGGGCAAAGGAATTAACGTGGCAAAGTCGGTGGCAAGGCTCGGAGAAAAGGCAGTCGCTACGGGTTTTATGTTCACTAACGACAGCGTGAAGTTTACGAAAGACTTATCCGCTTACGGCGTAGCGTCCGAGTTTGTCGAACTTCAAGGGTCGGCAAGAGTCAATCTCAAAATCATAGACAGTAACGGCTCGACTACCGAACTTAACGACAACAGTATAAGAGTAAGTGAAGATTATCAATTAAAATTAATCAAAACGGTAAAGGAACTCGCGGCAGATTGCGACTTTGCGGTATTTTCGGGAAGTCTTCCGCTCGGCGTTGAAAAAGATTTCTACTTAAAACTCGCCGAAGTCGCCGATATTCCGTTTGCCGTTGACGCGGAAGACGACGTTTTGCGCGCCACCTTGCCACGTCGCCCCGTAATCGTTAAACCGAATATAGCGGAACTCGAACAGATTGCAAAGCGTTCGCTCGAAACCGTTAAAGACATTATCGACTCGGCGCGCGAATTAATAAAACTCGGCGCGAAATACGTTCTTGTATCACGCGGCAAGTCAGGTGCGATTATCGTATCGGAAACCGAAGCGTACTCGGCGTCGATAGACGGCGTTGCGCAGATAAGCCCTACCGGCGCAGGCGACGCCATGCTTGCTGCGGCTGTCGTAAAATTTACCGAACACGCTCCGCTTAAAGATATTCTTCGCGCGTCGGTAGCCGCAGGAACGGCAGCGGTATTGACTGCCGGCACTCTCCCGTTAAAGACGGACGCTTATAACGATTATTACAAAAAAATCGAAGTTATTGAGATTTAGTTTTCTTTCTCACAAATAATCTCAATAATTTCTTGATAAATTCGGGTGGGTTGATACAAAAAAATTTCATTTCGGCCTCCGCATAATAACGGCACAGATACTTCTGTGCCTTTTATAACACTATATGCCGCGTCGTTCGTTTTGGTAACCGTGTAATTTGTCTTTATTTGTTATTTTCTCAAATCGGCTATTATTTTCTTTCTGTCGGGTGCTTTGAATACGGTATTGCCCGCAACGACGATATTTATTCCGCGTTTAATTACTTCTCCGACGTTTGACGTATTGATACCGCCGTCTATTTCAAGTTCTATATTTCTATTTCCGATCAGTGCTTTAATCTCGATTGTTTTATCGAGAACGCTTTCGATAAACTTTTGTCCGCCGAATCCGGGGAATACGCTCATCAAAAGTATCATATCGACTTCTTCGATATACTCTTTCGCAACGCTTACGGGAATATCGGGATTAAGGGCGATTGCCGCTTTCGCGCCTTTGTCCTTGATTTTCCTAACCGTCAAATGCGCGTCCTTACTCGCTTCGGGGTGAAACGATACTATGTCCGCGCCCGCGTCGATAAACCTTTCGACGTACTTTTCGGGCTCAACTATCATAAGATGAACGTCGAGTGGCAATTTCGTTATCGGTTTTATATCCGCGACCATCTTTATCCCGAACGTAATATTAGGGACATATACGCCGTCCATCACGTCACAATGAATCATATCCGCGCCGCATCTTTCAAGGTCGGCTATCTCCTCTCCCATCTTTGCGAAGTTTGCCGACAAAACGGACGGCGCAATCATAACTTTACTCATATCGTTTACTCCCAAGCGTTTTTATTTCATTATACAATTCAATATATCTTCCGTATCTGTTCTTGTCTATCTCTCCGTTGTCCACAGCCCGCTTTACCGCACAATACGGCTCGTTTATGTGTACGCACGACGAGAATTTACAATCGTCGTTAAAACGGGTGAACTCAGGATAATAGAGTTTAAGCTCGGACGGTTTCATATCTATTTCAAGAAGCGAAAAACCGCAAGTATCTATAATTTCGGTATTCGCGTCAAGGTCATAAATTTCCGTATGCCGCGTCGTATTCTTTCCGCGCTCGATGCGACGGCTTATACTGCCCGTCTCGACGTTTCTGCCGGTCAACGCGTTAAGAAGCGACGTTTTGCCCACCGCGGACTGTCCCGCTAAGCATACGAGTTTTCCGCTCATATACTCTTTAAGCTCATTAAGCCCTTCACCCGTATACGCGCTTACCGAAAAACCGTTGATTATACCGTATCCGTTTGTAAGACGCTTTAATTCAACGTCGCTTATAAGGTCGGATTTATTTACGCAAAGAACGGGTTCAATATTGTCTTTATAACAATTTATTATTATTTTATCGACAAGATAATAATCGGGTTTCGGAACGGGTGCAATAACGATAACAGTCACGTCGACGTTTGCCACATACGGACGTACAAGTTCGTTCTTTCGAGGTAATATCTTTTCTATCGTACCTATACCCGACGTAGACGCCGCGTATTCCACGTAATCTCCGACAAGTATTTCGCCGTCGCGCTTTATCTTTCCCCGACCGCGACACTCAAACGTTCGACCGCTCTCGCCGTCTTTGACGTAGTATACGAAACTCAGTATTTTGAAAACCTGTCCGATCACTTGTCGCTACCGTCTCCCATATGTTTTCGTCTCAACTGTCCGCACGCGCCCTCTATATCATTACCCATACTGCGCCTTAACGTCACCGATACGTTGCGTTTAATAAGTCCGTCCATAAATTCTTTCACGCGTGCAACGGGCGTACCCGTTAAACCTTTCTCTTTAACCGTATTGAGTCTTATCAAATTTACGTGAGAAGGAAAACCGCGCGTTAATGTTGCAAGTCGCTCAATATCATCATCGGTATCGTTTACTTTATCGATCATCGAATACTCGAACACCACGCGTCTGCCCGTATTTTCGAAATACGTCTTGGCTGCGCCGACAACTTCGGCGAGCTTATACTTTTTATCGACGGGCATAAGCCTTTCTCTTACTTCGTCGGTCGTAGCGTGAAGCGAAATCGTTAGCGTTACCGAAAAGTCTTTCGACAACTCGATAATCTTATGTGCTATACCCGACGTCGATAACGAAATATTGCGTTGACTTATACCAAGCTCTTTATTTGCAAATGTAATAAATTTCGTCACGTTGTCATAGTTATCGAGCGGTTCGCCGCTACCCATAAGTACGACGTTTGTAATCTCACGTCCGCCGCCCTCTTCTTTATTGACCGCGATAATCTGTCCGAGTATTTCACCCGCGCTCAAATTCCTTACAAGTCCGCCTATACCCGACGCGCAAAAAGCACAACCCATACGACACCCTACCTGCGTGGATACGCACAGCGTCTTGCCGTACGAATATTTCATAAGTACTCCTTCTATTACGTTACCGTCGCGAAGCGCGTACAAAAATTTTTTCGTACCGTCTTTTGAAGTAAGCGTCTTTATTATCGTAAGCGCGGTTATTTCGTACTCGTCCTTTAAGTCGTCGATAAACGTTTTCGGCAGATTGCTTATCTCGTCCCACTCCGCGCCGCGTTTTACCCAATCATAAAGCTGCTTTGCACGAAATTTCGGGAAGCCTTTTTCGGTTACGATATTTTCAATTTCTTCGAGCATAAAGTCGGATAACAGTTTTTTCATTTTCTTTTGATTATCGCGTAATAGAATCCTTCCGTGTCGTCGACGTGCGGCAGCACGCGTCTGTCTTTAACAAATTCAAAATCACCGTTTTTCTCGATGAACACTTTAACCTGCCGTTCGTTTTCGTCTTTTAATACCGAGCAAGTCGAGTATACGATATATCCGTTATCGGATACATATCTTGCGCCGTTATCGAGAAGTTTCGACTGAATTTCGGTAAGGCTCTTTATTCCCTGTTCGTTAAGTTTAAGCATTATATCGGGTTTACTGTATATAACGCCGCTTCCCGAGCACGGCGCGTCTATAAGCACAACGTCGAATTTTTTATTCCACTCGGCGTTGTTCACCGTTCCGTCCGCAACGAGTGCGGTTATGTGTTTTGAGCCCATACGCTTAATATACGACTTTATAAGTTTTACTCTGTGTTCGCGTATATCGCAAGCAATAATATCCGCATTAATCAATTCGTCGATATACACGCTCTTACCGCCGGGAGCCGCGCACATATCGAGAACACTCTTCGGTTTGAGATTGGCAACTGCTTGCGCTATTGCCATCGAGCCTTCCGCCTGATACGTTATTTCTCCGCGCTCGAAAAGTTTTTTGGTCACATTTGTTGCTTTGACGTAATATCCGCCGAATTTTGAACTCTCGACATTTCTTACCGCCGACTTAAACTCTTCGTACGAAATTTTACGCATATTGAGCCTTATATGTTCTCTCGGCTTGCAGACGTAATTCAACAACTTCTCCGCGTCGTCTTTATAGTCCGATTTAATCTTGTCGATATACCACTTGGGAAGGGAATATTCAATCTCTTCCGAATCGTTGTTTTTCGATATATCCGCACCGTCTTTAACATAACGTTTAAGCACAGCGTTCACGAATCCCGCAACCTGTCTTTTGCCTATCGTTTTAACAAGCTCGACAGCGTTATTAACTACCGCATAGTCGGGCAGCGAGTTCATATATTTAAGACAGTATATCCCGATTTTCAAAACGATTCTTATCTTAAAATCCGGTGCGCTCTCGCATAGTATTTTGATGATTTTTTCAAGCTCTACGTCCTTTTCAAGCACACCGTATATTATTCGTACGCTTAACGATTTATCTCTGTCGTCGGGTATACCGTCTATAACGGACGCAATGAACGCGCCGTCTTTGTACACCGAATACAAAGCTTTATATACGTTTTCAAAGTACATTATCCGTCCACCTTCGCACCGACCGTAAACTTATGCCCCAAAAGATAATTTACGGTTTTCATACGTTTACCGCCCTCTGCCTGTATCTCGTTGATTTCCAGCGTACCGTCCGCGCACGCAATAAGCAAACGTTTATCACCCGCAACGACAGTCCCGGCAATACCCGTTTTATTATCGACTTTATCGACATCGAACACTTTATACTGTTTCGAGTTAATCGAGAAGTAACACGGTATAGCCCTGACTTTGTTAATGATATTTTCCGCTTTATCCTTAAAGTCAAGTTTTCCATCCGACTTTGTAAGCATACGGCACTTTGTCGCAATACTATCGTCCTGTTTCGTAAACGTCGCTTTTCCGTTTTCAATAAGTTCAAGCGCATTAATTACGCACTCCGCGCCCAACACGCTTAATCTGTCGAACAGTTCGGAACTTGTTTCCTTGTCGCCTATTTCGATTTTTCTTTGAAGTATTATATCACCCGTATCCACTCCGTGCGTCGTCTGCATAATAGTCACGCCCGTTGTTTTTTCCCCGTTTATTATAGCCCACTGAATAGGCGCCGCGCCTCTGTACTTAGGTAGAAGAGAAGCGTGAATATTGATAATTCCGTGCTTAGCGATACAAAGCACTTCATCCGACAAAATCTGTCCGTACGCAGCGGTTACCATAATATCGGGTTTTAAGTTTTTCAAATCTTCAACGCCGTCGCGGCTTATGCGCTCATACTGAAAGATAGGTAAGTTCAACTCCTGCGCGCAACGTTTAACGGGACAAGGTTTAACTTCTTTACCTCTGTCTCTCGCCCTATCGGGTTGCGTTATGACCGCCACTACCTCGTGTCGCGTTGCAATCTCTTTCAAAGCGTTTACCGCAAAGTCAGGCGTTCCCAAGAAAACGACTCTCATTGTTCTGTTTCCGGCTCCAATTTATCTATGAACAGTATACCGTCCAAATGGTCGGTCTCGTGACTTATTATACGCGCCTCAAACCCTTCGAACGTCGCTTTGTGATGTTCGCCGTTTCGGTCGTCGTATTCGATTTCAACTTTATTCGGTCTCGAAACATCGCCCCAACGCTTAGGCACGCTGAGACAACCTTCCGTCATAACCGAATAATCGCTTTGACTGTCGATTACGGGATTAATAAACTCTTTAAGTCCCGAACCGTCATCCGTAACTATCACGCGTTTCAAAATACTTATTTGCGGCGCGGCAAGTCCGACGCCCTGCTTTGCATACATAGTGTCCGCCATATCGTCGAGAAGAACGGCAAGTTTATCGTCAAATACGGTAACCGTTCTGCTTTTCTTTCTTAACTGTTCGTCGCCTTCAATAATAACCGTTCGTTTAGCCATAATAACCTTCCTATGTAAGATTAGACGGATTCGTCTCAACGAACGCCGTCATACCCTTAACTCTGTTTTTATCGACAATCTCATAGACGTAACTCAAAATATCGTCCGCGTCCTTTTCTTTAATTCGCATCAACACCTGACACCTATATCGTTTTTCTATCCGCTTGATCGGACTGCGCATTGCGTTAATAAACACGAACGCGTCGGGATGCGTATTTCTCAATTCCTTAACGGCGAAATAAATACTCTTTGTAAGTTCCATCGTTTTCCCTTCCTCTTCGCCCGTAATCAAAACTCTTACGATAGTCGTGAAAGGCGAAAAGCCCGTAACCTCACGCATATTGATTTCTTTTGAATAAAATCCGCGGTAGTCGTAATCTTTGGCAAACCTGAATACATAGTGTCGCGGCGTATAAGTCTGCAACACCACTTTACCGCCGAGATCTTTACGTCCCGCACGTCCCGCAACCTGAGTAACCAGTTGGAAAGTTTTTTCCGCGCTTCTGTAATCTTCGAGATGTAAACTCATATCCGCGTCGAGAATACCCACAAGCGTTACGTCGGGAAAGTCGTGACCTTTGGCTATCATCTGCGTGCCGACGAGTATCTGCGCCTGCTTTTCTCTGAACGCGTTAAGAATCTTTGCGTGCGCGCCTTTGCCCCTTACCGTATCGCAGTCCATACGCATAACCCGCACGTCGGGAAAAAGCGCGTTTAATTCTTCCACTACCTTTTCCGTTCCCGTTCTGCCCTGCCTTATACTCTTGCCGTGACAGTCGGGACACTCATCGAGCATCTTATACGTTTTACCGCAATAATGACATTTAAGAAGATTCTCCGTTCTGTGATATGTAAGGGATACGTCGCAGTCTTCACACTTCGCGACATAGCCGCACTCTCTGCAAATAACGAACGACGCATAACCGCGTCTGTTAATGAATATCATCGCTTGATTGCCGCCGCTTATACACTCTTTGAGAGACTCTTTCAATGATTCAGAAAATATACTGCGGTTACCGAGCGCAAGTTCTCTGCACATATCCGTAATTTCAATCGGAGGCATCTGCCGACCGTTGACCCGATGCGGCATTTCTATAAGTTGATATTTACCTTTCTCGGCAAGATAATACGTCTCCACCGACGGCGTCGCGCTTCCAAGCACAAGAGTTGCGTTATTGTACTTTGCCCGAAACTCCGCAACGTCCGCCGTCTTGTATCTCGGGTTGCCGTCACTGACATAACTCCCGTCATGCTCTTCGTCTATAATAATTATTCCTACGTTATCAAGCGGCGCGAATATTGCCGATCTCGCGCCTATTACAATCTTTGCCTCTCCGTTTCTTATACGTCTCCACTCATCGAATCTTTCTCCGTCCGAAAGTCCGCTGTGAAGAAGCGCAATGTTTTTATGAAATCTTCCCTTAAACGTACGCATCAACTGCGGCGTCAACGAAATTTCGGGTACAAGCATAACGGCGGTTTTGTCAATACTCACATAATGCTCTATGGCTTGCATATATACTTCGGTCTTACCGCTACCGGTTACGCCGTGCAAGAGATAACTTCCACCGGGTTTACACAAAAGCTCGATAGCTCTCTTTTGTTCTTCCGTAGCAACCTGCTTCGGAAAATCGAAATCGTCGTTTTCGTTAAACGGACTTCTGCCGACTTCTTCCGATCTGACCGCCAGTATACCTTTATCGATAAGCGCGTTTACCGCGCTCGCGCCGTATAGTTTGGAAAGCGCGTCGAAACGTTTTTCGCCGATGTCCGCTATATCTTTGACTATACCGAGTTGCTTATCCGCGCCCTTGCGCACGGATAATAACGCTTCGTCAAAGTCAACGTTAAGTCTTACGAATCTTTTGACTATCGCATGTACTCTTCCGCCACGCATACCGCTCGGAATAAAAAGGCGCAAAACGTCCGCTTTGCGCAAATGATACTTTTTCGTCATAAATTCCATGACGCTCAACATTTCACAAGTGATTGCGGGGTATTCGTCAAGACGTTCATATACCGATTTCAGTTTATCATAATCGGACTTATCTTTAAGTCCTATCACATAACCTTCCGTCTTTCTGTTTCCGAACGGAACGAGTACTCTGTCCCCGAGTTTTATACTCTCGTCCGCCGTATAGTCGAATACTCTGTCGACTTCGCTCGACAGCACGTCCACAATAACTTCCGCTATCATAAAATACTGTCAAATATAATCGACGCAAGCCTATCCTTCGTTACAAGTCCCGTGTCGATTCTTTTATTATCTTTTGTAATAACAGTCGCGATGTTGGTATCCGTATCAAATCCCGCGCCCGCTTTCGTGACGTCGTTGGCAACGACCAAATCGGCGTTTTTAGCAATCAGTTTTTTGTTTGCGTTTTTAATAAGGTCGTCCGTTTCGGCGGCAAACACTACAAGTTTTTTATTCCCTTTCAGTTTCCCGACTTCACCCGCAATATCAACGTTCTTGACCAAGTGCAACGTAAGCTCTTTATCTTTGAGTTTAGACTTGCTGTAATTATCGGGTTTATAGTCCGACGGTGCCGCAGCCATAACTATAATATCAGCTCGCTTCAAGTTATCCATTACCGCGCCGTACATTTCGTCCGTAGTGTTGACGTTAACGACTTCGACTCCGCGCGAAACGGGTACGCTCATACGTCCGACAACCGCAATTACTTTTGCGCATCGTCTTAACGCCTCTTTCATAACGTCACCCACGAACGCTGTCGATTGGTTCTTCGGTTGCGCCCGCTGTCACAAGCACAGTCTTTCCTTTAAGATTTCCTTCAAACAGTATATTCTTCGCTTCGTCCAAAATAACCTGCTCATCCGCAATATGTCCCATACCGACAGCGCCGCACGCAAGGCGTCCCTCTATCGGGTTTACGAAATAAAACCCCGTATTCTTTAATTTTGCGACGTTTTCTTGAAATACGGTATTCGTATACATATTCGTATTCATAGCAGGGGCTATAAGTACGGGAGCCTTTGTCGCGATAACCGTAGTCGTCAACATATCGTCGGCAATACCGTTCGCTATCTTCCCGACAACGTTCGCAGTACACGGAACTATCATTATAAGGTCGGCTTTTTGCGCAAGCGAAACGTGTCCGACTTCCCATTTTTTGTTACGGTTAAACGTATCTACCGTTACGGGATTATGCGTAAGCGATTCAAACGTTTGAGGCATAATAAACTCCGTCGCGTTCTTTGTCATAATAACATCGACGTCTGCCCCCATACCGACAAGATCCGCAACGAGCTGACAAGTCCTATACGCCGCTACGCAGCCGGTTACTCCGACAACTATGTTTTTATCGGAAAACGGCATTACTGTTCGCGTCTGACCACGAATTTACCTTCGTAAATCTCTTTGGCAGCGAGAGATACGGGCTTTAATCCCGATTGCGCCAAGTACTCCGGTTCTTGCGTCGCTATTTCTCTTGCGCGTTTTGCAATCGCGCATACGAGCGCATATCTGCACTCTGCTTTCTTAATGAGTTTATCAATAGGTGGATCAATCATCATAAGGCTTATTCTCCTACAAATTGTTTTATAAGTTTAGCGTTACGTCCGACCGTATAGTGAGCGGAACGTATAATATTATCTATTATCTCGGCTGTTTCTTCGGCTACTTCGTTTTTAACTACGTAGCCGTAATTTTTGATACTTTTAAGTTCCGCATCGGCAGAGTTAAGCCTTAAACTTAATTGCTCCTGACTTTCCGTACCCCTACCTACCAAACGGTTATACAGTTCGTCGATTGACGGCGGTAAAATGAATATCAACAAAGCTTCGGGATATTGCTTTTTCACGTTCACCGCACCGACCGTATCTATTTCGAGTATTACGTCTTTACCCGCGTCAAGCATATCGAGAACCTGCTTTTTAGGCGTGCCGTAATAATCCCCGTACACTTCCGCAGTTTCGAGAAACTCGTTATTATGCATCATATTTTTGAATTGATCGAAATCTTTGAAATAATAATCTTTGCCGTCTGTTTCACCGGGACGCTTTGCACGCGTCGTAACGGATACCGAATACACAATATTGTCATTGCGTTCTCTCAATAACTTCAATACCGTGCCTTTACCCACTCCGGACGGACCGCTTATTACAACAAGAATCCCTTTCTTCATATTACACCCCCTATTCGACGTTTTGAATTTGTTCTCTTATCTTTTCTATCGTAGTCTTCATCGTAACGACGCTTTCCGTAAGCGCTATGTCGTTGGACTTGCTGCCTATCGTGTTACACTCGCGATTTAACTCCTGGACAAGAAAATCGAGTTTACGTCCGACGGGTACTTCTTCGCATATTACGTCGTTAAAGTGTTTTATGTGCGCTTTAAGCCTCGTAATTTCCTCGTCGATACAAACTTTATCGGTATAAAACGCCACTTCGTTAAGAAGTTTATCTTGGTCAACGGGAACGTCTTTCAATATTTCGGTCATACGCTCGTTGAGTTTCACTCTGTATAACTCTGCGACTTTCGGCGCGTTGGCTTCGATCTTAATAAGCTCGGACGCAAGCTGATCGATTAACGCTTTAAGCGCGGCACGCATCGCCGTTCCTTCATGCGCCCTCATAGCGTCCAAATTATCAAGCGCAACGTCTGTCGCTTTTAATAATTCTTCTT
>ONBF01000027.1 GCA_900315995.1 uncultured Eubacteriales bacterium
AGATAGAAATAACGGCAATATACAGTGACGGAAGTACGAAAACAGTAGTTGCAGACGACGCGGGAGTAACGTATTGGTCAGACAACGGAGTGAAAATAGAAAATCCCGTAGAATACGTATTTGACGAAGCAGGTGAAATAGCAGTGACGGTTAAGTACAACGGAAAAGAAAATGTAATGACTTTAACGGTAGTGGGTGACGCCCCGACTCCGTCGGCGTCCGCGAGTGCAACTTCTACGGCAACATCAACGGCAACACCAACCGCTACGGCAACGGCAACAGCCGAGACGAGCGATAGCGGTTTATCGGGTGGAGCGATAGTTGGTATAGTAATAGGTGTTTTAATAGTACTCGGAGGCATAGGTGTGTGCGTATATTTCTTCGTGATTAAGAAAAAAGCGTAATTAAATGTCAAGATCTAAATAAAAGGCACTTGTTAAATTAAAGCAAGTGCCTTTTATTTTTTGAAACAATGTAATGCAATGCGGTTTTATTGCGCGCAGTACACTTTAAGTGACAGGCGTAGTAAAGTTATGTAATGTAATCCGCCCGTTTCGAGTTCTTATTATGTGATATAAGCCACGAAGACGGCGAATTAAGTTAAAAATTAAATATTTTTCAAAAATATGTGTGCGAAAATCAATATTTGGTGTAAAATAAATATATTACATCAATATAAGAGAGATTTATGCGGCACGACAGAAATAAGGTTTTGATATTCAGAGGGATTACGGTACTTATAAGTATTGCGTCTATTACGGTGAGTTTGTTGGGATCGGACTCGTTAATGAGTTTTATCAATAAACTTTGTTTTTTCACACAACAGAGCAATATTTTTCTGTGCGTAATACTTATAACACTTTTCGTAAAGACGGCGCGGGACAGGATAAAACTCGGACGGTACGGTGAGATATGTTCGATTAAACACAGGTGGGTGCATTTCTTGGCGATTGCGTATATTACCATAACGTTCGTTGTGTTTGCGCTTATTTTGGCGGTGCCTGTTTTTATCAACACTATCGGCAAAGAAGGGGCGGCAGTTTCGATTTTGTCGTCGCTCGGGTTGCATTATATTGTGCCGATAGCGGCGATAATCGATTGGATTAAATTCGCGCCGCACGGAAATATCGATAAGAAGATGCCGTTGTACGCTTTGTTATATTTTCCGATATATATGACGATACTCATAATACGCGCAACATCCGAAGTTCCGATGGTAGATTACGGAAATTACGTTTCCATGTATCCTTATATATTTCTCGACGTTGATATGCTTGGTTGGTGGTCGATACTCGTGTTGCCCGTAAGCGCATTTCTTCTTACGCTTATCGTATACGGCTACATTAAATTAGACGCTAAACTTGCCGAAAGAAAAATAATGCAAAAAGAAACCGTTATCGACGAAGAAAAATAATTGCAAGAAAATCAATAATTTGGTAGCATTATTGTAAGGTAATAAACGTACGTCGTCGTGCGTAATATTAAAATAAGGTGGGGTTTTATGAAAAGAGCGTTTGAAAAAACAATTTGTGTAGTTGGTATAGTACTTGCCGTATTGTTTATAGCGGTAGTGTTGTTGACGTCGTTTAACGTCATTAATTCCGAAGAGTTTAACAACGGAATACTCAAAGCGGTCTTCTTGGTACTTGCTGTATTGTACGGAATTTCCGCAATGTTTTCCGCATACTTTGTGTTTTCGACAGGCGATGAACTCAAAGAAGTTTTGGTTTACAATAGGCAGGACAGCACCACGAGAGTTACTAAGGGAGTTATAAAAAAACTTGCAAAACAATCGTTGAAGAACGAGCAGGGCGTAAAAGTAAAAGCCGTAAAAGTGGTTTTGACCGACAGAGGACTTAATTTGAGAATAACGATCAAAACCGATAGCGTGGATATTCCCGAAACTACTGCTTATCTCAAAAATATTTTAGTCGATGTATTCGGGAAAATTTTACTCATAAAATTCAAAAATATCGATTTTAAGCTCGTAGGAGTTAAAACAAGTTACGAAGCGCCACGCGCGGAAATAAGAAGTGCAACGCAAGAAAACGTAGATCGTACGCCGCAACTCGTGGGTGGTTCGCCGATTATCGAAGACGAGAAGAAAGAAGAAGACGATAAAATCGACGAAAAACAAAAAGAAGAGATAAAACGGGTAAACGAATACGAAACGGGAGTAACTGAGTCCGAGTACGAAAATGACGAAGACAGTGCCGTAGTCGGCTTATCCGACGTAAAAGGCGACAAAACGAAATAGATATAAATAACAATATTAAAGACAGTCTGTAATTCAGGGCTGTCTTTATTTATACACGATATTATTGCCCGGACTGTTAAATATAAAAATAATAAAAAACTTTTATAAAGTCGTTGACAAAGTAAGATAGGTTTGTTAATATATATAAGCTACCCTTTGAAGAGTAGCGATTGCACATTGACAACGGAATAGACAGAAACAAGCAAAAAGATAAGCAAGAATTAAACAAAGTAAATTATATGCTTGTAAGTACATTTACGCAAAAGTTATGTAAAGACAGCATAGTTTTAGTCAAGATTGAACTTAAGAGTTTGATCCTGGCTCAGGACGAACGCTGGCGGCATGCCTAACACATGCAAGTCGAACGGAGTATCAGGGGCTTGCTCTTGATACTTAGTGGCGAACGGGTGAGTAACGCGTGAGCAACCTGCCTTCAAAACCGGGATAACACAGAGAAATTTGTGCTAATACCGGATAAGACCACAGTGTCGCATGACACAGTGGTAAAAACTCAGGTGATTGAAGAGGGGCTCGCGACCCATTAGCTGGTTGGCGGGATAACAGCCCACCAAGGCGACGATGGGTAGCCGACTTGAGAGAGTGATCGGCCACACTGGAACTGAGACACGGTCCAGACTCCTACGGGAGGCAGCAGTGGGGAATATTGGGCAATGGAGGAAACTCTTACCCAGCAATGCCGCGTGAGTGAAGAAGGTCGTAAGATTGTAAAGCTCTTTAATTGGGGACGAAGACAGTGACGGTACCCAAAGAATAAGCCCCGGCTAACTACGTGCCAGCAGCCGCGGTAATACGTAGGGGGCAAGCGTTGTCCGGAATGACTGGGCGTAAAGGGTGCGTAGGTGGTTGTTTAAGTTGGAAGTGTAATACCCAGGGCTTAACCCGGGTGCTGCTTCCAAGACTGAATGACTTGAGTGCAGGAGAGGAAAGCGGAATTCCTAGTGTAGCGGTGGAATGCGTAGATATTAGGAGGAACACCGGAGGCGAAGGCGGCTTTCTGGACTGTAACTGACACTGAGGCACGAAAGCGTGGGGAGCGAACAGGATTAGATACCCTGGTAGTCCACGCCGTAAACGATGGATACTAGGTGAAGGGGGTATCGACTCCCTCTGCACCGCAGTAAACACAATAAGTATCCCGCCTGGGGAGTACGGCCGCAAGGTTGAAACTCAAAGGAATTGACGGGGACCCGCACAAGCAGCGGAGCATGTGGTTTAATTCGAAGCAACGCGAAGAACCTTACCAAGACTTGACATCGTATGAAAAGTATAGAGATATATAATGGAGTAGCAATACTCACATGCAGACAGGTGGTGCATGGTTGTCGTCAGCTCGTGTCGTGAGATGTTGGGTTAAGTCCCGCAACGAGCGCAACCCTCATGTTCAGTTGCCAATATTAAGTTAGGAACTCTGAACAGACTGCCGTGGATAACACGGAGGAAGGTGGGGATGACGTCAAATCATCATGCCCCTTACGTCTTGGGCTACACACGTGCTACAATGGCTATTACAAAGAGCAGCAAGCTCGTAAGAGTAAGCGAATCTCAAAAAGATAGTCTCAGTTCGGACTGTGGGCTGCAACCCGCCCACACGAAGTCGGAGTTGCTAGTAATCCCGAATCAGAACGTCGGGGTGAATGCGTTCCCGGGTCTTGTACACACCGCCCGTCACGCCATGGGAGTTGGGAGTACCCAAAGTCGGTGAGCTAACCGCAAGGAGGCAGCCGCCTAAGGTAAGACCGATGACTGGGGTGAAGTCGTAACAAGGTAGCCGTATCGGAAGGTGCGGCTGGATCACCTCCTTTTAAGGAGAGGGTAATACCCTCAACCTAAGTCGATATAGACGGTTAAACGTCTATTACGGTATCAAACGATACCTTTACTTGCTTGACGTATTCTTGTTTCTGTTCTGTTCCGTTGATTATGTACAATATCGGAGGAAGTATGAACTTTTTGAGTATGATTATGGCGGATAAGCCCGCATTGATACCTATATCGCAAGAAGTGCGCAATGTTTTGGAGCCGGTTATGTTGTTCCTTTTGGTTGCGTTATCCATTGCAATGACGGTAGCGATTCTCAAACAAAGCGGCGACCCGCAAGATTTAACCGCAATAACGGGCGGAAACTCCGATAACTATTACGGTAAAAGTAAAGGAAGAAGCAGAGAGGCAATATTCAAGAAAGTTACGGTCGGAATTGCGATTTCGATCGGAGTAGTGGCGATAGCCTACTTCTTATTCCAACTTTGATATTAATCGAGATAAATTCGGAGTAACCGCAAGGTTACTCTTTTTTATTGTTAAGCAATGTTTTACTGTATATAGTAAATTATTGTTTGTGATATAATACTTTTGATATGTATAAGAAGAATACGAAACGAAAAAGCGGAATAGGCGTAAGACAGAAGCGTAACGCCACCCGATTGGGCGGAAGAAAAAGCAAGCCGACGGATCACAGATTGCCCAAAGGTGAAAGGGCGTTTGATGCAAGGCGCGCGACGCGGGATACTTACGACAGAGAAAAAGAGATAGACAAAATACTTAAAGCGCACGAAATAGAGCGCGAATTTTCGGTTGCCGCAATGATGGACGCTGAGAACGCGCGACTTGACGATATTTCGAGACGCGATATGACCGAACAATACGCAATAACGATTGACGGCGCGGATGCAAAAGACTTTGACGACGCCGTATATCTTTGTAAAGTCCCCGAAGGATATGCATTGAGCGTACACATAGCGGACGTATCCGCATACGTTAAGCACAAGAGCGCGCTTGACAGAGAAGCATATTCAAGGGGAACGAGCGTATATTATCCGAACGGCGTCGTACCTATGCTCCCCGAAATACTTTGTAACGACTTGTGCTCTTTGAAACCAAACGAAGTGCGCCCGACATTATCGGTCGATATGACGTTTGATTATTACGGTGAACTCATTAAATTCGATATATACGAAGCATTTATCAAATCTCACGCGCGGCTTACGTACAACGAAGCGGAAGACATACTGAACGGCGCGCATATTAAAGACAGAGAACTTGAAACGATGCTCTTTGATATGCGAGAACTTTCAAAGATATTGAAACGTAAACGGTCGGAGCGCGGAGCTATCGATTTCAATACGGCGGAGACGGGTTTTGTATTGGACGATAACGGCGAAGTCGCAGACTTGTACGCGAAGAAAAACGGTGAGAGCAATTCGATAATAGAAGAGTTTATGCTTGCAACGAACGAAGTCGTTGCGGAATATATGACAAGCAAAGAAGTGCCGTGCGTGCACAGAGTACACGAGCCGCCGGATGAAGATAAACTCGACGCGTTCAAAACTTTTATTTCGGCATGCGGAATCAATTACGTCAAGCAGAAGAATATTTCAAAGTCACTTAGGCGAGTTATCGACGCCGCCAAAGACACGAAATACGCAGGCGTTATATCCGAAGTTATGATACGTTCGATGCAAAAAGCGAAATATGCGGCTGTCAATCTCGGACATTTCGGGTTGCAGTCTAAATATTACTGTCACTTTACGTCGCCGATAAGAAGATATCCCGACTTAGTTGTGCATAGGATACTGAAAGCGTATTTGAACGACCGTCTCGATGCGAAAACGATAGAAAGATTCAAAACGTTTGTAAACGAAGCATCGTACGCGTCGAGCGAAAGGGAATACGCGGCTCTCATTGCCGAGCGCGATATAGACGACTTGTTTAAGGCGGAGTACGCTTCAAAGCATATAGGCGAAAGATTCAACGGAATAATAAGCGGCGTTACGGAATTCGGAATTTTCGTCGAACTCGAAAACTCGGTCGAAGGACTTATATTCAAGGAAATGTTACCGCGTGACAAATACATTTTTAAGCAAGATTTATACGCGCTTGTCGGACGAAATAACGTTTTCAAGCTCGGCGACGAAATGGAAGTCGTTATCGAGTCTGTGTCCGAACACAAGTATATACGTATGGTGCCTTTTACAAAAAAAGACGTAACAAATCAAAAAGCTTAACGCAAAGCGTTTACACGCACGCGAGTAATTGTTATAATACGCTTATGGATAAAGTTATAGTGAAAAACAGGCAGGCTTTACACGACTATTTTATCGAAGATACCTACGAAGCGGGAATTATGCTTGTGGGGTGTGAAGTGAAGTCGTTAAGAAAAGGGGAAGCGAACCTTAAAGACAGTTACGTTTCGATAAAGCAGGACGGAGCGTACCTTCTTAACGCGCACATTTCGCCGTACGATAAGGGAAGTTATTTTAACGTGGACGCAAAACGCGACAGAAAACTTTTGCTTAACAAAAACGAACTTATCAAACTCAAAAGCAAAGTTGCGGAAAAGGGATATACGCTTATTCCGTTATCACTCTACTTTAAGGGTGCGCTTGTTAAAGTCGAGCTTGCGCTTTGCAAAGGAAAGATGTTGCACGACAAGCGCGCGTCTCTTGCCGAAAAGCAGACTAAGCGCGATATGGAAAGAGAAATAAAACAAATAAAAAATTTACAATAGAGAGGTACAAATTATGAAAAAAGACACTCAATGCGTACAGGTAGGATTTACGCCCGATAACGGCGACCCGAGAGTTTTGCCGTTATATCAATCGACTACGTATTATTACGAAACGCCCGAACAGCTCGCGCACTTGTTTGACGTCCCGAAAGACGGTCACATATACAGCCGTATAAGCAACCCGACCGTTTCGGCACTTGAAGAAAAGATTACCGCGCTTGAAGGCGGAGTGGGTGCAATGGCGTGTTCGTCGGGAGTTTCGGCAGAGACGCTTGCGACTCTTACGTTATGCACAAGCGGAGATAACTTTTTATCGTGTGCGGAAGTTTACGGCGGAACGTTCAATCTTTTCAATATCACGTTGAGAAAACTCGGAATAGAGTGCCGATTTTTTGCGCCTGACGCAAGCGAAGAAGAGATAAGTAACCTTATAGACGATAAGACTAAATTCATATTCGCGGAAACGCTTGCAAACCCTGCGATGACGGTGGTTGATTTTGACAAATTAAGCGCGGTTTGCAAGAAATTCGGAATTGTGTTTATGGTAGACAATACGCTTGCAACCCCTTGTCTCGTACGTCCGTTCGAGTATGGGGTAAATATTGTTATTCACAGTTCGACTAAGTACCTTGACGGACACGCACAGGCTGTCGGCGGTATTATAGTGGACGGCGGTAATTTCAATTACGATCAAAATCCGAGATACAAAGATTTCTATACGCCCGACGAGAGTTATCACGGCACGGTTTATGTCAAAGAAGGCGGTGCCGCCGCATATATACTCAAAGCGCGTATGCAATATATGAGAGATATAGGCGCAATTATGAGCCCGTTTAACGCATATGTAACCAATCTCGGTATGGAAACGCTTCACCTTAGGATGAAACGTCACAGCGAGAACGGTCTTGCTGTCGCAAAGGCACTCAGCGCGCACAAGATGGCAGAGTGGGTGAAGTACGCGGGACTTTCTACGGACTCGAATTACAATACGGCGAAGAAATATTTTAACGGCGGTTTTTCGGGTATGGTTACTTTCGGCGTAAAGGGCGGAAAAAGCAACGCCGTACAGTTTATAAAAAACTTAAAACTGTTTAAGCAAGTAACTCATATTGCGGACGTAAGAAGTTGTGTGTTGCACCCGGCAAGCACAACGCACAGACAGTTAAGCGATAAAGAGCTTATCGCTTGCGGAATATCCGATAATCTCGTCCGTTTGTCTTGCGGAATCGAAGATACGGAAGACGTCGTGGCGGACGTTATCAACGCTCTCGATAAATTAAAAGCATAAAGGAGTAAAGATGCCGATAATTATACCAAAGGATATACCTGCGTTCGACACGCTCCAAAAAGAGAATATATTCGTTATGACGCATTCAAGGGCTGTCGGGCAGGATATTCGTCCGATAAGAATAGCCATAGTCAATTTGATGCCGACGAAAGAAGTAACCGAACTTCAACTTATGAGATTACTCGGCAATACGCCTTTGCAAGTAAAAATAACTCTCGTTAAAACGAAGACGTACAAAAGTAAACACGTTGCGGACTGGTATCTCGATAAGTTTTACCGCTTTTTCGACGATATAAAGAACAAAGATTACGACGGACTTATCGTAACCGGTGCGCCCGTTGAGACGCTTGCTTTTGAAGACGTCAAGTATTGGAAGGAATTAACCGAAATTATGGAGTGGGCGGATAATCACGTCACGAGTACGATATATATTTGCTGGGGGGCGCAAGCGGCGTTATATTACCGTTACGGTATCAATAAGATATTGCTACCCGAAAAGAAATTCGGAATTTTCGGAACGCACGCAACCGTGCCGTACGAGTTGCTTTTGAAAGGTTTGGACGATACTTTTTATATACCGCACAGTCGCCACACGGAAATAGACGGAGACGCGGTAAGAGCCATCCCCGAACTCGAAGTGGTCGCGGAGAGTAAGGACGCGGGAATTTCGATAATCAAAGAGGCGGACGGAAAACGTTTTTACTTTACGGGACACGCCGAATACGACAGATACACGCTCGACGAAGAGTACAAAAGAGACAGAGACAAAGGGCTTAATATTGCGTCGCCCGTTAATTATTATACGGATAACACGAATACCGAGATTGATGTCAAGTGGCGCAGTACGGCTAATCTTTTGTTTTATAACTGGCTTAATTATTATGTATATCAGATAGCACCGTACGAAATAGAAGAGATTACGGATTAAATGCCGTGTGGTGTTTACGTTGTCCGTAAACGATTTTTGTAAATAAACGGGAAAATATTGACATCGATGTGAAAGGGCGTTATAATAATTCCGACAAAATCAGTAGGGATTAAACGGAGGTAAGTATGGACGAACAAAACGGCATAAATAAAGAGTTTGTCGAAATCAACGAAGAAAGCATTTCGGAAACACCCGTTTCGGATAACAATGACGTTGCGCGCGTTCACGACGAAAAGGGCGAGTGTTGTTGTCATAAAGAAGAAAAGCACGACTGTTGTCACGAAGACAAAGAGCCGAAGAAAAATTCTTGCTGTCACCACGAACATAAAGAACTCGAAAATGAAGAGTGCCGTTGTCACGATAAGCACGAACACGAAAAGAAGGACAAGCACGAACATAAGCACGAGCATGAAGAGCATTCGTGCTGTTGTCATCACGAGCATAAGGAACACGCACACACGAGTTGTTGCGGCGGAAGCGACGACGAAGAAGAGACTTGCACTTGTTGCGGCGGCGGACATACTCATAAGAAAAACAAAGCGTGGTACAATAACGCGTGGCTTAAACTGCCCGTATCACTTGCCGCTTTGATAATCGGCTTTATTACCGACCACGTCGCAATGCACCATGACGTCACGCTGCTTAAATATATAAACCCGTCCTGGATAGCAGTCATTTGGTGTGGCGTTCCGATATTCATAAACGCGATTAAGGCGTTAAGGAAGAAAAGAATTATCGCGGCAATGCTTATAAGTATTGCTATCGTTGCGTCGATATTTCTCGAATACTATTTATTGTTGACGGGAAGCACGGTGCCGTCCAATCTTGTGGGACACAGTCACAGTTATGTGTTTGCGGCAGGAGAAGTCGCTTTCCTTATGACTCTCGGCGATGCAATCGAAGCGTGGACGGTAAGGAAGTCCCGCGCAGGCGTGGAAAGATTGGTAAGCCTTGTTCCCAAGAAAGCGATAGTCAAGACGGATATAGGACTTATGCCCGTTGAACTTGAAAAAATCAACATCGGTGATATAGTGGTAGTGCGCGCGGGTGAAACGGTCAGCGTTGACGGTGTTATCGTTTCGGGTGAAAGCAATATAGATAAGTCGTCTATGACGGGTGAATCGATACCCGTTGATTGTAAAGACGGAGACGAAGTCTTCTGCGGAACAATCAATTTGACTACGCCCATAGAAATAAGGGTAACGAAGCGGTATGAAGATATGACTATATCTCATATGGTCAAGATGGTGAAAGAAGCCGAAAAGAAACGTGCGCCGATTGCGCGTATTGCGGACAAATGGGTTACTTATATCGTGCCTGCCGCGTTGGGACTTGCGGTAATCGTATTTTTGGTAGCGTTGCTTATTCTCGGGCAGGACGCAAACGTATCTCTTGTTAGGGGCGTAACCGTACTTGTCGTATTTTGTCCGTGCGCGCTTGCGCTTGCAACGCCTACGGCGATAGCCGCGGCAATAGGAAGAGCGTCGATGGACGGCGCGCTTATCAAGAGCGGAGAAAGTCTTGAAAGATTGTCGAAAGTCGATACGATTTGTATAGATAAGACGGGAACGCTCACGACGGGCGAAGCGGTTGTCGAGAAAGTTTTGTCGATAGGCTTGCCCGAAAAAGAATTTTTGAGATATATGGGCAGTTGCGAAAGATATTCGGATCATCCGCTTGCAAGAGCCATTGTGGGAGCGTGTGATCGAGATAAATTATTTATGCCTAAGGGCGTCAAGATACATCAGGGAATAGGCGTCGAAGGCGTATGCGACGGACGCAAAATATTTATATGCAGTTACAATTATGCGAAACAAAACAATCTTAATCTTTTCAGACTTGAAGAAAAGGCGGAAGATTTCGTTAAAGAGGGTATGACGGCAGTAGTCGGGTATATCGACGGGCAACCGCGCGGAGTGATAGGTCTCGGAGATTCTTTACGGAGTAACGCAAAAGACGTAATATTGTCAATCGAAAAACTCGGATACAAAATCGTACTCATAACGGGCGACAACGAGTATACCGCAAGGCGTACGGCTACGGAGTGTCGGATAAACGAATACAGATTTCAACAAATGCCCGAAGATAAAGTTACTTGCGTCGAAGAATTGCGCGCGCAAGGAAGAAGCGTATGTATGTTGGGCGACGGTATCAACGACGCGCCCGCGCTTGCGACCGCGGACGTGGGTATTGCTATGAGTAACTTAGGCAGCGACATTGCGGCACAGACTGCCGATATAACCGTTATGAATAACGATATAGCGACCGTCGAAAAAGCGGTAAAACTGTCCAAACGCACTATGCATACGATAATAAGGAATATAATCGTTGCGATGTCGATTAACCTTATAGCCGTAATACTTTCGGCGGCGGGGCTGTTGACGCCCGCACTCGGGGCGATAGTGCATAATTGTACGTCAGTACTTGTGGTCGGAAGCTCCGCGCTCATACTTATCGATAAGAAGAAAAAGGGAAAATCATACACAACGGAAAAAATCGCGAAAGTCCAAACGGACGAACCGCTTGAAGAATAAAGTAACGTAAAATAAAGAGCGCGACTTTTGACGGTCGCGCTTTCTAAGTTTTGTTTTTATCTTACGCTGTTGATAAGTTCGTAATACGTCGGATACGGGAGCGACGCGGTCGGGATAAGCGTTTCGAGTTCGTCGACAAGCGAGCGTATTTCTTGAAGCGCGGGGAGCACGGTGCCTGCGTAGTAGTCCGCAAGTTCTTCTTCGCTTTTATTGACGTTTGCTGTCAAGATGGCAAATTCGTCCGCTTTATCGCACACGCTGTCGGTTAAAACGGATATGCGTTTAAGTAGTTTTTCTTCCGCTTTATAAGTTGCACCCACGCCGATTGCTATTTTATTTTTTATCAATTCGGAGAGCACGTTCATATAATCGAACACGCTCGGGAGTATATCTCGGTACAACATTGCGGTAGCCGTCTGCACTTCGATATTTATTACTTTACAGTAGTTTTCGAGCAATATTTCGTGACGGCTCGTAAGTTCCGCAGGCGTATAGATTTTGAACTTCGTAAACAAAGCGACGTTCTTTTCAAGCAAGTAGTGTTTAAGCGCAAGCGGAGTGGTTTTGAGATTCAAAAGACCGCGTTTGCCCGCTTCTTTCAGCCACTCGTCGCTGTAATTGTTGCCGTTGAAGATAATGCGCTTGTGTTCGGTTATCGTACGTTTAATGAGAGTTTTTAGCGCGGACATAAAGTCAACCGAATTTTCGAGTTCGTCGGCAAAGTCGGATAGCGAGTTTGCGACTATCGTATTTATTACGGTATTGGCTTCCGCTATCGAGAAGTTAGAGCCGGGCATACGAAACTCGAACTTGTTGCCCGTGAAAGCAAACGGAGACGTACGGTTTCTGTCCGTCGTATCTTTCGTGATTTTCGGAAGAACGGTCACGCCTATTTCGACGACTTGCTTTTTACGCTTGCCGTACAGCGCGCCCGTTTCGATGGAATTGAGTATATCTTCGATTTCGTCGCCCAAAAATACGGAAATTATTGCGGGGGGGGCTTCGTTTGCGCCCAACCTATTGTCGTTTCCCGCGCTTGCCACGCTTATTCTGAGTAAGTCTTGATATTCGTCAACCGCTTTGACGACTGCGAGTAGGAAGAGTAAAAACTGCGCGTTTTCTTCGGGCGTGTCGCCGGGTTCGAGAAGATTTACTCCTTTGTCTGTCGAGAGTGACCAGTTGTTATGTTTGCCCGAGCCGTTGATGCAAGCGAAAGGCTTTTCGTGCAGAAGACATACAAGTCCGTTGTTTGCGGCGACTCTTTTCATCATTTCCATTGTCAGCTGATTTTGGTCGGTCGCTATATTTGTCGTTGAGAAAACGGGGGCGAGTTCGTGTTGCGCGGGTGCCACTTCGTTATGTTCTGTTTTTGCGTAAATTCCGAGTTTCCAAAGTTCTTCGTCGAGTTCACTCATAAACTTCATAACGCGCGGTTTAATCGAGCCGTAGTAGTGGTCGTCGAGTTCCTGCCCCTTAGACGGACGCGCGCCGAACAACGTACGTCCGCAATTAACGAGATCGCGGCGTTTATAATATGCGTCCGCGTCGATTAAGAAATATTCTTGCTCCGCGCCGACGGTCGTTATTACTTTATCCGTATCCGTGTTGCCGAATAATCTCAATATTCGCATCGCTTGATTTGAGATTGCGTCCATCGAGCGAAGCAAAGGAGTTTTTTTGTCAAGTGCTTCGCCGCCGAACGAGCAGAACGCCGTCGGAATACAAAGCGTGTTGTCCTTAATGAACGCGTATGACGTAGGATCCCAAGCGGTGTATCCGCGCGCTTCGAAAGTTGCGCGAAGTCCGCCCGACGGGAAACTCGACGCGTCCGATTCGCCTTTAATCAGTTCTTTGCCCGAAAATTCGAGTATTGCGCCGTCCTTTCCGTCGGGGGAAATGAAGGCGTCGTGTTTTTCGGCGGTAACGCCCGTCATCGGTTGAAACCAATGAGTAAAATGCGTCGCGCCCTTTTCGACTGCCCAATCTTTCATAGCGTTAGCGATAACGCTTGCGAGTTGAGCGTCTAAGGGATAGTTGTTGTCGACAGCCTTGCGAAACGCTTTATACGTTTCCTTAGGCAGTCTTTCACGCATCGTTTTGTCGTTGAATACGTTTGAACCGAACGTTTCCGTTGCCGAATTGCTCATAGCAGAGTCACTCCTTTTTCATTACAGTAGTTTATCGTTTCGTCATCCCAAACGGACGATTGAACTTCGCCGATATGCGCTTTTTCGAGAAGAAGCATACAAAGTCTCGACTGCCCGATACCGCCGCCGATTGTCAGCGGCAGTTCGCCGTTCAAGAGCATTTTGTGATACATAAGATTGCGTCTGTCATCGCACCCTGCGAGTTTTAATTGTCTGTCGAGAGAGTTTACGTCTACGCGGATACCCATCGAGCTTACTTCAAGCGCGGTATCGAGCGTTTTGTGATAGAAGAGAAGATCTCCGTTTAAGTTCCAGTCGTCATAGTCGGGGGCGCGCCCGTCGTGGACAATTCCCGATTTGAGTTTACCGCCGATTTGCATAATAAATACGGTTTCGTATTTTTTGACGATCGCGTATTCGCGTTCTTTTGGCGAAAGCGCGGGATACAGGTCTTCGAGTTCTTGCGACGTTATGAATTTAATATCTTTCTTTATTTTTACGTTCAGTACGGGATATTTGGCTGTAAGTTCGTCGTGCGTCTTTATAATGGCGTCTACGATAAGACGTACCGTGTTTTTGAGATAATCGAGATTTCTGTCGTTTTCGGAAATTACTTTTTCCCAGTCCCATTGATCGACGTAAACAGAGTGAAGATTGTCGAGTTCTTCGTCACGGCGTATCGCGTTCATATCGGTGATAAGTCCCTTGCCGACGTAAAAGTCGTAACGTTTTAAGGCAAGCCGTTTCCATTTTGCAAGCGAGTGAACGACTTCGGCGTAACCGCCCGTCGCTTTTATATCAAACTTAACGGGGCGTTCAACGCCGTTCAAATCGTCGTTAATACCGGTATTGCTTTGAACGAAAAGCGGTGCTGTGGCGCGCTTTAAGTTGAGATTTTCGCAAAGCGCGTTGAAGAAAACGTTTTTTATTTTGCCTATCGCGTTCTGCGTGTCGTACAGTCCGAGCTTAGAAGAATATCCGTCGGGTACCGTAATCATTTTGAATAATACTCCTTAATAATTAATTAGTTTATTTTATTATATTCTTATATCAAAAGTCAAATAATGAATTATATATTATTGTTTATTATATTCAGCCGATGTAATCAATCCGTACTTTACACCTGTTCGTATGTGATTGATTTGGTTTACTTATCATACTGCCGATGTAATATATTGTTAAATTGCGTCATTTCTTATACGGTCTGCTGATATAATATATATTTGGACTATGTCATTTCTTATACGGTCTGTCGATGTAATTTACTTTAATTTACGCCCGTTTGTATTATAATAATTGAAAATTTTCGTTCTTATTGACTTTTTTGAACGTTTCCGATATGATATAAAGAAGTTAAGTATTGAGAATACAAAACGGTGTAGGCAAATTAAACAGTGTATAAAATAAAAAACCGTTACGTTTTCTCGGCAGTTGACAGAAAATAAAATTTAT
>ONBF01000060.1 GCA_900315995.1 uncultured Eubacteriales bacterium
TGCGGATAAACTTTCGTCCGAATACGCTATCCCGATAGTGAATAAACGCGTCGCCGTAACTCCCGTAAGTTTGTTGGGCGGCGGAAAACTCGATTATCAAAAAATCGCTTTGGCACTCGATAATGCCGCAAAAGAGATAGGAATAGATTTTATAGGCGGATATACAGCACTCGTTCATAAGGGTATGACCGAGTACGAAAAAGATTTTCTTATGAGTATCCCGTATGTTTTGAGAGATACGAGCAGACTGTGTTCGTCCGTAAACGTCGGCACGTCGAAAGCGGGTATCAATATGGACGCGGTTCGCCTTATGGGTGAAGTTATCAAGAAGACGAGCGAACTTACTGCGGACAAAGGTTCTGTCGGTTGCGCAAAACTCGTAGTTTTTTGTAACGCGGTTGAAGATAATCCTTTTATGGCGGGTGCGTTTCACGGGATAGGCGAAGCGGATAAAGTCATAAACGTGGGCGTAAGCGGACCCGGCGTTGTTTATAACACAATCAAAGATATGGACGGCGCAACTCTCGACGAAATAGCCGAAAGCATAAAAAAGACTGCTTTTAAGATAACGCGTTCGGGTGAACTTATAGCAAAACGCGCCGCCGAAATGCTGGGCGCGAAATTCGGAATAGTCGATTTGTCGCTTGCGCCGACTGCCGAAGTCGGAGACAGCGTTGCACATATTCTGGAAGCTATGGGTTTGGAACAAGTAGGCGGTTGCGGCACTACCGCGGCACTTGCGCTGTTAAACGACGCGGTAAAAAAAGGCGGACTTATGGCAAGTTCGTCGGTAGGCGGTCTGTCGGGCGCGTTTATTCCCGTTAGCGAAGATATAGGTATGATTAACGCCGCCGAAAACGGAAACCTTACAATAAACAAGCTCGAAGCAATGACTGCCGTATGCAGCGTCGGGCTTGATATGATAGCAATACCCGGAGATACGCCCGCAAGCGTTATATCCGCGCTTATTGCGGACGAAGCCGCTATCGGTATGGTCAACTCAAAGACAACCGCGGTACGCGTAATTCCCGTTGCGAAAAAAAACAAAGGGATGGTCGAATTCGGCGGACTTCTCGGTCGCGCGCCTATTATGGATATAAGTAAAATCGGTTCGGAAAAGTTTGTCGCTCGCGGCGGACGTATTCCGGCGACAGTGCAATCACTTAAAAACTGAAACGGAGAGTTTATGAAAAGAGAACAAATCGAAGAAAAGTATAAATGGCGTCTCGAAGATATTATCGACGGTGACGCCGAGTGGGAAAAGTTGTACGCGGAAATGTATAAAAAATTCGGTTGCGTTGCCGCGTATAAAGGCAAATTGTCATTAGCGTCTTCGCTGTACGAGTGTCTCGATACGCAAGATAAGTGGAGTATGGGTATCGAACGGCTGTACGTCTACTCGAAGATGCGTCAGGACGAAGACGGCGGTAATACCAAATATCAAGCTATGTGCGACCGCGCCGAAAACCTTATGATAAAAGCAAGCGCGGAAAGCGCGTTTATTATGAGTGAACTTACGGTGCTTCCGACCGAACGGCTTATCGAACTTTCAGAGATGTCGCTTCTCAGCAATTATTCGTATTTTTTGAAAGAGATTGCGAGAAGTAAAGAGCATATACTTCAAGAGGCGGAAGAAAAACTTCTTGCCGAAGCGCGAAGTTTCAGTAACTCGTTCAGCGATATTTTCAATATGCTTAACGACGTGGATCTCGACTTCGGGGAAATAAAGCATAACGGCGAAAAGATAAAATTAACCCAAGGTACGTACGGCGTAATTATGCACGGTGACGATAGGGAACTTAGGAAAAAAGCTTTCAAGCATATGTTCGAAACCTATAAAAAGAATATAAATACGATTGCGGCTACTTATTCGGGGAGCGTAAAGAAAGACGTTTTCTTTGCTAAGATAAGAAAGTACAAGTCGTCGCTTGAAGCCGCGCTTGACGGGGAAGATATCCCGCCTGTCGTTTATATGAATTTGCTTGACAGCATTAACGGTTCGTTATCCGCGCTACACGAGTATATGAACGTAAGACGCAAAGCTCTCGGTCTCGATACGCTCCATATGTATGATATATATGTGCCTATCGTTGCCGGTGCGGATATAAAAATACCATTTGAAGAGGCGTGCAAGGTGGTACGCGAAGGGTTGTCGCCGCTCGGTACGCAATACGCGGAACTTCTTGACAAGGCGTTCAACGAGCGTTGGATAGACGTATTCGAAAACGACGGAAAGAGAAGCGGAGCGTATTCGTGGGGTGCATACGGCGCGCATCCGTACGTTCTCTTAAACTATCAGGAGACGACGCACGAAATATTCACGATAGCGCACGAACTCGGACACGCTATGCATACTTATTACAGCTCACAGGCGCAAGCTCACGCGCAAGCCGATTATCAGATATTCGTTGCGGAGATTGCGAGCACGGTCAATGAAGTATTGTTATTGAAGCATCTTTTGAAAACAACGAGCAATACCGACGTTAAAAAGTATCTTTTGAGTTATTATCTCGATATGTTCAGAACGACCGTGTACAGACAGACGATGTTTGCGGAGTTTGAAAAGTTTGCGCACGATACGGTTGAACGGGGCGAACCGCTTACGCACGAAGTGTTGAGCGACGAGTACTTTAAGCTTAACAAGAAGTATTACGAACTCGGCGACGGTAACGACGACCTTATAAGATACGAGTGGGCTAAGGTTCCGCATTTCTACCGTGATTTCTATGTATATAAATACGCAACCGGTATGATATCCGCGGTTTGCATTGCGGAAAAGATAATCAATGAGGGTCAACCTGCGGTGGACGCGTATAAAAAGTTTTTATCGGCGGGTGGAAGTATGTCGCCGCTCGATACGCTTAAACTCGCGGGAATAGATTTGGTAAAAAAAGACGCGTTCAAGACGGCGTTCAATGCGTTTGCCGCGACGCTTGATGAGTTGAAAAAATTATAAGGATAAAACTATGGCGGATAAGACTGAAAAGAAACGAAATAGACCGAGAATGATGCCGAACAATCTCGAAGCGGAGCGCGCCGTGCTCGGTGCTATACTTATCGACGATATGACGGCTAACGCCGTTATCGGAAGGCTCAAAAGCGAAGACTTTTATTCGGAGTCGAACGCCAAAATATTCGAGGCTATGACGTCGCTCGTATTGAAGTCGATACCCGTCGATTTCGTTACGGTATCCGAAGCCCTTGAACGCGAAGGAGTACTCGAACAAGTAGGCGGAATCGGGTATCTTACCGAACTTACCAACGTTGTGCCGTCCGCGGCAAGCGCGTTAACGTATTCGGATATCGTTGCTTCAAACTCGCTGTTGAGAAGACTTATCAACGCGGCGCAGGGGATAATCGACGACGGATACACTAACGACGATTCCGCAAACGTGCTTGCATCGGCGGAAAAAAGTATATTCGATATAGCGCAGGCAAGAGACGTAACGTCATTAAAGCATGTCGGCGAATCGTTATCGCAAGCAATAGAGAAGTTTGAACAGATAGCGAGAGACCCGAACGCCGGCAAAGGTTTGTCAACGGGGTTTATAAATCTCGATATACTGACGAACGGTTTGCAAAATTCCGACCTTATTATTTTAGCCGCTCGTCCTGCGGTAGGTAAAACGTCGTTTGCTTTGAATATTGCGGCGCATGTCGCGCTTAATTCCAAAACGGTTGCCGTATTTTCGCTCGAAATGTCCGCAAAACAATTAATGCAACGTATGTTGTGTTCGTTGACGGGTACGGATATGCAGAGAGCGGGCAAAGGGCAGTTGTCGGCGGACGAGTTTTCAAAATTTTGGGCTGTAAGCGGCGAGCTTAACAACACGCAATTATACATAGACGATTCGGCGCAAAACACGGCGGCGGATATTCTAAGTAAGTGCAGACGCTTGAAGCGCGAACACGGACTTGACCTTATTGTAATCGACTACCTTCAATTAATGGTAGCCGACAAGTCGCGTCAGGCAAAGATAGACAACCGTCAGAACGAAGTTGCGGAGATAAGCCGCGCTATGAAGATTATGGCAAAAGAGCTTGACGTTCCGATTATACTGCTGTCGCAGATGAGCCGTTCGATAGACAGTCAGACGCGCAAGAATAAAACGCCGATGCTTTCGGATCTTCGTGAATCGGGCGCAATCGAGCAGGACGCCGATATAGTTATGTTTTTGTCGCGTATTATGGACGAAGAGACGGGCGAAAAATCGGGTTATGTCGAATTGACTGTCGCAAAGCACAGAAACGGACCTACCGATTCGCTTTACTTTGAATTCAACGGCAGTTGCGTAACGTTTAAGCCCGTTATGAAACGCGACGAAGTTCTTGCGTTCAGAAAGAAAGAGGAAAAAGAAGAGAAAACCGAAGCGGACGCAAAACCGAAGAAGACGCGCTATACCGAAGAAGAAACGACTGACGACGAAACGCCGAGCGGAGAAAACGTTAAGTTAAAACCCGCAAGGGAGATTTCAGGTTCAATCGAAAACACGTTAAAAGAAATAATAGGCGAAGAAACTCCGTTTTCGGACGGAGACGGGAAGGGAGATTTACCGTTTTAATGAGTTTTTACATAGCGCCGCTCGCAAGCGGCAGTAAAGGTAATACGACGCTTGTATCTTATGGGGAAACAAAGATTCTC
>ONBF01000040.1 GCA_900315995.1 uncultured Eubacteriales bacterium
CAGATTCATTTATTTGTAATAAGAATGACCATCAGGCATATAAACAATTTGGTAATGCTGTGAATGTTAAAGTCATTGAATATATGGCAAAACAATTATTTAATCAAAATCAATGAAAAAGAACTCAAAATAAAATGAGTTCTTTTTTGGAAGTTTCAAAAGTTAAAATAACTTTTAGACTTTCCTTTTTATAAATACACTTTAAGTTCGTCGATTTGTTTTTGTTCGAGTTCAAGCAAGTCTTTCGCAAGCTCGGTCGATTTATTCGTACAGTCGTCTTTTAGTTCGTTAAGCCGTTTATTTATCGTAATGATGCCCATATTGTTGCCTTTAATAAGCATATCGGCGATGTGCGCGGGGCTGTCGTTAAATGCGAGTTTTATTTTGATTGTCGTTTTCATAGCGGATGCCTTTGCGGTCGCGCTTGATTTAGGCGTTTTGTTGAGTTCGGTTATTGCGATCGAAATTTTACTCGTCATAGCGTCGTAACTTTGATATTCGCTAAGCAGCACGTTTTTGAACGGAACGTCTTTTATTTTGTTGATTATCGTTTCGAGCGATAGTTTTCCGAGTTCTGCTGTCTTATGAATTTCGTTTAGCAAAGTAAGATCGGCTTTATTCTCGTTTTCTTTTTCGTCCGTTTTGAGTTTTGAGTTTATTGCTTTACTGTTAATAGCGTTTTCAGCGGAAATGTTTTTCATAATTGCCTCCGTTTGATTAGTGTGGGCAATTAATCACTGATTATACAAAAAGATTGAGCAACGCGCTCAATCTCCGTTTTTGATAATAATTTTTTCGTTTTAAGCTCTCGTGACGTTGATTTTAAGTTTTGCGGTCATATTGGCGTATACTTTAACGTCGACCGTATACGTTCCGAGCGTACGGATATTTTCGGACAGGACGATTTTCTTTTTATCGACGGTGTAACCGAGAGCCGCGACGCCGTTTGCAATATCCTGCGCCGTAACGCTGCCGTAGGTTCTGTCGCCGTCGCCGCATTTCACTTTAACTTCGACTACCGTATTGTCGAGAACCTTTTTGAGTTCTTCAGCGGTGGCTTTTTCTTTGGCTTCACGTGCGATACGCGCGTCGTTTTTTTGTTTGACTACCGCAAGACTTTGCGCGTCCGCAACGACCGCTTTTTTGTGCGGGAGTAAAAAGTTTCTCGCGTAGCCGTCGTTGACGTCCACGACTTCGCCGGCTTTTCCCGAGCCTTTAACGTCTGTCAGTAAAACCACTTTCATAAGCAACCTCCGAATTATCGTGATTATTTTAACATATTTTTTTCAAAATGTATATCGTTTTGATATTTGACGATAATATTTCATACGGAGGTAATTATGGACTTTAAGTGTACTACCAATAATTGTCAATTTCATTTTAAGACGGGCTGTACCGCGGCAATCGTCGATATTAATGCAAAAGGCGTATGTAATACCAAGTGCAAGCGCGTAGGCGGAGCGTATGCCCAAACTCTCGAAGAGTTCGAGATGGCGGATGAGCTTGCGCCGCTCGTCGAGCGCGACGCGAACGTTCAATGCGACGCAATAGATTGCGTTCATAACGAAAATATGCGTTGTAAAGCTGACGATGTGCTTGTATCCGACGCGCTGTTTAAGACGAAATGTTTTTCTTACCGTAAACAATAAAACGTGCTTTTACGCACGTTTTACATAGTTTATTTTATAAAGTTGTAGGATATTTCTTCTATATTGACTATTTCCGAACCGTTCATAACAAAATCATAATATTTCGCCGTATTTATATTGTCGGCGGTACTTATTACGGAAACTCTGTTGAGATTGTATTCCGCATATTTCGGCGGGCATATTTCGTCGATTTTACCGAAGTAAGATTTAACGTTTTCAAATCCGCTCTTCAGGTCTTCCGACAGATAGGATAAACATTCGTCTTCGGCGTCTATTTTCAAAGCTTCGAGAAACATATACGGAATAAGTTCGTTTGAATAATTGAGACTTGACCATTTCGATTCGACGACTTTCGATATGCACTGCGGCGTGCATACGGGATTAACGGTACAAATTATCGTGTGTTCGAGCATATCTTTGTATACGTTTGTTATTTTCAGCCCGTCCGCGGTAATTTCGATTATATCGGCAGTGTATTCGCAAAGAAGGCGGTAATCCGTATCTATCAGCATTACGAGCGCGTAATCTTTCGAGTTAACCTTTCCCGTCAGCAGAATTATTCCGCGGTTTTGATTTCGCGAAGATTTCAGTTTAATATCTTTAAGATTGTACGGCAACGGGTTGTTGAACATACCGAACGTTCCTTCAACCAAAAACTGTAACGTTCCGTCGTCGTATACGGTAACTACGTGTTCGCCGTTATTATTGATTGTATTTTGCGCAATAACTTTCGGCGCGCACCGTTGCGGTATGTGCGGCGGAGTAAGACGAATTTCAATATCTTCGTTATCGTATATTATGACTTTTGCGCCGCTTGATATTTCGGAAACGGCGTTTTCTTTGATTTCGGCGACTACCGCATATGCAAAACTTCTTATTGAATCGTCGAGTACGGGACAGAAAACAAATCTCAACGTGTCGTTGAAGCTTGCTTTGTATTCACATGAATTATAATAAGTTTTTTCGTTAAGGGTAATTATCCCGTTACCCGATATATAAATTCTCGGCACGCTTTATCGTATGCGTAAAATGTCGAATATATGTACAAAAAGCGGGAAACCGCTTTTTGTCGCTCAGTCGCGGCAAACGTCGCTTATTTTTACGAAAGTATCGTTTCCGCACTTCGGACATTCGGGAAGAAGTTCGGTTGAATCGAGACTGACGTTTGTTCCGCAGTTGCAGCAGCTGTAAGTACCGCAATCTTGCATCGTTTCAGATTGACACTTATTCATAAGGCACGCTCCTTTCTTTATTGATATACATAATTATTGTAAAACAATTAATTTTTATACAAAAACAGTAAAATTAATTAAATCGGTCGTTTTTGGTAGACAAGACGCAAATTAACACTTATAATATTAGTGTTTCTTTAATCGGGGTGTAGCGCAGCTTGGTAGCGCGCATGGTTCGGGACCATGAGGTCGCGAGTTCGAATCTCGCCACTCCGACCACAGACCGAGTTTTCGGTCTTTTTTTATTGTCCGAATTAATCTCGCTTTACAGTTTTCGGGAAATAAGGCAAAGACGCACTTATATTTAACTTTATTAAATATATTTATGCGTTACGGTACTGTGCATATACAAATTTTAATAAGTGAGTATTTTGTATTTTCTCGTTAAGATGCGTGAAAAATATCTTATTTTTGTTGCCTTATTAAATGCCTTATTTTTTAGGCACTTTACCCGTAAATTTTAGGCATCCATTAAAATTATTAAAAATAATATAGAAAATAAAGGTAATCTATCAAATTTACATATATCGCATCGTAATTTACATTAACTTATATATTTAATAAAATGTAATTTTAATTTATTTAATAAAAATTATCTCAAAAATGAAAAAACGCTATTTTGATTTTCGCTATTGACAAAACGTCGGCTTTTTTATAAAATTTATAAAAGAAATCTAAATGCGCATACGGCGCGTCCGGTGACTTATGAAACGCAGATTACCGATTATTATTTTACTTGTAATTATGCTTTTTGCGCTTATTTCGTGTACGCCGAAAATGAAGAAAGGCGAAGCGGAAGAACTTGCCGCAAATATAATTTTCAACGATTTGACGGTCGAATATACGGGGGATGAATTTGAGATTACTTTTGAAGGTACGCTTGTCGACGCGTCGACTTATCATTATTTTTACAACGGTAAAAATCAAGAGACGCCGTTTAAGTTCAAAAACGTCGGCAACTATTCGGTTAAACTTATTATCGAGAATCCCAATTATAACACTTACGAAAAAAAGATTGTATTTTCGATAAAACAGGCGACTCCTAAGATTACGGCTCCCGTTGCGTCCGCAATAGAATACGGACAGTTTTTATCTGACAGCGAATTAACGTGTGGCGTTGCGGACGTAGAAGGTACGTTTGCGTGGGCGAACCCCGAAATAAAACCCGAAATCGAAAAAGCGCGTGAAGAAGGCTATGAAGTACTGTTTACGCCCGACGATAAACTCAATTACAAAACCGTATCGATAAAAATTAAGTTTGAAGTCGAGCCTTGATTTCAACGCGAGTGAACAGGCGCACGCATTACATAATGCACGAGTGATTGACTTGTGAATTTTCGAAATAAAGCGGAAGATTTATGTTTTCCGATTTTTGCGTGCGTTTAACGTTTTATGCATTTTCGGCTGTAAATATAAAAAATTCAAATTAATACTCATTTACTTGACTATAAGGCTATGTATTAATTATAATCTATACTATGGAACATTATTTTGCCAAATCGAATAGTCAATTTCGGACAGTCGGGGGTAAGACTGTCCTTTTTGTTATACGGAGGATTTCGATATGAAGAAAGTAGCGATAATTATGGGGAGTGACAGCGATTTGCCTGTTGTTCAAAAAGCGTTCGACGTACTTAACGAGTACGGCGTTCCTTACGAAGTTCACGTTTATTCGGCTCACCGCACTCCCGTTGAAGCACGTGAATTTTCGCTTAACGCAAGAGCCGACGGTTTCGGCGTGATAATTGCCGCTGCGGGCAAAGCCGCGCATCTTGCGGGCGCGATTGCCGCGAATACGACGTTACCCGTTATCGGAATACCCGTAAAGAGCAGCACGCTTGACGGACTTGACGCGTTATTGTCGACTGTTCAAATGCCGTCGGGGATACCCGTTGCTACCGTTGCGATAGACGGCGCAGCCAACGCGGCGCTTCTTGCAATCGAGATACTTTCCGTTTCGGATGAAACGCTTGTCGTAAAACTTAAAGCCGCGCGAGAAAAATCGGCGCAAAAAGTTCTTGACAAAGATAAAGAAATATCGGCGACATACAAACTTAAATAATCAAGCCGCTTATTTATGAAATAAATTTTAACTCAATATATATTTGGAGGAGCATAAATGGAGAAGAGAGAGCAGATGTACGAAGGTAAAGCAAAGAAGGTTTTCGCAACGGACGATCCAAATCTTTGCATAGTGAGTTACAAGGACGACGCTACCGCGTTCAACGGTCTTAAAAAAGGCACTATCGAAGGTAAAGGCGTTATTAACAATAAAGTTACGAACCATCTTATGAAATTGCTCGCAAAAAACGGTATTCCTACTCACTTTGTGGAAGAGTTATCCGACAGAGATACGCTCGTAAAGCGTGTTAAGATAGTACCGCTTGAAGTTATCGTCAGAAACATTGCGGCGGGGTCTTTATCCAAGCGTCTCGGACTTCCCGAAGGTACGCCTATGAAAAAGACCGTTCTCGAATTTTCTTACAAGAACGACGAACTCGGAGATCCTATGGTTAACAGTTACCATATTTTCGCAATGGAGCTTGCTACGGAAGAAGAGTTAAGACTTATTTCGGAATATTCTTTGAAAATAAACAATATATTGACCGACTACTTGAAGGACGCGAATATCGAGCTTATCGACTTTAAGCTTGAATTCGGTAAACTCAACGACGGCACGATAGTGCTTGCGGACGAAATTTCTCCCGATACTTGCAGATTCTGGGATAGTGTTACACACGAAAAACTCGACAAGGATCGTTTCCGTCGCGATCTCGGCAACGTAGAGGGCGCATACAAAGAAATTATGAAAAGATTGCTCGGTGAATAGTCGGAGGTAAACATATGAGCGGGGTAATAGGTATTTTCGGCACTAAGCGACAAAACGTCGCAAGCACCGCGTATTACGGACTTTATGCGCTTCAACACAGAGGGCAAGCGGCGTGCGGAATAGTCGTTAACGATGACGGCGTTTTCAGTACTTGTAAAGACGAAGGACTTGTAAGCGAAGTGTTTACGTCCGAAAAACTTTCAAAACTTACGCAGGGCAATATGGCTCTTGCACACGTTAAGTACGGTATTGAAGGCTACGGCGGACGTGAAAACGTGCAACCTATCGTTATCAATCATATTTACGGCAGTATAGCCGTAGCGCACAGCGGAAGTTTGGTCAACGCATATGATCTAAGACTTGAACTCGAAAAGAAAGGTTCGGTATTCGTCTCAAAGAGCGACGCGGACATTATAGCGCAGACGATAATAAGGGAAAGACTTTCCGTCGATTCGATTGAAGAAGCGGTTGCGCTCGCTATGCCGAGATTTAAGGGTTCGACTACCATAGTCGTTATGTCGTCAAGCAAGATGGTTGCGGCGTGCGACGTTAAAGGTATCCGCCCTTTGTGTTACGGAAAGCGCGACGACGGCGCGTATGTAATAGCTTCGGAAACAAGCGCGTTGGACGCGGTAGGCGCAAAGTTTGTCCGCGATATAATTCCCGGCGAGATAGTAGTGTTCACGAGCGAAGGAGTTAAAAGCAATACGGACGCCTGCCGTAAGGTGAAACCTGCGTTGTGCGTATTCGAATACGTTTATTTTGCCCGTCCCGATTCGGTTATTAACGGACTTTCCGTTCACGAAGCGAGAGTTCGTATCGGTACGGCGCTTGCGAAATCACACCCTGCGGACGCCGACGTGGTAATCGGCGTTCCCGACAGCGGAATAGACGCGGCTATCGGATATGCTAAGGGTTCGGGTATCCCGTACGAAATAGGATTTATCAAAAACAAATATATCGGACGTACGTTTATCGTGCCGGGACAAAAGGTGAGAGAAGATCTGGTGCGCATTAAACTCAACGCGGTATCGTCGGTCGTTAAGGACAAGAGAGTGGTACTCGTCGACGACTCGATAGTAAGAGGCACTACGTCCGCAAAGATAGTTAAACTGTTAAGAGAAGCGGGAGCAAAGGAAGTGCATATGCGCATATCGTCTCCGCCTTTCTTGTTTCCGTGCTATTACGGTACGGACGTTCCGTCCAAAGATTATCTTATCGCTTGTCAACACTCGTCAGACGAGATAAAACGTATTATCGACGTCGATTCGCTCGGATACTTGGAGCAAGAGTTTTTCGAAGAGTTGAAGAGCGAGAATAATTGCGGATTTTGTACCGCATGCTTTGACGGGAAGTATCCGACCATTGCGCCGACGTACACGGGCAAGTTGAGATTTGAAACGAAATTAAGCGAAAGGACGGAAAAATAATGAAAAGTTACAGTGAAAGTTACAAAGAAGCAGGAGTTGATATAACCGCGGGATATAAAGCGGTTGAACTTATGAAATCGCACATAGCCCGTACAATGACGAGCGGCGTCGTATCCGATATAGGCGGTTTCGGCGGATTGTTTGCGTTGGATCTCGAAGGAATCAAAAAGCCCGTTCTCGTATCGGGTACGGACGGCGTGGGTACTAAACTTAAAATAGCCTTTCTTATGGACAAGCACGATACGGTCGGTATCGATTGCGTCGCTATGTGCGTAAACGACGTTATATGTTGCGGCGCAAAGCCTTTATTCTTTCTCGATTACATAGCGCTCGGCAAGAATATTCCCGAAAGAGTGGCGGCAATAGTTTCGGGTGTCGCGGAAGGTTGCGTACAGTCGGGGTCGGCTCTTATCGGCGGAGAAACCGCCGAAATGCCGGGTTTTTATCCCGTTGACGAATACGATCTTGCGGGTTTTTCGGTGGGCGTTGTCGATAAAGATAAAATTCTCGACAATAAAACTATTCGAGAAAGAGACGTTGTAATTGCTCTTTCGAGCAGCGGTGTTCACAGCAACGGTTTTTCTTTAATACGCAAAGTATTCGACGTGGAGAATTCGGATATTAAGAAACCCGTTACAGAACTTAACGGCAAGTCGTTGGGCGAGACTTTGCTTACGCCTACGAAAATTTATGTGAAACCGATGCTTGCGTTATTTGACGCTGTTAAAGTTAAAGCCGTATCGCATATAACGGGCGGCGGTTTCTATGAGAATATTCCGAGAAGCATACCGAAAGGATATTCTGTTAAAATCGAACGTAAAGCAATTAAAGTTTTGCCGATATTCGACCTTATCAAATCGACAGGGAAGATTGACGAGCGCGATATGTTCAATACTTTCAATATGGGCGTCGGCATGAGCGTAGTCGTTGATAAGAAAGACGCCGACAAGGCTCTCGAAGTACTTAAAGCGAACGGCGAAAATCCGTATATCGTCGGCGAAATCGTCAAAGGCGACGACGGAGTTATTATATGCTGAACAACAAGGCGCGTATAGCAGTACTCGTATCGGGCGGCGGCACCAATCTTCAAGCGTTAATCGACGCGGAGAAGAGCGGAATAATCAAAAGCGGAAAGATAGTGCTTGTTATATCGAGTAAAGCGGATGCGTATGCGTTGACGAGAGCGAAAAACGCGGGAATTGATGTGGCAGTCGTAGCGCGTAAAGAGTGCAAGGATACGAAAGAGTTTGAAAGCAAAATAACGGATAAACTCGGTGAATACGGTATAGATCTTATTATACTTGCGGGTTTTATGAGCGTATTGAGCGCGGAGTTTGTCAAGCGGTATCCCGAAAGAATAATTAACGTGCACCCGTCGTTAATACCGTCTTTTTGCGGAGACGGTTTTTACGGTTTGAGAGTACACGAAGCGGCACTTGAATATGGTGTTAAAGTGTCGGGCGCAACCGTTCACTTCGTAAATGAAGTAACGGACGGCGGAAAGATTATAGCGCAGAAAGCGGTAGAGGTCAAAGACGGAGATACGCCCGAGAAGTTACAAAAAAGAATTATGGAAGAGGCGGAGTGGGTATTGTTACCGCGCGCCGCAGAACTTATCTCAAAATCAATAAAGGAGCAAAAATGAACGTTTACGAAATCAATGAAATAGGCGCGCTTATTAAAGACAATTCATATGTTGGGCGCGGAATTATTATAGGTAAAAGCGAAGACGGCAGGAACGCCGTTACCGCTTACTTTATTATGGGCAGAAGCGAAAACAGTCGCAACCGTATATTTACCGAGAAAGGCGACGAAGTGATAATATATCCGTTTGACGAAAGTAAAGTCAAAGATCCGTCGCTTATCATATATTCGCCTATTCGTAAGATTAAAGACAGTTTGATTGTTACTAACGGTAATCAAACGGATACGATATATGATTTTATAAAAGACGGCAAGAGTTTTGAAGACGCGCTCGATACGCGCGAATTCGAACCCGACGCTCCTAACTTTACTCCCCGTATAAGCGGTATTATGAATTTTAAGAAAAACGACTTTACTTACAAAATGAGTATTTTGAAGAGCGCGGACAGTGTCGGCAACGCGTGCAACCGTTTCACGTTTTCGTATTCCGCATTGAAAGGCGTAGGGCATTTTATTCACACTTACGTTTGCGACGGCGATCCTATTCCGACGTTTCAAGGCGAACCCGAACGCGTAGTGATTCCCGACGATATAGATTTGTTTACGGGTAGTATTTGGAACAACTTAAACGAACGGAATAAAATTTCGTTATACGTTCGTTATATCAATCTCGAAACAGGCAAGGTCGATAACAGATTGATTAATAAGAACAAGTGAGGCATTTATGAAAGAGTTTGAATTGAAGTACGGTTGCAACCCCAATCAAAAGCCGTCGAAGATATTTATGGCTGACGGCTCGGATTTGCCGATTGAGATATTGAACGGCAAACCCGGATACATTAACTTTTTGGACGCGTTTAACAGCTGGCAACTCGTTAAGGAATTAAAAGAGGCATTGGGGCTTCCCGCGGCAGCTTCGTTTAAGCACGTAAGCCCCGCAGGGGCGGCGGTCGGCATAAAACTTACCGACAAAGAAAAGAAGGCGTGTTTTGTGGACGATATAGACGGTCTTGACGATTCGTTGCTTGCTTGCGCGTACGCAAGAGCAAGGGGCGCGGACAGGATGTCGTCGTTCGGCGATTGGATAGCGTTGAGCGATATATGCGACGTAACAACGGCAAAGATTGCGGCAAGAGAAGTATCTGACGGCATTATAGCGCCCGGATATACGGCGGATGCGCTTGAAATATTGAAATGCAAAAGAAAAGGTGCTTATAATATAGTCAAGATTGACGAAAACTATGTTCCCGAAGAACTTGAACGTAAGCAAGTATTCGGTATAACGTTCGAGCAAAAGCGTAATTCGTTGAAAATCAATGAAGAACTTTTAAGTAATACAGTAACCGCCGATAAGGTTTTACCCGATTTTGCAAAGCGTGACTTGACGGTAGCGTTGATAACGTTAAAGTATACGCAGAGCAATTCCGTGTGTTTTGCCGAGAAAGGTCAGGCAATTGGCGTCGGCGCAGGTCAGCAGTCCCGTGTACACTGCACGCGTCTTGCCGCGGGTAAAGCGGATCTTTGGCATTTGAGACAGAGCGATAAAGTTTTGGGATTAGAGTTTTTGGACAGTGTGGGAAGACCCGAAAGAAACAACGTTATCGACATATATTTGTCCGAAGACTTCGAAGACGTAATCGGCGAAAATAATTGGAAAAAATTCTTTAAGGTTCGTCCGACCGAGTTTACGCCTACCGAGAAGAAAGCGTACTTAAAGACTGTAACGGGCGTATCTCTCGGGAGCGATGCGTTTTTCCCGTTTGACGATAACATAGAAAGAGCGTCAAGAAGCGGTGTTTCATATATTGCGGAACCCGGCGGCTCGATAAGAGACGACGCGGTAATCGATACTTGTAACAAGAAAGGTATCGTAATGGCTTTTACCGGCATAAGACTTTTCCATCACTGAAATGAAAATAATGGTAGTAGGCGGCGGCGGCCGTGAACATGCGATAATCAAAAGTTTGAAACGCAACCCTAAGATTGCGGAGATTTATGCGTTGCC
>ONBF01000011.1 GCA_900315995.1 uncultured Eubacteriales bacterium
GTGTTTTGGTTTTGGTGATGGTTTTGGTGATATAATTAATAATATAATGGGACAAATATAAGATACTCACCTATTAAAATTTGTATATCTCAGTGAAAGTCTGATTTTTTCGATTTGTTAATGTAGCGTTGATTTTTATAAGTTGACTTGTTTTTTCGATTATTGTAAAGTAATAGTCGTGGTTAAATATGAAAGCGGTATGCGGTTTAATGACGAAAAATAAATTTTCAAAACGTTTGGGCGGGCGGCTTTTTGTCGAACGTTCGGGACGTATTGAATTTGACGTAAAAAATTTGAGTGTTAATCTCGATTTTGCCGAATACGTTGTTTTATTCGTAACCGACGGCACGGGTATTCTTAAAGTTATCGGTAAGGACTTATATATAAACATCGGCGACACGGTAATAATTCCGCCGAATACGACTGTGCATATCGTGTCAGACGAGTACGCGTTTTTGAAAGCGAGTTTTATAACTTTCGGCGGTACCGACGTAAATCTTTTATTGAAAAGCGTCGGCGCGTCGATTGAAGCTATAAGCGTAATTACGGGTGAATTGTCCGATGCGGTAACAGATTGTTTCAAAAACATATTTATGCTCGAAGACGACTTATCGGGCGCGCTTGCCGCAAGCGGATACTTTGAAATTATATTTGCCGAACTTATTAAGACGTACGACGGTATAAAAAGTGAATTTATCGAAAAACACGATAAGCGCATAGTCGAAGCCGTAAAATTTATCGACGAATACTATACGAAAGGCATAGGCGTTGCGGAAATTGCAGAACACGTCAAATTGGAGCGCACATACTTTACGAAAATATTCAAACGTATACGCGGAATATCTCCGCAAAGTTATCTCGTTGAACTTCGTCTTGATAAGGCGGCGGAATTATTGTCAAGCGGACAAAAAGCGGATAAGGTATACGAGAAAGTCGGATACTCGGATTATCAGGCGTTCGTCAGAGCGTTCAAGTTAAAATTCGGCGTAACTCCGCAAAAGTTTTTTAATGGATAAAAAACGTTTGCAAATTATATATAATTGTTGTAGAATAACAACGTTGCAATACAAGGCGCGATGGAGTATGGTGTAGTGGCAGCACATAGGCCTCTGACTCCTATGGTGTAGGTTCGATTCCTACTACTCCTGCCAATAACCGCTCTTAACGGAGCGGTTTTATTATAGGATAATATTTAACTAAATGAAATATTAATAAAATGAAATAAATAAAAAAATATCAAATATAGATAAATAAAAAGGCGTAGCAAATCGGCTACGCCTTAATTATTGAAAGAAATTGTTATTTGTTCATTGCTTCTTCTACCGCAACGGCAACCGCAACCGACGCGCCGACCATAGGATTGTTACCCATACCGATAAGCCCCATCATCTCAACGTGAGCGGGAACGGAAGAACTTCCCGCGAACTGTGCGTCAGAGTGCATTCTGCCCATCGTGTCCGTCATACCGTAACTTGCGGGACCCGCCGCCATATTATCGGGGTGAAGAGTACGTCCTGTGCCGCCGCCCGACGCAACCGAGAAGTATTTTTTGCCGTTTTCGACAGCCCATTTCTTATATGTGCCCGCAACGGGATGTTGGAAACGGGTGGGGTTGGTCGAATTTCCCGTAATAGAAACGTCGACTTTTTCGTGGCGCATTATTGCAACGCCCTCGTTTACGTCGTCCGCACCGTAACACTTTACCTTAGCGCGTTCACCGTCGCTGTAAGCTTTTTCTTTGATTATTTTAAGTTCGCCCGTATAGTAATCGTACTTCGTTTGAACGTAAGTGAAACCGTTGATACGGCTTATTATGTATGCGGCGTCTTTGCCGAGACCGTTTAAGATAACTCTCAACGGAGTTTTACGTACTTTATTTGCGGAGCGCGCGATACCGATTGCGCCTTCGGCAGCCGCAAATGACTCGTGCCCCGCAAGGAACGCGAAGCAGTCCGTTTCGTCTCTTAAAAGCATTGCTGCCAAATTTCCGTGTCCGAGACCGACTTTACGTTGATCGGCAACGGAGCCCGGGATACAGAACGCTTGAAGACCGATACCGATTGCTTCCGCTGCGTCAGCGGCTTTTTTACAACCTTTCTTAATTGCGATGGCGCAGCCGACCGTATATGCCCAAACTGCGTTTTCAAAGGCAATAGGCTGGATAGAACGTACGAGTTCGTCTACGTTTATACCCTTGTCGGTGCAAATGGATTTTGCTTCCGCCAAATCTTTGATACCGTACTTTTTGAGTTCGGCATTTATTTTGTCAATTCTTCTTTCATAACCTTCGAATCTGATAGTTTCCATATTGCCCTCCATTATTCCTTACGCGGATCGATATACTTAGCGGCGGTTGCGAAACGACCGTAGGATCCGGTTGCCTTTTTGAGAGCGTCTGCGGGAGCTTCGCCCTTTTTGATCATATCCATCATTTTGCCCATATGTACGAATTCGTAGCCGATGACTTCGCCTTCTTCGTCAAGTCCCAAGCGGGTAACGTAACCTTCCGCCATTTCGAGATACCTTACGCCCTTAGCTTCGGTAGAGTACATAGTACCGACTTGGGAGCGGAGACCTTTACCGAGATCTTCAAGTCCCGCGCCGATGGGGAGACCGTTTTCGGAAAAAGCCGATTGTGTACGACCGTAAACTATCTGCAAGAACAACTCGCGCATAGCGGTGTTGATAGCGTCGCAGACAAGGTCGGTATTCAAAGCTTCGAGAATAGTTTTGCCCGTAAGAATTTCAGCAGCCATAGCAGCCGAGTGCGTCATACCCGAGCAACCGATTGTTTCGACGAGTGCTTCTCTTATGATACCGTCTTTGACGTTAAGAGTAAGTTTGCACGCGCCTTGTTGCGGTGCGCACCAACCGATACCGTGCGTAAGACCGCTGATGTCCTTAATCTCTTTTGCCTGTACCCATTTCGCTTCTTCGGGGATGGGAGCGGCACCGTGATTCGGACCTTTCTTTACGCAAGTCATTTGTTCAACTTCGTGTGAATATTGCATAAAAAATCCTCCTGATTGATTTTTGAATTTTAATTTATGGTCTTGGCGTAGCATCTACGCCACGAAGAACGTATGTCATTGTGCTTTCGATTATTTTAACGGGTGCTTTGCTTATCACTACTTCTTTGGTTTTTTGCGTCCCGTTGTCGTTGTACTCGAATTCATTTGTAATATCTTCGTTGGAATAGAACACATGAATAGACTTTCCCGCTATATCTTGCGAAAGACTGATATTGCATCTTATCGCGTTTACCGCTTCGTTATTGAAGTAGGGGATGTCCGATAAACTTTGTTTTGGAGTAAAAGAACTGTACAGTGCGGTGGACGTACCGTCTTTTACGTTGAAAATGCTGTAAGAAAAAGACGAACTCATATTTGCAATAGGGAGCGAACGCAAGACGAATATAAGGCTGTCGTTATCGAAGAAGTATTTTGCGTCAGTCGTAATTTCGCCTGTTTTAACGTCTTTACCCTGTTCGAGATAAGCATATGTTGCTTTGGAAAAGTCATAATTATCATAAGAATAATCTATTGAATAAGCATAGTTTACGGCAGCCGTATAATTCTCATTGTTTGCGTGCATTGCGTTGTATTTATCGGCAATCAACGTTTTGAAAGTGTAGACGGGACGTAACAGTTTATCGACTATCGAAATATATTCGAGATTGTCACCGCCCAACTCGCCCGATGGATTGAAGTCCGTTTTACCCGTAATTATCGAGTAGCCTTCTTTTACGGAAATGTTTTTTGTCGAAACGGCACCGTTGTCGATAGTTTTGACTTCAATATCTTCGGCTTTGTAGATTTTACGTACGGTCGTTGTAAAACTGCCGTACAGCATATTGTCCATTAAAACGTCGTAAGTAAACGTTTCGTCCGTGTCGCCGATGCCCCAGTTTGCCGAAATTTGTTTGCCGTAATCGGTAGCGGAACAGCCCGTTGCCGAAACGGAGAACGCAAACAAAAGCATAAACGCCGTCAAAGTCAATAACAGTTTCTTAATCATAATGTAATGATTATAACAAAATAATCTTTTAATTACAAATAAATTAAGCGAGATAAACGATATTAATCATAAAATCAAAATTATGTATTAAAGAGCATTTTATTATCGGCGCAACGGTTTGTATTTGTTGAACAATTCGTTAAACTGTGATAAAATGCAAATAACGTTATTTTTGGGGGAATTATGCTTTATCAATATTCTTCGGACGCGTTATCCGACGTTTTTACACAGGTGATTACGCGTATTTCCGAATCGGACGCAAAAAGGCATATAGTAATCGTTCCCGATAAGTTTACTTTGAGTACGGAACGATCCGTTCTCGATACCCTCAGGATAAAAGGTACTTTCAATACGGAAGTAATGAGTTTCGAGCGACTTGCCGACGTTTATGCGGACAGAGTACGCTGTTTGACGCCCGAAAGTTCGCTTATGCTTATGCGGAAAGTCATAGACGACGTCAAAGATAAGTTTGTCTGCTACACTGCGCGCTCATATAATTCAATCGGTTTTGCGCACGATATGTACGCCGTGGTCACGGCGATAAGGACAAGCGACGTATCCGTCGCGGAATTTATGCGAGCAAGCGGAGAGCTTAACGGGTTTATGCGCAAGAAAGCGCACGACGTGGCGATTGTATACGACGGATATATGCGCGCGTTGTCCGATTATTCGGACGTCACTACGCGTATGGAAGAGCTGACGCGTATTATACCCGAAATCGAAGGGATAGCCGAGACGGAATTTTATATACTCGAATATTTTTCATTTAACGCAAAGCAACTTAATATCATTGCGCAACTTATAAAAAACGCTTATAGGGTAAACGTCGGACTTATAACGAGCAGGAGTAAACCGAATTCACGAATTTATCCGAATCGTACCGCCGAAACCTTAAAGGCGATTGCCGGAACCGCAAATTCACGCTACGAAACGTCATACGCGGTGTCAAATACTCCCGAGCCGTTCAATACTCTCAAAACGCAACTTTTTTCGTATGCGTATCCGAGAAGACAAGACGCGGCGAATAAAGTGAAAGTCTATGAGGCAAAGGACTTTAACGACGAAATACGCGCCGTTTGCCGTAATATAAGGCGGCTTGTAAACGGTGGCGCGAGATATAAGGACGTTGCGGTAGTTTGCGGCGATATCGAAGCGTATACGCCTGCGATAGCAAGACTGTTCAAAATGTACGGCGTGCCGTATTTTATAGATAAAAAGGCACGCCTTACAAGTACTTGTATCGTAAGGTATATCTTGTCCGTTTTGAGATGTACGGCTTACGGTTTTACAAGAGACGATGCAGTCGCTTATTTCAAAAATCCGCTGTCCGATACGGATACGGATTTTGCAGAGCAAATCGAGTGCGCGCTTGAAAATCGCGGGGTTAAGTATATATCCGAGCGTATCAAGACGGGTAAAGAAGAAATAGACGCTGCGATTGCGAAACTTATCGAAAAACTCAAAAGAATAACGCAAGTAAACGGAAAGACGGATACATACGGAGATTTCGCCGACGTTCTTCTTAAATTTATCGAAGACGAAAGTCTTATCGAAAGGAACGTGAAATTATTCGACCGTGACGTTGACCCGATTCACAGAACGATTAACGCGCAAGCGGGAGAAAAACTCGTATCGATACTCGAAACGATAAAAGAATTTTCGGGGACGCTTACCTTTAACGCGGAAGATTTTCTCATTACGCTTAACTCGGTTTTCGACGCGTCCGAAATATCCGTACTTCCGCAATACTCAGACAGCGTGTATATCGGCGAGTGTAAAGACAGCAGATATATTAACGTCAAAGCAATGTTTATAATCGGCGCGGTAGACGGTAATATTCCCGCGGAGTCCAAAGACGTCGGAATAATTTCGGATAAAGAATTGACGGAATACAAGGCGCACGATATTGTTATAGAGCCTTGTGCGAAAAGTCGCAATATGGAAGAACGGCTCTTTGTACAGCAACTCGTTTTGAAGCCGAAAGATCTTCTTTTCGTAAGTTATCCCGTAACGGACAATCAAGGGAAGAATACTTTTCCGTCCGTGCTTATAAGGGAGATAACCAAACTTCTTTATAACGACGGAGAAGGTAATGAATTCAGAATAACGACTTCGGAAAACGAAAATATTTACGAAAACGATACGGTGCGAAAACTCGTTGAACGAATATCGACCGTTGACGGCGGATTTTATGAATACGCGGACTTTTTGGGAGACGCGAGCGCGGACGCGCAGGGAAAATACTGCGAGTATGCGACGTTGCGCGCGATACTATATAACAGTGATGCCGCGCGGCTTGAACGAATAGAAACCGAAATTGCCGATAAAGAAAGTATAGAGCGAGAACTTTATTCGGGCGAAACCGTTTCGGCAAGCAGATTGCAAACTTATTTCAGATGTCCGTACAAACATTTTCTTCAATACAATTTGAACGCAAAGCGGACGGATAAAGGCGAAATGGACATACTCGGAACGGGCGCGTTTTTGCACTCCGTCGCGGAACTTTTCGTCAAAAAGAGAGCGACCGTAAAAGACGGAGATGAATTGACAAAGCGTATCTTTGACAAAGTATATGACGAACAATTCAAGGACGTTGAAATCGACGGACATACGGGCGTTTTAATCAATAGGCTTAAAAAAGAAGCGTTACGGTTTACGCGATTGATAGATAAACAAATGAAAGCGTCCGAATTTGTGAACAAGAAGACGGAGTATGAGTTTATCACCGTGAAAGACGGTAAGTTTATTTACAAGGATATACCTGTTTCGTTTAAGGGTAAAATCGACCGTTTGGATATATGCGGAGATAAGTTTATCGTACTCGATTACAAGTCGGGGAGCGTGCACGATAAACTTTACGAACTTTATTACGGTTTAAGGTCAAAGACGAATATTCCAAAAACGAAGACGATAAAATTTTGTACGGGCAGATTCTGAACGACGCGGATACCGTATCGAAACTCGACAAAACAGTTAACGAAGATAAGCCGTCCGAGATTACGGGACTTTATATCAAAGACGGAAACTACGCTCCCGCAAAAGATTTGATAAGCGAAGACGATTTCGCGAATTACGGGGAATACGTTATAGCATTGACGGATAAAGCACTTAAAGAAATGAAAGACGGTTACGCCGCGCGGAAAACGTATTGCGAGTCGAATTATTCGATTTGCGATAATTGCGATTATAAAGAACTGTGCGGCGGTCACGACGTTAAGGTAAGAATACGCAAACAATCGGCAACGCTTATTAACGATAATTTCGTCGGCTGTAATGTGAACAAGGAGAATAACGATGGCTGAAAGAGAGTGGACGAGCGAACAGTTAAGCGTAATAACATCTCGCGGAAAACTTCTCGTCAACGCGTCGGCGGGAAGCGGTAAAACGGCGGTTATGGTCGAGCGCGTCGTGAAGACCGTTCTTGACGGCACGGATATAGAGCGTATACTCGTAGTGACGTTTACGGTAGCAGCCGCCCGTGAAATGAAAGACAGGATAGCGACAGCGTTATCCGACGCTTGCGCAAACGGCGCGGACGAACGACTTAAAGAACAAATAGACAAGTTACCTCTTGCGGCAATCGGTACGATAGATTCGTTTTGTTCTCAGGTTGCGAAAAGATATTCGGAGTATGCGGGGGTAGACCCGTCGTTTTCGATAATCGGCGAAGACGAGAAAGACGTTCTTATTAAAGAGAGTTTCGACGAACTGTTCGATGCGTATTCAAAGCGAACGGACGAAGATTATTACAGAATACTCGACCGATATTCGATTAAGCGAAGCCAAAAACCGCTTAAAGAGATAATAAGCGGATTTTATGATTTTTTGTGCGTGCTTCCCGACCGTGACGAGTGGATACGAAATAATTCAAAGTATTTGTACGAGCATACGGACGAAATAAAAGCGCAGGTTTTCGGCGAACTCAAAACGAAGTGCGCCGAACTTCTTTCCGTATGCGTTGAGAATCATTATCTCGAAATAAGCAGGCAAAAAGCGGTTGCGGAAATAATCGACGCTTTGACGGCTTGCGTTAATGCGAATAGTTTTGAAGAATTGTCGCACATAACAAGCGTTTTGAGATTTTCACGCCTTAATTTCTCAAAAGATACCGACGCGTTTATGAAAGACGAAATAAAGAATTTCAAAGAACACGTCGGCGATATTCTCATTAAAGATTCCGACTCTGTATTAAACCGCAGTAACCTTGCTCTTGCAATGACGAAAGAGCGAGCGGAAGACGGAAAAAGAGATATAGACGTTTTAATGAAAATAACTCTCGAATATGCCGAAATATTCGAAAATAAAAAACTCAAAAACAATCTTCTCGAATTTTCGGACGTAGCGCGCGCCGCATATCGTGCGCTCGAAAACAAGGAAGTTGCGTCCGAACTTTCTTCGGAATACGATTACGTATTCGTGGACGAGTATCAGGACGTCAATAAACTTCAAGAGAGCATATTCAAACTGCTTGAACGAAACGGCAATCTTTTTATGGTCGGAGATCCCAAGCAAAGTATATACGGATTCAGACACGCCGATCCGACGATATTCACCGATACGATAAAAGACAAGTCGGTCAACAATAAGAATATGACCGCGAATTTCAGAACGGACGCAAAAATTCTCGATTTTGTCAACAAACTGTTCGGAAATATTATGACGGAAAAAAGTGCGGGGATAGATTATTCGCGCGGTTCGATGATGACGGGACTGGAATATCCGATTGTCAACGACGTTGCACCTGTAACCGTTGTCGACGTACTCGTCGATAAAAGCGTCAAAGAAGAGAAAATGCTCGGCGTATACAGCGTCAAAGAAGATAAACGTACGGCAAACGAACGGGAACAGGCGTCGGGAATATATGTGGCGCATAAGATAGCGGAACTTATAGGCAAACCCGTTTGCACAGGTTTCGACGTCGACAAAAAACCGATTGTAAAACCTATCGGATACGGGGATATTGCCGTACTTGCAAGAAAAGGCAAACTCGTGTTCGATATACATAAAGTACTGCACTCATACGGTATTCCCACGCACGTAGAGTATAAAGAAGAGGCGTGTATTGCGGAAAACGAACTTAACGCTATGTTGACAGTCGTTGATAATTCGCGTCGCGATATACCGCTTATACTTGCAATGAAATCTTTCTTTGATTTTACAGATGAAGAACTGTTTGACATCGGAAACGGAAAGACGTGCGAAAACTTTTTTGAGTGCGTATTAAACGATAAAGAAGTCGTATCCGAAAAGCACGGGAATTTTTTGCGTGCTCTCGGCGAGTATAAAAAACTTTCAAAGTATTGCGACGTACACGAACTTGCTTTATATATTATCAACGACAGAGATTTTTTCAATAAAGTTAACGCAAGAGACAGAGAAGAGGGTATACGGTTCGAGCGGTACGTTGACAAACTGTCGCAAATGAAATCGGCGGAGTCACTGTCATCTTACGTTAAGAAACTTGATAACGTCTTTAAGGACGAATCGGACGTAGAGTACGGGAACAAAGAAAAGTCCGTATCGGTTATGACGATACACAAGAGCAAGGGACTTGAATTTCCGATAGTCTTTTTGGTCGGAGCAAATGAGAAATTTTTGTTCGAAGACGAAAAGAAAGAGACGTTGTTCGATAAACACGCAGGTATTGCGCTCAACAGTTTCGACGACGCCGAACGGATTAAAGAGACTAATTTTATTCGCAAGTATTATCTCGATAAATCGAAAGACAACGAAAGACGAGAAGAAATGCGCTTATTGTATGTTGCGTTGACGCGTGCGAAATCACACTTGTTTACAGTCGCTCAAAAAGACGTTAAGGACGAGAAACCGACTGATGCGTATAAAGCCGATTCTTATATGGGTTATATAGCCGGCGGCGGAGATTCCGAAAAAATTTATTACGGCGCGAAATACGAAAAGTTTGATGTCAACTCCGATTCAAACGGCGGTATTGCGAGTAAGCCCGATAAACGCGTCGGACTTTTTTCGGGGGACAAAGAATCCGTTAAGCGTGCCGCAAGTCTTATAAGCAAAGAATACGTGCACGATGCCGCTACAAGGACAAAATTCAAATATACAGTGTCGGAAATAAACGAGCTGTTGCACCCGATTGATAGTGCGAACCGTTCTGACAAAGCGGAAGACGACGAATTGGGTTCGCTTTATCATAAAGTGTTTCAGTATATTGATTTTTCGGCGACAACAAGAGAGAAAGTCGAAGCGGAGATTACGCGACTTATCGACGAGAAAGTAATGGATAAAGAACGTGCGGTCTTACTTGACGTCGATAAGATAAGTAAAGTGTTAAACACCGATTTGATACGCTATGCGTCGTGTAAACCTATATTGCGCGAGCAAAAATTAATGTTGTCCGTTCCCGCGAAAGAATTGGGAGTTGGAGATACGGAAGACGAAGTATTGGTGCAGGGTACGATTGATCTTTTGATAACGGGAGAAAAAACCGTGCTGGTCGATTACAAATTGTCGTCTCGTTCAGCCGACGCATTAAAAGCTACATACGGAACGCAAATGAAAATTTATAAGCGAGCTGCGGAAACCGTTCTCAAAAAGCCCGTTGACGAAGTTTTTATTATGTCGATTAACAATACTGAGGCAATAAAAATCGTGTTTTAGTGCTTTTACTGAATTGTGTTTTGTAAAAACATATAAACATCATTGCTTTTTGATTTAATTTTTGATATAATCTATACGAAATTAAATCGGGAGGAAATCGGCGATTATTATAACGACGATCGGAGTAGACAAATCGGCAAACGCTTATTTCTTTGAAATACGTTTATTGTTTGTATTTTCGGTTTTGTTGATTTTGAACGCGTTGTACGATGGGACAAATGCGGATAAAAGATTCAAAAACAACTCGGCACAAGTTATGTTCAGTAAAATGAATACGTCTTTTATCGCATTAAAGAAGGAACGTTCGGACGACGAATTGCGTAAACTTTTTAACGCAATCAAAATAAATATGAATTGTTTGTTATGGATAATTAATCTACGAAAGCTGTTGCTCGTTGATGACGACAGCTTTTATTTGTAAAATAATCGGAGGGGCGTATATGTGTGGAATTGTTGGTTGTACCGGTAAGAAAAATTGTGTTCCCGTTCTTATGGACGGTCTTAAAAAACTTGAATACAGAGGATACGATTCGGTGGGGATTGCCGTTATCGATTCAACGAACGATTTGCAAATAATCAAGAAACAAGGCAGAGTCGCTACGCTCGAAAAATATATAGAGGGCGTAAGCGGTAAGTGCGGGATAGGTCATACGCGTTGGGCGACGCACGGTAAACCGTCGGATAAAAATTCGCATCCGCACGCATGCGGCAATTTTGCGGTCGTTCACAACGGCATTATCGAAAACTTTCTCGAATTAAAACTCGAACTTTTGAGCCAAGGAGAGATTTTCAATTCCGATACGGATACCGAAATTATCGCTCACCTTATAAAACTGAACTACAAGGGCAGTTTTATCGAAGCGGTGAGAGATACGGTAAAGATGCTCGCAGGCTCTTACGCGCTTGCTGTAATCAGTAATAAGTATCCCGATGTCATTATCGTTGCAAAGAAAGACAATCCTCTTATAATAGGCAAGGGTAACGGCGTGAACTATATAGCGAGTGACGCTCCCGCGCTTGCCAAGTATACGAAAGACGTTTACGTTATGTCCGACGGCGACCTTGCAATGCTTACGCCTGCCGAAATCAAATTTTACGACGAAAACCTTAACGAAACGGAGAAAAAATTCAAGAAACTCGATATGGTTGAAAGTTCTTTGGAACTCGGAAATTATGAGAGTTTTATGATGAAAGAGATACACGAAATTCCGACTGCGATTGAAAATACGCTTGAAAGTCTTGACGGCAACGTTTATCCGCCCGAGTTTATCGAAAAAATGCTTAATGCGCCCGCCGTAACGGTCGTTGCTTGCGGTACGGCGTATCACGCGGGACTTTGCGGACAATATTTGCTTGAAAAATTTAACAGACTGACAGTCAATATTGCTGTTGCCAGCGAATATCGATACAGAAATCCGATAATCAAAGACGGAGAAGTGATAATAGCCGTTTCGCAAAGCGGTGAGACTGCGGATACGATAGCCGCTGTTAAACTTGCGAAAGAACGCGGAGCATATGTGTGTTCGATTACCAACGTTGCGCAGTCAAGTATCACTACGTACAGCGATTGCGTAATACATACTAAGGCGGGTCCCGAAATAGCCGTAGCCGCAACGAAAAGTTACAACTGTCAGCTTATAGCGTTCTATTATATGTCGATGTTGCTGTTGAAAGCCCAAGGCAAAGACGTTAAGACGTTTGACAAAACGTTGAGAAGTTTGCCGTCTCTTGCGGAATCGGTTATAGATAAAGCAAAGAATATTCGTGAGTTTGCAGGCAAATTTTCACACGTTCAGGATATGTTTTTCTTAGGACGAAATCTCGACTATGCGGTTGCTCTCGAAGGTTCGCTTAAATTAAAAGAAATAAGTTATATTCACAGTGAGGGTTGTCCTGCGGGAGAGCTTAAACACGGCACACTTGCGCTTATCGAAAAGAATACGTTGGTAATAGTCATAATCACGCGTCGTGAACTTGCCGAGAAAACAATGAACGGTATTCACGAAGTTAAGGCACGCGGAGCGACGGTTCTTGCGGTTACGCCGTTTGAAGACGTTGCAACGTCGGACGGTATCGATGAAGCGATACTTATTCCCGAGACGGATAATGATTTCGAGCCTGTATTGTCGGTTATACCGCTTCAAATATTCGCGTACTACATAGCGCGTGCGCGCGGCAACGATCCCGATAAGCCGAGAAATCTTGCAAAGTCGGTTACGGTAGAATAACGTTGTCAGAAGTTGCGGGATAATCCCCGCAATTTTATTAACTTAATCTTGCAAGGTCGTTACACAAGTCGTGATAATCATAGATTATCGCCGTATATGCATAGCGCACGGGGGACGACAGATATACATAATCGGTTTTGCCTATTTCTTCGAGCCGTTTAACGATAAGCAACATTGCCGAACCGATTTTACCGACGGCAAGGTGAGCGCAGTTTGCGGTAGCGTAATCAAACGTATTTTTTTTATCGTTGACGTAGGATATAAGGTTTTTTATTTCGTTCATTGCATCGGTTTCGCTTAATCGGCTGTCATCGAGTTTATTGCTTATATCGAATAAGACGTCGTACACTTCGTCAAACGTATTCAGTCCCGTTTCGCATTTTTTTTGCATCGAATTACTCAAAAATTCCGAATAAAGCGGTTTTATTTCGATAGCCGTAATCGTAGCCGCCATATTGTTTTTTATCATACGATCGACTACTTGTATTGCGCGATCGCTGTCCTTGTAGACTGCTGCGATAACGCTGTAATTTTCGTTACACCGTACATATCCCGCGGCGGCGCGCGCCGAGACGTCTTCGGAATAGGCGTCCGCTGTTTTTTTATCGCTGAAATAACCTATTCTTACGGCGTAATATATTTTTGTCTCGACGGACGCCGTTTTCGGTTCGAAAACGGCGAGAATAAAGCCCGAAGTAAAATAATCCGCGCACAAAACGGTGGAGAAAAAGCATATCATAATAAGAAGAAGCGCAATCGCGCCGCGTTTGTTTCTTTTGTAAACGCGGGACTGCTTTTTGCGCGATTTTACGGAAATTTTCTCGAAATCCGTACTTGATTCGACAGTTTTATTCGCATTTTCAAGTTCGGATTCTCTGTAATTTTTATAAAAATACGGAGAATAAGGATTATTTTTACTCATACTATAAGATATGAACAAGAATATTTTATATGCGGTAAATTAAAACAGTATAATTGACACTTGCTTATAATAAATGTATAATATACACATTATCTTAAATTTCGGAGAACGATTTGTGTTTAATGATTATAAGGTCGTCGTTGTAGACGAGTGTTTGAACGCAACGCCAAATTTGATGGGGAGAACGTGTTTGGAGTGGCTCAAAACGACGGTTGAAATTGACGATATAGCGACGAATATTCCCGCGTCTGTCGATACGGATACGATTATATTATTCGACGATACACCGCTTGTTGATTACGAAGCACTTGAACGTATAGTAACGGTTTTCGAATCAAAAGATTTAATTGCCGCGGAACTTAACCGCGGATACATCTTCAAAGCGGGTAAAATTAAAATAAAAGGACTTAAATTAATTGACGATTCGGCGTTTATAAGATTCGATGCGTCTAAATTTCCTTTCATAATATCGGCGTTAAGAGAAAAAATCAATAAAAGATTGATTGAAAGCGGAGTATTTATATACGATCCCGCGAGTACATATATCGATGATACCGTAAAAATCGAAGAGGGGGCTGTTATTTATCCCAACGTAACCATAACGGGCAACAGCGTTATCAAGAAAGGTGCCGTTATTAAACCAAACTGTTTTATAGAAAATTCCATTATCAACGGATACGCTACAATAAATGCGAGTACTGTTGCGGAAAGCGAAGTCGGTTCGTTGACAAACGTAGGACCGTATGCATATATAAGACCGGGTTCGAAAGTAGGGTCGGGGTGCAAGATAGGCGACTTTGTGGAGATTAAAAATTCGAGTATCGGCAACGGAACCAAAGTGCCGCACCTTGCATATGTCGGGGACGCTGACGTCGGCTCGGATATAAATATCGGTTGCGGTGTAATATTCGCGAATTACGACGGACGTAATAAACATCGTTCCCAAGTAGACGACGGCACGTTTATAGGCAGTAACTCGACGCTTATTGCGCCGATTAAAGTCGGACGTCGTTCGTTTATCGCGGCAGGCGCAACGCTTGTACACGACGTACCCGACGGTGCGCTTGTTATCGCGCGTGCAACCGAGACGGTTAAAGAAGGGCGTGCGGAAAAGTATCTTAAACCTGAACAACGCTGATAAACGGAGATAATTATGAGAAGATATTTCGGAACGGACGGAATAAGGGGCATAATCAATCAAGATTTGGTACCCGATATAGCTTTTAAGGTAGGCAACGCGCTTACCGCCCTTAAACGTTACCCGGTAGTTTTGATAGGTCGGGACACGCGTCAGTCGGGCGACACGCTTTCGTTGTGCGTTGCAAGCGGAGTGTGTTCGGGCGGTGGCAGTGTAATCGACGTAGGTATATGTCCGACGGCGGGCGTTGCATATTTGACGAAATATTTCAATGCCGATTACGGCGTTGTTATAAGCGCAAGCCATAACCCCGCCGAGTACAACGGTATCAAAATTTTCAACAGTCGCGGATATAAACTTCTCGAAGACGACGAAGAAGAAGTCGAGAGCTGTTTCAAAACGCCGAATCTTATCGGACATCCGAAACTCGGCAGTTACAAAAAGATGGATACTGCGGTTGACTTTTATATAAGTTATCTTTCAAAAGCAATAAACGTGGATTTAACGGGATTGAAAGTAGTGCTTGATTGCGCCAACGGCGCGGCATACCGAGTTGCTCCCGAAATATTCAAGAAAGCAGGCGCGGAAGTTTTTCAATATTTTACCGATAATTCGGGTATGGGCATCAACGCGAACTGCGGTGCGCTCTATCCCGAAAAATTAAAAGAGAAAGTCCTTGCCAAAGATGCCGACGTAGGTTATGCGTACGACGGTGACAGTGACAGGCTCGTGGCGGTAGACGATAAAGGCAACATCGTTAACGGGGATATGTTGATATATGCGCTTGCTCTCGATATGCAAGCGAGCGGGGAACTCAAAAGCAATCTCGTAATAGGCACTCACCATACCAATATGGGAATAAGCAACGCGCTTAAAAAACACGGAATCAATTTGAGCCGTGCGGATATCGGAGACAAATACGTTATGGAAATGATGCTCAAAAGAGGCGCGATTCTCGGTGGCGAACAATCGGGACACATAATACTCTTAGACTATATGACGACGGGCGACGGAATACTTGCCTCGCTCAAAACGTCGGCTATGATAGTTAAGAATAAGAAAAAACTGAGTGAATTTACCGATGTTGAAATTTATCCGCAAACCAACATTAACGTAAATGTCAAGGACAAAATTCGCGTTATCAATAACGAAGAACTTGCGGAACTTATCGACAAGTGCCGTAATGAACTGGAAGGTAAAGGAAGAGTGCTTGTACGCGCATCGGGTACCGAACCTAAAATAAGAGTTATGGTGGAGTGCAAAGACGCGGAGCTCGGCAAAGACGTTGCCGAGAAGATAGCGGAAGCAGTCCGTAACACATAAAAATTTAATTTGCAGTGATACTGCTGAAAGGAGATAAATATGGCACACACTAAAGAATGGCGTTCAAGTATGAAAATACGCTTCGATTACAACAATATGATGCAAGCGTATATCGGAGAACACGGAATTACCGACGAAGAAATTTTCGCGAAAAGCAAACTTGCTAAAAACGCTTTGAATTTCTACAAGACCAACCGCGGCACAGGTATGATGTGTTGGAGTGAACTTCCGTACAATCAGACGGAAATCGTTAAGGAATTAAACGAAACGGCACGTTATATTTGCAAGAAATTCAAAAACTTCGTCGTACTCGGAATAGGCGGTTCCGCGCTCGGTCCGATAGCGGTATTCCAAGCTCTCAATCATTTGAGAAACAACGAGCTTCCGAGAAAGGTTCGTAAAGTCCCGAAACTTTATGTGGAAGATAATGTAGACCCCGAGCGTATGGCTTCGCTACTAGACGTAATCGATGTTGAAGAAACGATGTTCAACGTTATTACAAAGAGCGGTTCAACGAGTGAAACAATGAGTCAATTCCTTATTATTTCGGATATATTGAAAAAGAAGCTCGGCGATAGGGCAAAAGAGCATATTATAGCGACTACTTCGGAAAACAAGGGTAATCTTATTAAGATAGCACAGCGTGAAGGTTATAAAACGTTCTATATTCCGGACGGCGTAGGCGGAAGATTTTCGGAACTTTGCCCCGTTGGACTTCTGACGGCTGCCGTAATGGGTGTGAATATTTCGGAAATGCTCAAAGGCGCCGCCGATATGGATAAAGCGTGCTTGAACAAAAACGTATCCGAGAACCCTGCGCTTGCAGCTGCGGTACTTCAATATATCGCTATCGAAAAGGGTAACAACATTTCGGTTATGATGCCGTATGCCGATGGACTTAAATACATTGCCGACTGGTATTGTCAACTTTGGGGCGAGAGTCTCGGAAAGAGAATCGATCTTGACGGTAAAGAAGTTTTTGCGGGGCAAACTCCGGTTAAGGCACTCGGCGTCACCGACCAACACAGTCAAATTCAATTATATACCGAAGGTCCGTTTGATAAAGTCATAACTTTTCTCGGCGTAGACAAATACAGAGCGGAAGTCAAAATACCCGACGGATACAAAGATATTCCCGCAGTATCGTTCCTTTGCGGACATACGCTTAACGAACTTATAACCGCAGAACGTATGGCTACGGAATATGCGTTGATGCGCGCGGGACGTTTGAACCAAACCATTATGCTTCCCGAACTCAATGAATATACACTCGGACAGCTCCTTATGTTCTTTGAGATACAGACGGCTTTCGTAGGCGCGATGTTTAATATCGATTCGTTCAATCAACCCGGCGTTGAAGAGGGCAAGAACGCAACATACGCATTGCTCGGCAAAGAAGGGTTTGAAGACAAAAAGAAAGAACTTGCGTCAGCACCTAAGAAGGACGCAAAATATATTATTCAATAAATTAACTTAATAATCCGATTCGTATATAAGGCGTTTCACTAAGATGTGAGACGCTTTTATTTTTGTCATTAATTTGCAGTGTTTAACGGCAGACAGTTTATTCTTATGACGGGTTATATAAGACGTTTTCCGTATCGGGATGCGTTTTGGGAGTGATTATGAGAGTAGTTATAGGAATAGACGGCAATGTGATTTTGACGGAGCAAGGCGCGATTTTCAGTAGAAGTAATGCGGTGAACAGACTTGAATTATACAGTCCGTACAGTCCGCTCGATGCGGTGATACTTAGTTTTAAGAGGCAGGATCACGTCGAACCGATGAGTAGGTATATGGCATATACGGGTATACAACAATATAACGGGAGCAATTATTACGTATATGTTCACGATTTTTCGGCGTATCAACTTGCATCTGTCGGAACACTCGAAATGAATTGCAAAATAGTTATGTACGGCGGTGAAACGGTATTATCTACGGGTACGTTTTACGCAACGGTCGAAGACGGCGGAACTACAAATATCGAACTTCTTGCGGACGAGCAAAGTGAACTCCTTGCGCTTACGCAGGCGATAGAAAGCAGAGCCGTTTTACAACCGCTTGCAACACCGAATAATTTTGCGTCGATTGACAGTAGCGGACAGTTTGTGGACAGCGGTATAGCGGTATCGAGTTTAAGTTCGATATTAAACGGCAAAACGTATAGATTCAGCGTAACGATTCCGGTATCGTCGTGGAACTTGCAGACAAAACAAGCGACCGTTAACGTTCAAGGCATAAATTCAGATTGGACTTTGAGTTTTGCGCCTACACCGTCGAGTAAAACTGATTTTATCAATGCGGGAGGAGTGTACGGTGTGTCGATAGGAAGTAATAGTATAACTTTCGAGTGCGTATCGATACCGACTTCCGAAATTGAAATGATTTGCGTCGGGGGTGAATACGATGCCTTGTCTTAACAATTATTTGCAGTTTATCAAGCGGACGGTTACGATAACGCCTGCCGATTGGGACGCGGAGACCAAACTTGCCGCGGTTCAAGCCGATTGGGCAGTAGCGGGGATGAGCGCGACGTTTGCTCCGGTCGAGAGTTCAATGAACGTATTTACGGATATAGCGGTGCAAGGGGTGTATTGTACAAATATACTCAACGGAGATTTATTGTTTAAGTCGGGTAGCGGTGCAATAGTCAACGAGAATATAACTCTTAACGTGACGGCTTACAATGACGGTAAGGGAATTATCGTCAATGCGGAGATTGTCGGCGAAGGTATAAACGGTATGAGTATAACGGATAATTCGTTTGATTTTACGACTTCCGATAACGGAAGCACGATAACGAACATTAAATCCGTTTTTAAGTTAGTAATTCCGCCTTATGACGACCACGGCAATGAAATTACGGCGATACAACAAAGCAATAATAATTCGGTTGTCGGAGAATTGTATTTAATCAATAATATTAAAACGGTAGGAAACAGCGCATTTTATAATTCGAGTAATTTGAAAAAAGTGTATATCGGGAAGCAGTTAACGCTTATAGGCGCGGCGAGCGGAGGTTCGATACGTTCTTTCGGAAATTGTCCGAATTTATCCGAAGTCGTTTTCGAGCGCGAACGTACGGAGTTATTGGTGATAAGAAACTTCGATTCTAATGATGCAAACGCGTTGTTCTATAACTCCGCAATAGAGAATCTTGTTATCCCCGAGAACGTCCAACTGATAGAAAAACCGTTCGCAAATTGTACGAAATTAAAAGCAGTCAGATATGAGAGTTCTTATGGTCTCGGTTATCCTTTCAGAAACTGTACTGCGCTTGAAGAATTAACCTTTACGCAAGCAACACCCGTAACAGTAGGAACACCTGCGCAAACGTTCAATTCGGCGCACTATATATTTGTGCCGTATGACAGTTTTACGGCTTATACGACCGCTACTAATTGGACAAGTTATGCAAGTTATATGTACGGTATCGGCAAATTTACGGCGGGTACTACATTGCCGACCAAAACAACGGACGATGGCTTTGATTTGACGTGGTATGCGACGAAAGCCGACTTAAAGGCAAGCAACAACCCGATAACTGTTGCGCCGAGTGAGTTTGACAACGAATACGGCGAAATATATTGCGCTAAGGCTGTCGCCGAATAAGGAGAGAATATGAAATATTTATTGAAAGAAAAAAGGGGCTATATTACAGAGCGTCCCGAATATGTTGACGTAAACGAAAATATAGTCGTCGAATTTGAGTTTGAAGACGGAAAACCGCCTGTTATCGACAGCGGACTTTACGCCGTTCTTTTGAGAAGCGACGGTAAAGAGTTTACATATAAGATAGACGATAAACTCAAAGTATCGCTTAATAATAAAGAGATTAACAAAGGATTGTTTTCGTTGACTGTCGTTCTCGTTATAGGTAATGAAATAAATAAGTCATGGAGATGCGAGCCGTTTTCGATAGAAAGTCTTACGGATATTATCGGCAACGTTCGCGAAGTCAACGAAAGTATGGAAGTGTTAAACGAGATAAAAACGCTTAATGAAGAAATTAAATTATTAAAAGACCGCGTGGAACTGCTCGAAAACGAGTATGATCCGCGCAACATATAGGAGGAATTATGGATTTTAACGGTATTTGGAACTCAATCGAGCCTTATGTGATAGGCGCATTGACCGCGTTTATAAGCGGCGGTATGATATTTATTCTCGTAAAGCAAATTCTGAGTGGCTGGCTCAACAGAAATAATATCGATACGCTTGCCGAGCGTTTTGCAAACAGCGTTGTCGGCGAAAAAATTTACGTTGATATACGAGCGTTATCCGACAAACGCGTTAAAGAACTCAACGAACAAATTAAGAATACTATCGAAGTTACGTTAAAAAGAAATCTTAACGTTATCAATAATATCACTGCGATAGTTGCTGATGTGGGAGAAGTATTTATCAACAGTAAGACAGTGACTCCCGCACAACGCGCGAGACTTAAAGAAGATGTTGAAGCCGTAAGAAACGCAAGCGGTTGCGATTCGGTAAAGAGCGAAGATTGCTTAGTGGTTAATTTGGCACTTAACGGCAATGAAGATAAAGAAAGACGACTTATTAATTTCGATTGAAGGTGACGTATGAAGTATTCAAAAAGAAAGCTTACGTTTTTTATATTCGAAGTGTTGTTTTCGGTAGTAATTCCAATATTGATAGGCATATTGTCGTGTATGGATAAAGGGCTTAAAGTAAGAATAGGCGCATACGGCATAACGCTTGCGATAATTTTATTTTACGTCATCAAAAAGTTGTTTATCAATAAACGGGTCGAAAACCTTAAAGGATTTACAGTACATCTTAAAAGCGAACTTGCGATAGAAACGGACGCCGTGAAGATTAACAATATAAGGCGCGCGCTTGCAAAGGCGCAAGTCTTTGAAGTTATTGCTACGGCAATCACTCCGATAGGCTTGTTAAGCGTATTTTTGTTGGTATCTAAGAGCATAGAAGCGGGCATAGCGCACCTTTCGGGAGCTGTGGGACTTATTCTTTTATCAGTGATAATCGGGACGGTATTCGCAGTGCTTAACGCGTCGGTAATACGATGCGGAAACGGAGACGCGCAATGAAGTATGCATTAAAGACTGTTGCTCTTACATCGATTTTTTTACTTGTAGTATTCATAAATATACTGAGCGACTACATAAGTTTTTCGTTCTCGACAGCGATATTTACAGACGCTGCTTATTGGCTGAACGTAGCTATACTTAATACGGGACTTATTATAGTCATAATGATATGCAGGTCGTATGCAAAGGATAAAGAGATTGGTAGCAACAAAGAGTATGCGGATACGCAGAAAGAAATCGACGGCGCATACGTCGAGTTCAATAAACGCAAATTGTATACCGAGTTCAATAAGTATATAGGTGAAATCAATTTTAATAATAAGCTTGAAAGATACGAGATTAAACTTAATAGGAAATTAATTAAAGCCAAAAAAGAAGAGCGCAAAAACGAGCTTAAAGAATTAATAAAACGTGCGAGCGACGACGTTAAATATGTTCGCGTAAGATACAGGAAGTTACGAATTGCGAGTATTTTTTCGAGAACGGATATGAACGTTAAAGACGAATATGACATAGACGAACACGAAATGCGTGCAATTTCAAAACTTATGCTTAACAGGGTGCTTGCGATACTTGCGTTCAGTCTCGTATTTACAAGCGTATTGATGTCTGCGCGCGAGTTTGACATAGTGATGTTGTATTCCACGATGCTTAAATTGTTTCAGGTAGCGACGTCGATTTACGTCGGATTATCGGCGGGTTACAATTATGTTGCGGGTGAAATTTTACCTAAAACAAAACTTAAATTGCAGATTATAGAGAAGTTTCTCGAAAGCCGTTCGAATAACGACAATCTGTAATTCGTGATTGCAAAAATAATTAAAGCGTGTTATAATAACCCCATTAATTTTGATGGAGTTATTATGACCGGCGATAAAAAGATTGCACTTTTAATCGACGCGGAAAACGTGTCGGCTAAATACATCGGATATATTTGCAAAGAGCTTACAAAGTACGGAGTTGTGACGTATAAGCGTATTTACGGCGACTGGACGGGAAAAGGTGCGGACGGGTGGAAAAAGGTTTTGCTTGAACACTCGATAACGCCTATTCAACAGTACAGTTATACGGTGGGGAAAAATTCGTCCGACAGTGCTATGATAATAGACGCAATGGATATTTTGTATTCTCAAAGCGTCGATGCGTTTTGTATCGTATCGAGCGACAGTGATTTTACGCGTCTTGCGGTAAGGCTCAGAGAAAACGGTAACACCGTTATCGGTATGGGTGAAAAGAAAACCCCGCAGGCATTTATTACGGCGTGCGAAAAATTCATATATCTCGAAATGCTTGCGCCTACGCAAAGCGTTAAGAAGACGCCGAAACGTTCGACTGTTGAAAAAACGGTAAATGATAATAAAGAAAACGTCTCGATTGAATCCGATATGACTATAATAATCGACGCGCTGAAAGATATTATCGAAGATTTAAGCGATGATATGGGCTGGGCGTATCTTGCGGACGTATTCAACGTGCTCGGCAAGCGGTTCCCCGATTTCGATTCGAGGTTATACGGTTACAAGAAAGCGTCGGAGTTTATTCGATCGCTTGAAGAATTCGAAACGGAAGCGCGCTCGACTAAGGGAACGGGTAACCCCGACAGAATTTTCGTAAAAATTACGGGCAAAAAGAAATAATAAAAAAAGGGTATAGAAAAAACGCTATACCTTTTTTTTACAGATTCAAACGGTTGTTATTATTTAAGTCGCTTTTTTCCAAGCGGTGTCAAATCGAAATTTTCAACATATTCGATAAGTTTAGGCATAGACCAACGGGGGAGATATTCGCTCATTGTTTTGTTGAGTTTGTCCGCTATTTCTTTTTCATTTATGTTTTCTTTGAGTTTTATCTGGGCTTTAATGATTTCGCCTTTAAGCGCATCGGGGACGCCGACGACCAGCACGTCGTCAACAAATTCGCATTTTTTGATAACAGACTCAATTTCTTGCGGAAATACGGTAACGCCGCTTGTTTTTATACTTTGTTTTATGCGTCCCGTGAAGTAAAGAAAGCCGTCTTTGTCGAAATATCCGACGTCTCCCGTTGCGAGCATACGAACGCCGTCTATTGTTTTTATCGTATTCTTACCCGAAAGGTATCCGTTCATAAGCGCGGGTGTGTCGATATATATTTCGCCTATTTCGTTCGGTTTATTTATTTTTTCACCGTCTTTACAGATGTATATATTCGTATTCGGAAGAGGTTTTCCGACCGAGCCTATACGGTAAGCGTCGTCGCGGTTAACGCAGACTACCGAACACGTTTCGGACAGCCCGTAACCTTCTTTGAGAATTGCCGTCGAGCCGCATTTTGCCATATGTTCGTTAAAGGCTTTGATAAGTTCGGGTTCGGTATGGTCTCCGCCGACGAACGCGCTTCTTAAATATGTCAAGCGTGTATCGAAATCGGGTGATTTGAGAAGGCGCGCATAAAAGCGCGGTATTTCGACCAAGTAACTGATACGCATTTTTTTGATAAGTTTTACGGTAGAAGCCGCGTCGTAATCGTTTGAGAGAACGAGCGTTACGCGTGCGGTTACAAATCCGTGCATACCTATGCACAATCCGAACGCGTGAAACATCGGAAGCAGACATAAAACTTTGTCGTCGCGATTTGCGTCCGGAATAAGTACGGAGTGTGTGGACGCGACGTAATTAAACTGCGCCGACGTGATAATAACCGTTTTCGGCGTATCGGTAGTGCCCCCGCTTTGAAGATACACTGCGGGCAAGTTTTCGTCCGTATTATGCGGACAAGTCTTCGATACCGAGAAATTAAACCCCACTCCTTCGGCAAAGCCGTCGCAAACGACGGTCGGAATATCAATATGATAAGAACGAAGCGCGAAAATAAATTTTGCATTACTGTTTTTCAAAAGCTCTTTAAGCGGTAAATCGGGCGTTTGCGGGTTAAGCATATACGCAATCGCGCCCAAACGGTTTATTGCGTATAACGTAATTACGGTTTCCGCTATATTCGGTAGAATAACAGCTACGACGTCGCCTTGTTTTATTCCGCAGTAATCGAGATAGGACGCAACGGAATCGGCTTTTGCGAGTAATTGCGAATAAGTCATATTGCGCTTATCACTGAAAAAAGCTATATCGTTCGGGCAAATCATTGCGTTGTATTTGACAATATCATACAAAGTCATACGTCACCTCAAAATAAAGAGAATAATAATATTATTATCAACAATAAAGGTTGATGCAATATATAAGTCAAAAGCGCGTATCTTCCGACGAAACACGCGGGGCGCAACGGTGTCGGCGGTGCGGACGGTTTAAGGAGACGTTTTCGTTTCAGAAGTTTGCCGACAACTACGCCTATAAACACTATACCGACGAACGGCATAATACCGACCGTGTCGCCTGTATGAAACGGCAGGTATCCTATTCCGAGAAGCCCTACGAAAATGCCGGATCTATTCGGGTCAAAGAATATGGCGTGAAGTATAATCATAATCGACGCGGAAGATAAATAAATCACGGTTTTTATCTTTTCGTTTTTAATAAATTCGATAAGTACCGTCAATAATATCGCGACCGTCAGCATATGCAACGTTCCGAACCAAACGACGAATCCTTGATACCCGAATATCGCATCGAACGTGTAGGTAACTATCGTAAGACCAACGCAAACGATAAAGAGTTTAAGAACGCGATTAAGGTTATTTCTCGATAAACTTGTCGATATTCCGCACAAAAGGTAGAACGTACTTATTATGACCCCACGCGTAATAAGGCGTACGGGGTGATACCAGTAGTATACGGCGGCGGACGTAAGTGCTTGCGCAAACGGCGACGAGCTTAGACTCGGCAACATGTATCCGCAATCAAACATAAAGTGGTCGCAGATCATAATCAGCACGCAAAAGCCTCTTATAAGGTCTATATAAAAAACGCGTTTTGAAGTCTTATCAGATGTCATCTTTATACTCGATTTTCACAAGGCGCATTTCGCCGTTTATCCTTTTGTATAGTTTGAATCTGTCATGGTATTCGTGCACGAGAATATCGGGGTAGAGACGACTCCAATATATATCGGGTTTTTCAACGGCACGTTCATGATAAATCTGTCGTTTGGGGATATTGCGTCGTTCGTTACGGTTATCGTTTTCGTAGTGAACCTTTACCGTTTTGCGACTTAAAAATGCGAACGGTTTCGATATGTTTTTGGCAAATATCACCGCGCAACACACGAACGACGTCGCAAGCCCTATATAAAACAGCGTTGTTTCAACCGACGGGGCAGACAAATCAAATCCGTATATCGCATAAAGGACAAGTATATATATTCCGTACAGCAAAGGAACGTGAAGCCCTGTTATACGAAGTATTCGCGCCACAATCTTGACTACTATGTCAAGTACGAATTTCAGTATTTTAAGTATAACGCTTAATATTGCCGTTAACACAAAGCTCCTTTAAGCAACGACTATATTTACGAGTCTGCCTTTTATAACGATAACTTTTTTAACTTCTTTACCTTCCGTAAATGGTATAACCGCGCTGTCGCTTAAAGCGACGGCTTTTATTTCGTCGTCGGAAGCATTTGACGAAACCGTGATTTTTGTTTTGACTTTGCTGTTTACCTGTACGGCAAGTTCGATACTGTCTTTTATCATTGCCGATTTGTCGGCGACGGGGTAACTTGCATTGAATACGCTGTACGGTAAATGCATTTTCTCGTTAAGTTCTTCCGCAAAATGCGGGGTAATCGGCGCAAGCATTTTGATAAAATCGATAACTGTTGCGCGGTAAAGTCCGTCGTTATTGCCGTCATATTTTTGAAGAGCGTTGGTAAGCTCCATAAGTCTTGCGATTGCGGTGTTAAACGAGAACGTTTCCATATCGGCGGTTACGCGCTCGATAGTCGTATGTCGCACATAATTGAGTTCTTTATCCGCGGCTGTCAGCGGAGCGATTTCGTCTTTCATATCGTAAGCCTTTTCGACGATACGTTCCACTCTGTCAAGGTATTTTGAAATAGCTTTGATGCCGTCGTCGCTCCAAGGACCGCCTTCGACGTATGAGAAACCGAACATCAAATACATGCGGAAAGCGTCCGCGCCGTATTGTTCGATAAATGTGTCGGGAGATATTACGTTTCCGCGGCTCTTGCTCATTTTGAACCCGTCGGGTCCGAGTATAAGCCCTTGATGTACAAGAGACGTGAACGGTTCGTCGAAATTAAGGTATCCCATATCGCGCAACGCTTTCGTAACGAAACGCGCGTACAAAAGGTGCATACAAGCGTGTTCCGCACCGCCGATGTATTTATCGACGGGGAGCATCTTGTTTATTTTTTCTTTATCAAACGCCGCGTCCGTGTTTTTGCTGTCGGGGTATCTCAGATAATACCAACTTGAACATACGAACGTGTCAAGCGTATCGGGGTCTCGAAGCGCAGGACGTCCGCATACGGGACACACGGTGTGCATAAAGCCGTCGTGTTTAAGGAGAGGTGATTTTCCGTCGGGAGTAAAATCCACGTCGTACGGGAGACGTACGGGAAGGTCTTTTTCGGGGACGGGAACGTCTCCGCAGTGTTCACAATGAATAATCGGGATAGGCGCGCCCCAGTATCTTTGACGCGATACGAGCCAGTCTCTCAAACGGTAATTCGTTTTAATTTCACCTTTACCGATTTTGTTTAACGCTTCGGTTATTTTGATTTTCGCATCGTCTACTTTAAGCCCGTCGAACTCGCCGCTGTTGACGAGTACGCCGCTGTGTTCGACGAAAGGTAAAGTATCGTCGCAGTCTATACCCTTAATAACTCGCGTTATCGGTAAATCGTATTTTTGAGCAAACCCGAAGTCGCGTTCGTCGTGCGACGGAACGCCCATAACCGCACCCGTGCCGTAACTGAACAGAACATAGTCCGCTATCCATACGGGAATTTTTTGATTATTAATCGGATTAACCGCATACGCGCCCGTAAACGCACCCGTCTTTTCGCGCGTTGACGAAAGTCTGTCTATTTCGGTTGCCGTTGATACATATTTCTTGTATTCTTCAACCGCCGATTTTTGTTCGGGTGTTGTGATTTTATCGACCAAAGGATGCTCGGGAGCGAGTACAACGTAACTTACTCCGAATAACGTATCCGCGCGCGTCGTAAAGACTTTGAACGTTTCACCCGTAGTCAAAGTAAACTCGATTTCGCTGCCCGTTGATTTACCTATCCAGTTTTTTTGCATAAGTTTTGTCTTTTCGGGCCAGTCGAGTTTATCGAGGTCACGAAGAAGTTCTTCCGCATAGTCCGTAATTTTCAAGAACCATTGCGTAAGATTTTTTCTGACGACCGTTGTACCGCATCGCTCGCAAACGCCGTCCGTTACTTGTTCGTTGGCAAGAACGGTGTTGCAAGACGGACACCAGTTGACAGGCGCCGCCTTACGATAGGCAAGTCCGTGTTTGTATAATTGAAGGAAGAGCCATTGAGTCCACTTGTAATAATCGGGAAGGCAAGTTTTGACTTCCGCGCTCCAATCGAACATTGCGCCCATTGTTTTTAGTTGTTTTTCCATAGTCGCAATGTTTTTAAGCGTCGAATCTTCGGGGTGAACGCCCGTTTTTATCGCGTAGTTTTCGGCGGGAAGTCCGAAAGCGTCGAAGCCCATCGGCTCGAATACGTTATATCCTTGCATAAGCTTGAATCTTGCGAAACTGTCGGACGGACCGTAATTAAACCAATGTCCCGCATGCAGTTTTGCGCCCGAAGGATATGAAAACATTTCGAGAACGTAATACTTAGGTTTATCACTGTCGCGCTTGTAATCATAGATTTTGTCTTTTTCCCAGCGTGCTTGCCATTTTTGCTCAATATATTTGCAGTCCATATAAAACTCCGATTAATAAAATTATTTAATATAATAATTATATTTAATATTAAAAGTAAAGTCAATGATAATAAGGATTTGCAAAAAGATAGGCAATGTTAATTATTTTATCCGTATGAAAACTGCGCTTTACCCGCACAAACCGTTTGCATCTGAAAGCCGTTAAAAACGCATTATGAATAAAAAAGCGTGTCTTGCCAACAATAATAGAAACAGGAGGAGAGTATGAATAAAAAATCCGATTCAACAAAGGACTGCGGAATGAAAGCTTGTAAACATTGCAAAAGCGGCGCTGACGAAAATCAAACGAGCGAAAAGCAAGAAACAAGCGACACAAAAAGAAGCCGTACTGCTAAAAGTTGTAAGTAACGGCAAAGAAAAAGGACTTTATGCGTTTTGTAAAGTCCTTTTACATATTTCACTTTATTAATATTTCATTTAATTAAAATTAATACAGTAATCTTTCATAACCATTACGATATTTATCGAGTGATCGGCTATACGCTCCAAGTTGCTTGTGAGAGCTATAAAGTGAGAACCTGCGGTTGCGGAACACTCACCCGTGCTCATACGTTTGATATGCGAATTTTTGAGTTGTTCGGTAAGCTCGTCGATTTTATCTTCGCGGAGTTTCAAGTCGCTGAGAGCTGCGATTGAAATTTCTTTGAAAGCGGATATTGCGACTTCGAGTTGCTCAAACGTTGCATTGAAAAGTGCTTTGATTTCCGCCGTTGCATTATCGCTGAAACCGATATTTTCTTTTTGCGCGGTTTCCGCGTACTCAATAATATTTTCGGCATAGTCGCCTATACGTTCGACGTCAGTTACGGTATGGAAGTATGTGCCGATAACTTTACTTTCGTACGTCGGAAGACTCAACGCCGTAATTTCCACGAGATATTTTGCGATTTCACGGTTTAAGAAATTGATGTTCTTTTCACGAATATCGAATTCTTGTTTTTTATCCGTATTCTTGTTAAGTACGGCGTTTACGGCAAAACTTAAATTTTTTTGAGCAAGTCGCGCCATATTTTCGATTTCTTTTCTTACGTCCGTCATAATAACGCTTGCGTTTGGTTTGAGTTTCGGGTCGATATATACGTATTCGGTAAGCAATTCCGAGGTTGTGACGCGTTTATCTTTAATAAGTTTCGTAAGTAACTTTTCCACTTGCTTTGCAAGAAGTATGAGTGTCGCGCCCGTAATGAGATTAAAGAATATGTGAAACAGTGATATTTGTAAAGACTCATTATCAGGTGCGATTGCTTGTAAGAGTTTATAGCAGTTCGGGAAAGTAAACAGTATAATTCCGAAAAGTATAAGTCCGAACACATTGAAAAGCACATGTACGTACGCGGCGCGACGAGCGTTGGTTCTTGCGCCCAACGATATGACAACGGCGGTAACCGATGTACCCATATTTGCGCCGAGTACTATAAGCATTGCGTTGTACAATGGAAGAACGCCGGATTCGATAAGCGGTATAAGTATTGCAATCGTTGCCGTCGAACTTTGTACGAGTGCGGTAACGAGAATACCTATAAGTATCAAAAGAAAAGGATTTGATATAGTCGAAAAAGCGTTCTTAACGGACGGAATTTCGAGAAGCGGACTCATAAATTCGTTCATAAAGAACAGTCCCGCAAATATCAAACCGAAGCCCGTAATAACGCCGCCTATTTCTTTCGTTACTCTTTTTTTCGACAAGAGAGTGATAAACATCCCGATAAGCGCGCACGCTGCGAGAATAGGGGATATGAGAGATACGCCTTGAAGGGATACGAGAAGCGCGGTTATCGTTGTTCCGAAATTTGCGCCTATTATAATGTTGGTTGCTTGATAGAGAGTGAGAAGTCCCGTATTGACAAGACCGACTGTCATAGCTGTCGTTGCGGACGAACTTTGAAGAATTGCGGTAACGCCTGCGCCGAGTCCAAACCCCGCAAAGCGATTGTTACCCACTTTATCGAGAGTACGGCGCAGTCGTGAGCCGAACGCCGTTTCGAGATGTTGACTCATAAGGCGTAACCCCAAAAGAAGAACAGCCATACCTGCAAGCATGGCTAAAACGTCTGAAATAATATCGATTGTCGGCGGTAAATCCGCGGATATTAAATACATCAGCAGTAGTCCTTTAAGGTGATTGCGATATTTTCGATATGGTCTGCTATACGTTCGAGATTGCTGATTAACGATAAAAATCTCGAACTCGATGACGCGGAGCAAAGCCCTTTGTTCATACGTTCGATGTGTTTATGCTGTAACGCTTCTTGGAGAGTATCGATTTCTTCTTCGTTGATTTTAATTGTACCGAAATCTTTAAGCGTTTCGTTCTCGAACGCATTTAATACCAAATCGAATTGAGCGTCGATCAGTTTTTGCATATCTTTGATTTCGTTGTTTGCCGTGTCGCTGAAACTCGACTTATCGGCGATTGCTTCTTCGGTATACTCGATAATATTTTCGGCATAATCGCCTATACGTTCTATATCGGTAATTACGTGGTACAGCGAACCTATGATTTTTTCGTCTCTGAAACTTATTTCCGCCGAACTTATTTCAACGAGAAACTTAGTAAGCTCACGGTTTAAGAAATTGATATTCTTTTCGCGCGTAACGAAATCGGGTTTAATCGAAACGTCACTTGTTATGACGGCGTCGATGCTTATATCTAAATTCGTTTTTGCAAGGCGCGCCATATTCAATACTTCTTTACGAAGTTGCGGCATTGCAAAAGTCGGCGCCGACATAAGACGCGTATCGAGATAAACGAAACCTTTAAGAACAGCTTCCTGTTTATCGGATTCCGTATCTTTGATAAGTTTGTTGAACAATTTGACGATATGCTTAGTGAACCCGATAAGAAGAAAAGCGGTTACGATGTTGAATACCGAGTGGAATATAGCGATTTGAAACTCGACTTTTTCGAAAACGTCGAGCAGATTCAAAACGTTCGGGAATATAAACAAAATTAACATAAAGAATATAACGCCGACGAGTTTTGCGAACAAATGTATCGCAGCCGCGCGCTTTGCATTGGCGTTTGCGCCTATTGCCGCAAGTATTACGGTCATACACGTTCCGACGTTTGCGCCCAATACTACGAAAACGGCGTTTTCAAGCGGCATTATTCCGCTGCCTGCAAGCACTATAACTATGGAAATCGACGCGGAAGAACTTTGTATAGCCGCAGTGAAAACAATACCTACGAGTATCAAAAGCAACGGATGCTGAATACTTGCGAAGAAATCGAGTATGGCGGGAAGTTGCTTAATGTAGGTAAGTGCTTCGGAAGCGACTGTTAAACCGCAGAAAATGAGACCAAAACCCATTACGATTCCGCCGATATTTACCAATATGTGCTTTTTACAAAACATCATCATGAAAGCACCTACGCAAGCGACGGAAGCAAGAGCGACGGGAACTATTTTCAATGCACTCAAAGACGCATACCGATATTCGCGCCGAGAATTATCGTCGTTGCCTGAAAGAGCGTCATAATACCCGCGTTGAGAAGACCGATAACCATAACGGTCGTTGCCGCAGAGCTTTGAATTACGGCTGTAACTGCCGCGCCGATGCCGAGACCTGCGAAACGGTTATCGCCTATTCTGTCAAGAAGCACGTTCATTTTACCGCCGGCTGCGGATTCGAGATTGTCGCTCATCAGTTTCATACCGAGCAAAAGTATACCGATACTCGCTACGATGAGTAAAACGTATTTTATCGTATTGACTGTGTTTACGGCTATTACGATGTCGTTTGCCAAAAGAGCGGTATTCGGCATAAACCCTCCTACTTATCTCAAAATGTGCTTTAATAAATACAGTATAAATAACGACTTATACAAAAGTCAAACGTTTAATCTCAAATGTTTTGCGTCATAATATCGGACTATTTAAGCATAATAAACGTATGAATGAACGGGCAGAAGAAAAGAATAGGGTAGTCAAGGGCTTCGGCGTGCTTGCCGTTGCGGCAATCGCGGGGAAATTACTCGGAGCGTTTTACCGGATTCCGCTCGTCAATATTTTAGGAGCCGACGGGACGGGACTTTATCAACTTGTGTATCCCGTATTCGTAATACTCATTACGTTATCTTCGGGCGGCATTGCGACGACCCTTTCAAAACTTATTGCCGAGCGTCGTGTAAACGGCGAAATCGAAAGCGTTGACGGGCTCGTTAAAACCGCGCTTATAACGACGTCTTTCATTTCACTTGTGTTTTCACTCGCAGTATATTTTGCGGGCGATTTAATAGCGAATATACAAGGTGATGCGCTTGCGGCTGTCGGATATAAAGCGATAGCACCTGCAATTTTCGTAGTGGGAATACTTTCGGTACTCAGAGGGTATTATCAGGGGTATTCGGATATGGTTCCGACCGCACTCAGTCAAATTGTCGAACAAGTGGTAAAACTTGTTTTCGGATTGACGTTCGCACGGCTTTTCATAACGCGAGGCGTTCATTACGGAGCGTTCGGCGCACTGCTCGGAGTTAGCGTTTCGGAAATCGTTTCCGTAATATCCGTATTTCTTGCGTCATTAAAAAAACGCAATTTTCCGAAACTGTTTTCAAAAGGTATAACACACGGATACAAACGCGACTTATTCGAGATTATACGTATTGCGCTGCCGATAACGCTCGGCGCGTGCGTGATGCCGATAACTCAGTTTATCGACAGTATGCTCGTTATTAATCTGACGTCCGACTCGGGCGTTGTTTCGCGTACCGCGTTGTACGGAATATTCACGGGACCCGTGTCGTCGCTCATTAATCTTCCGGTCGTGTTTACGATTGCGCTTGGAATTGCGCTCGTTCCGTCGATAAGCAAAAGTCGCGCGTCGTACAATCTCGAAAGTATAAAGATAAAGAGCGGAGTGACTTTGAAAATCGGCTTTGTATTCGGTATATTATGTACGCTTGTATTTTGCGCGCTTTCAAAGCCTATCGTTACCGTTCTTTACCCGTCGCTTAACGTTGATGAAAGCGCAATATGCGTTGCGCTGCTTTCGATAAGCTCGATTTCCGTATTGAGTTTGTCGCTTATTCAGATTTATTCGGCGTTGCTTCAAGGAGTGGGGCTTGTCGGAAAACCCGTTGTGCATATAGCGGTGGCGGCGGCAATAAAACTTATTCTTGATGTCTTGCTGCTGCGTCCGCTCGGGATATACGGCGCGGCTCTTTCGTCCGTTGTATGTTATATGACGGCGTTTATAATGAACGCAATCTCGTGGCACAAGCGTTTTAAGGTTTTCAACATCGTTAAAATCGTTAGTACAATAGGCGTATCGGGTGTTATAATTGCTATGCCTGTTTTGTATATAAGTTACAATGCGTCGACGATAACGGCAGTCCTATCGGTTATTCCGTGCGCAGTATTGTATTTTCTTATGATAATGGCGTTCGGCGTGTTTTCAAAAGACGAATACAAGTCGATGCCGTTCGGCAACAGGTTATTGAAACTATTCGTAAAACTCGGAGGGAACAATGATTAAGGTAATCGGAATCGGGATACGCGCAGGAGACGTCAGCATACGCGGAGCGGAAGCGATAAGAAGCGCTGACGTCGTAATCGTCAAAACGGCTTTTACTTCAACGTATACATATTTTAAGAATATCGAACACGTTACTCTCGACGAACTGTTTGAAAAGGCAGGCGACTTCGAAGAACTCAATAAAATAATCGTCGATAAGATTATTGAACTATCAGAGAACAAAAACTCGGTCTATTGCGTACACGGCTCGGCGTGTGACGACGATACGGTTAAAGAATTGAAAAAGCGTATAGCCGTCGAAATAATACCGAGTGTTTCTTTTGCAAGCGACGCTCTTACTCGGTACGTTTCCGATTCATATGTTTCGTATTCAGCAAGCGAGTATCAAAGTATGATTTATAACGCGCACTTACCGCTTGTTGTCAAAGAAGTGGACAGTCGGTTTTCGGCGTCCGACTTAAAACTCAAACTTTCGGAATTTATCGAAGAAGAAAGGGAGATAACGGTAATCGATAAAGATGGCGAAAAGACGGTTAAGTTATATGAACTCGACCGACTTGATAATTACGATTATTCAACGACCGTATTAATCGAGCCGAAACCTTTTACGGATAAGACGAGATACACTTTCGACGACTTGGTGGATATTATGCATAGACTGCGCGCGCCCGACGGTTGTCCGTGGGACAAGGCGCAAACTCATAAGAGTATACGCGCAAACCTAATAGAAGAGTGCTATGAACTGATAGAAGGTATCGACAAAGACGACCAAGAAATTATGCGTGAAGAGACGGGCGACGTTATTTTACAAGCGTTGTTTCATATGGTTATCGGCGAAGATACGGGCGAATTTACGATAGGCGACGTAATAAGCGAACTTTGCGCAAAACTCGTCAGTCGTCACACGCACATTTTCGGCGCGGACAAAGCAAGCGACGCGGACGGTGCGTTGAGTGCGTGGGAACGGGCAAAGAGTAAAGAAAAAAAATATACGTGTGTATCCGACAAGATGTGCAAAATTTCACGTTCGCTACCCGCTTTGATGCGTGCGGCGAAGGTACAAAAGGCGGCGGTTAAAGCGGGATTCGAGTGGGACTGCATAGATGGCGCGTTAGATAAACTCGACGAAGAGAAGGAAGAAGTAAGGCGCACGGTAACGCAGGAAGATGCGTTTGAAGAGTGCGGAGATTTACTGTTTGCCTGTCTCAACGTATTGAGATTTAAGCGTGTAGAACCCGAAGAAGCGTTGACGTTTGCGACCGATAAATTCATCAGACGCTATACGCGTATGGAAGAAATTGCGAAAGCGGACGGCATAGATATTGCGACGCTTAACGTTAATGAACAGCAAACGTATTGGGAAAAGGTAAAGGCGGAGGAAAAGGCGTGAGAATAGGTAACGTCGAAATAAACGGGAACACTCTGCTTGCACCCATCGCGGGCTGGACGGATGTAGCGTTTAGGTTACTTGCGCGAAGATTCGGCGCAAGTCTTACATACACCGAAATGGTAAGCGCAAAGGGTTTGATGTACGGTAGCGACAAGACGGAAGACCTGCTTGTAACTCTTGATGACGAAAAGCCGTGCGCCGTACAGATATTCGGTAAAGAAGCGAATATTATGGCGGACGCCGTTAAACGTTTGACTAAGTTTGACGTTATAGACATCAATATGGGTTGTCCCGTGCCGAAGATTAACAAAAACGGCGAGGGGTGCGCGTTGATGGCAGACCCGAAACTCGTATATAAAATAGTAAACGCGTGCGTTAAGGCGGCGGATAAGAGAGCCGTTACGGTCAAAATGCGTACGGGTTTGAGTGAAGACAAAATCAACGTATTTGAAGTGGCGAGAGCTTGCGAAGACGCAGGCGCGGCTGCGATTACCGTTCACGGAAGAACGAGAGAGCAGATGTATTCGGGACGCGCCGATTGGGATATAATCGGCAAGGTTAAAGCGAGCGTAAACGTTGTCGTTATCGGCAACGGGGATATAGAGACGAGAGAAGATTATTTAACGGCGTTGAGATACGGAGCAGACGGCGTAATGATTGCGCGTGGCGCGCTCGGACGACCGCAGATTTTTTCGGAACTTATCGGCGCGCCCGTCACTGTACGCGGCGATATAATACTCGAACATATCGATATTATGAGTAAGTATTTCAACGAGCGGTATGTTGTCGGCAATATGAAGAAACATTTTGCACGATATATCAAAGGTATGCGTGATAATCGGTTCATTAAAGAGCGTATATATTCGTCTGATACGATTGACGAATTGAAAGAAATAGTTTATGAATTTGATTTAATCGACAAAAAGCTTTAATCACAAAACGTATGCGGGCTTTCATAATATGGAGCATATGAAAGTCTATAACGTATCCGTTCCGTTTGAAAAATTCATTTTGAGTAAAGTCAATTCGATAGAGCCCGACAGTCTCGTTTTAATTCCGTATGGAATAATTGCGCCCGTTGACTTAAACGACGAACTCGTCGGCAACACCAACGTGATAAAGGACGTATGCGCTTTTTCGCACGATAAGCGCGTAACCGTAGTATTTTGCGTCGATGCAACCGTTAACGGCAATAAATTTTTAAGTACGGTTATTGTCGATAAGGGCAGACTGCTCGGTATGTGCGACGAAACGCATACGCTCGACAATTCGGTTACCAAAGGCAGCGCAATACGCGTATTCGATACGAGCGTTGCGCGTTTGGGTATACTTATCGATGACGATATATACTATTTCGAAGCGGCGCGTATTGCGACTTTACTTGACGCGGAAATAATTCTGATGTTCGGAAAATGCGCTAAAAATTACGGCGTCGCGCCGAGAGCAAATACCGAACTCAACGGACGCAGCGGAATACTTACGTGCGGCGATAGTATCGAAATTTTCAACGCGCATTACGATTTTACCGACGGCTTATACGAATTCGATTTGACAGTCGACGATACATATCTCAAAAACAGGCGTAAAGACATTTATCGGCAATTATATTCGGTAATTCCTTATTGATATACGATTTCTTTATTTTATCAGTTAATAACACTTTTTGATTGCCAAATTCCGTAAATCGTGATAAAATACTTATTCAGTAAATAAAAATCATTTAAGGAGTGTTTTATGAATAAAAAAACAATTCTCGACGTAGACGTCAAAGGCAAAAAGTGTTTGGTCAGAGTGGACTTCAACGTTCCTATCAAGGACGGCAAGATTACGGACGAAAACCGTATTAACGGCGCGCTTCCGACCATCAAATATCTTATCGAACACGGCGCGAAAGTTATCCTTTGTTCGCATATGGGTAAACCCCACAATATTTTAACCGAAGGTTTCTCTTTGACAAAGAAAGAGAAGAAAGCGGTCGAAGCGCTTCCCGAAGAAGAGCGCGCTGCGGCAAAAGCGGAATATCTTAAAAAAGCTTTGAAAGATAAAGAAAAGTTCACTTTAAGACCCGTTGCCGAAAAACTTTCGGAAAAACTCGGAAAGAAAGTGGTTTTTGCGGAAGACGTAGTGGGAGCGTCCGCTGACGCAGCCGTTGCAAACGTTAAGGACGGCGAAGTCGTTCTGCTCGAAAACACAAGATTCGAAGCGGGTGAGGAAGCTCGTGACGAAGCTTTGTGTAGGAAACTTGCAAGTTACTGCGATATCTACGTAAACGACGCGTTCGGAACGGCTCACAGATCACACGCGACTACCGCGGCTATTGTAGAATACGGTTTTGTCAAGACGGCGGTTTGCGGATTTCTTATCGAGAAAGAATTGAGCGTTATGGGTGATTCGCTTGACCATCCCGTCAGACCTTTCGTAGCGATTTTGGGCGGCGCGAAAGTAGCCGATAAGTTAAACGTTATTTCAAACTTGCTTGAAAAATGCGATACGCTTGTAATCGGCGGCGGTATGGCTTACACCTTTTTGAAAGCTAAGGGCTATCAAGTAGGTACGTCCCTTGTCGATGACGAAAAGATTGATTACTGCAAGGATATGATGGCAAAGGCGGAGAAACTCGGTAAAAAACTTTTATTACCTATCGACTGTACGATAACGTCGGCGTTCCCCGAACCTATCGATGCGAAAGTCGAGACCGAAATTGTTGACGTTGACAAAATACCCGCCGACAAGATGGGGCTTGATATAGGAGAGAAAACACAAAAACTCTTCGCGGACGCGGTAGCGAACGCAAAGACCGTAATTTGGAACGGACCTATGGGCGTGTTCGAGAACCCGATATTCGCAAAAGGCACGATTGCCGTTGCAAAAGCTCTTGCGGACTGTAAGAACGCTACGACGATTATCGGCGGCGGAGACTCGGCGGCTGCTGTCGCTCAACTCGGTTTTGCGGATAAAATGACGCACATCTCAACCGGTGGCGGCGCGTCGCTTGAACTCTTTGAGGGTAAAGTCCTTCCGGGTATAGCCTGCTTGAACGATAAGTAATAACTTAAAATTTATTAAAAATATCGTTTTCAAAAGAAACTCATTTTTATGAGTATTTTACATCGTGTTAAATGTAACACAATGGCGGTTTTAAGTATTCTGATGCGGTTTAGAGTAATAGCGCCGTCATTTGCGTATACTATCCTCGGAGGTAGTCTATGGCTAAGAAGAAACGAGGCAGATACAAGATGTTTAAGCAGAAGAGCGCGTATATGATGCCGGGCACGGGACCCGACCCGATGGGAAGTTATACGGGGTATCCCGTATTCGTTGACGAGCCGGAGCAGGACGCGGACGACTTATAATGTTTCCGCGAAAGCGATAAACTTAAAACAATATTTGAAAATTAAAGCCGGGCGTACGAAAGTGCGCCTGTTCTTTTATGCTTATATTTGTTTACATAAAGTAAACGTCGTGATATAATTGTACGGAAAAAAGTAAAGAGGCGTAATATGATTGATATTAATTTGATAAGACAGGAACCCGATAAAGTAGCCGCGGCACTTTTGAAGAAAGGAGTTAAGGTAGATTTTACCGAATTTCTCACGTTAGATGCTAAGCGTAAAGAGCTTATCAAGTCGAGTGAAACTATGAAAGCCGAACGCAACAAAGTTTCGGGTGAGATTCCGACGCTTAAAAAGAGCGGTAAAGACGTAACTTCTCTTATTGCTTCGATGAAAGACTTGGGCGATAAGATAACCGACGTCGATAAAGAACTTGACGCCGTTAACGAACGAATCAATGCGTTTATTTTGAAACTGCCCAATATGCCCGACGATGACGTCGTTGCGGGCGATAAGGACAAGAACGAAGTAATCAAAGTTTTCGGCAAACAGCCGAAATTCGGTTTTGAACCTAAGAATCACGTTGACCTTTGCACCAAACTCGGACTTATCGACTACGAACGCGGAGTTAAACTCGGCGGTAACGGTTTTTGGATATATAGGGGTATGGGTGCGCGGCTTGAATGGGCACTTCTTAACTACTTTATCGAAACTCATATTAAAGACGGTTATGAATTTATACTGCCGCCTCATATGCTCGGATACAACTGCGGTTTGGGCGCGGGACAGTTTCCGAAGTTTACAGACGAAGTATATTGGATCAAGACGGGCGATAACGAAGCCGAACACTTTATGCTGCCGACTGCCGAGACCGCACTTGTTAATATGTACGGCGGAGAGATAATAGACGAATCGAAACTCCCGATGAAATTCGCAGGCTATACTCCGTGTTACAGAAAGGAAGCGGGAAGTTACCGAAGCGAAGAGCGCGGAATGATAAGAGGTCACCAGTTTAATAAGGTTGAAATGATTCAATACACTACGCAAGAAGGCGGAAAGGCAGCGTTTGAAGAAATGGTCGATAAGGCGGCAAAACTCGTTGAAGGCTTAGGCTTGCATTTCAGAATAAGCAAACTTGCGGCGGAAGACTGCTCGTATTCTATGGCGCGAACGTACGACATAGAAGTATGGATACCGAGTATGAATATATATAAGGAAGTAAGCTCCGTATCGAACGCCAACGAGTATCAAGCGCGCCGTAACAACACAAGATACAGATCAAGCGACGGCAAGTTACATTTCATTAACACGCTTAACGGATCGGGACTTGCGACAAGCAGAGTATTCCCCGCAATAATCGAACAGTATCAAAACGCGGACGGCTCGATAACCGTTCCCGAAGTTTTGCGTAAATATATCGGAGCGGACGTAATAAAATAATGATTTTCAAATTTACGAAAATGCACGGCGCGGGCAACGATTACATTTATTTCGATTGCTTTGACCGAAATATAAGCAATCCAAGCGAACTGTCGATAAAGTTATCGGACAGACATAAGGGCATAGGCGGAGACGGAATAGTACTTATACTGCCGAGCGACGTTGCGGACGCGAAAATGCGTATGTTTAACGCGGACGGAAGCGAGGGCAAAATGTGCGGTAACGCAATACGTTGCGTCGCTAAGTTGTTATTTGACAGAAAGCGCGTGAGTACTCATTTGACGGTTGAAACGCTGTCGGGCATTAAGACGCTTGACGTTATTAAAACGGATAAGGACGGTAAGGCTCTTGAAGTTAAAGTCGATATGGGCGCACCGATACTTAAACCGAATAAAATTCCGTGCAAATTTGACGGCGACAGCGTAGTGAACAAAACGATTAATATAGACGGGGTAGACTATAAAGTAACCTGCGTATCTATGGGCAATCCGCACGTTATAATATTTGTTGACGACGTAGAGCGTTTCGATGTGGAAAGGATAGGGCGTAAGTTTGAACGTCATACGTTGTTTCCCGAGGGAGTCAATACGGAGTTTGTCCAAGTTATCGACAAGTCGCACGTAAAAATGCGCGTATGGGAGCGCGGAAGCGGTGAAACAATGGCTTGCGGTACGGGAGCGTGCGCGACTGCCGTTGCTTGCGCTTTGAACAACAAGACGGGGCGTAAAGTCGAAGTCGAGTTACTCGGCGGAACGCTTTGTATAGAGTATACCGATACGGTATTTATGACGGGTAACGCCGTCGAAGTGTTCGACGGAACGGTCGAAATATAAATCAACTTAATACGGTTTTGCGGTGTCGGATTATTCGACTTAATAGGGAAGCATAGAAAGCACAGCCCCCGCTACTGATGGACTTAAACGCCATATGTCACTGAGCAATCGGGAAGACGGCGACGCGAAAGCGCGTTCGGTCAGGAGACCTACCGCAATAACGACAACTACGGTTTTCGGGAGGAAAACACGTATCGCTTACGGAGTAATTCGTAGGCTTTTGCGTGTTGTTTCTTTTAGAAATAACACTTTTTTATTATCAGGAGGTACCTATGAAAAAGGTAAGTAAAGTATTGGTGGTATTGCTTATAGCAATCTTTTCAACATTTGTTCTTGCATCATGCAATGACAAAGAATCTGTTGAAAGCGTAAGTCCAACCGGTGCAGTAGAAAGTAACAGGCTTATCATAGTTGACAAAGCCGGCAACACGCTTTACGATCAGAAATTCGACACGGATAAAACAACGCTTAAAGCCGTTTTAGATGAGAAAGAAATTCCGTATACGATGAACGGCACTATGGTGTCGAGTGTTTACGGAAGAAGTAATCAGATTGACAGGTCGTACTGCTGGATGTTCTATACCGACGCTGACGGTATGACGGACGGCACAGATCCTTATACGTATGACGGAGTTCAATACGGTAGAGCAAGTTACGGTATAACCGAGTTGCAAATCAAGCAAGGCGCAACGTACGTAATCGTATTCGTTAAGTTTGAATGAATAAAAGGCGAGTAGCGCTCGACGTAGCGACGTGCGCCATGATGTCCGCGATGCTGACTGCCGTCAAGCTTGCGTTATCGTGGATCCCGAACGTCGAAGCTGTAAGCGTACTTATAGTGGTTTTCGCCTTAGGCTTCGGTTTAAGGCGAACGCTTACTGCCGTAAACTGTTTTATCTTGACGGAAATAATACTGTATCCCGCGCACATATGGATACTGTGTTACTTTATACACTGGAACACGCTTGCAATAGTGGTTTATTTTGTCGGCAAGATTAAAGAAAACAGTATACTGCTTGCGATAGTCGTTGCGTTTCTCACATTTCTTTTCGGAGTCAGCACCACGACTTTCGAAGTACTTATCGGCAACTCGATTTATTCGTTTTGGAAGGCGTTTGCGATAAGATATGCGGCAGGCACATGGTATTTTGTCACGCATATCGTCTGCAATTTTCTGACTGTCAGCATATTGACTCCCGTACTTTTGCCCGTGGTGCGCAAACTTTTGAAGTCGCAAAGAACAGAAGGCGTAAGGCGTGAAGACAAAACGTCGGAGACGGAACAACCCGAACGGAACGCGTCGCCGACAGCCGAACCGCATAAAGCCGATAAAATTAAAACGAAAACCGACAATGCGGATACATCGGCTGTAAATTAAAGTAAAACTCCGCCCGAAATGACAGAGTTTTTACAGATTGATTATTATTAAACCGTAATTATGGGAATAAATTCTTTTACGTTTTTTCATAAAAAGTAAATTATTTATAAATGATTGCTTTTTTTGAAAAAGCTGTTGACAAATCGGGGGCGGGGGGATAATATATAAATAGTATTGAATAACATATTTTCGATTTAATGCATATTCAAAACTTAATTATAAAAGGACGATTTTTACAATGAGAATTTTAGGAACGTTTTTTTCGATTATTATGGCGTTAGTTTCTATGCTAAACGGACTTGGCTTTCAAGACGCAACCGTTAATAACTTGAATACGTATATCGCACAAGACTGCGTTTCGGTTGCTGATTTCATCGAAAACAATTTTGAACTTTTCGTTGAAGAGTACAATAATTCGTCGGACGAAGACGAAGACTGGTATGCCGAATACGTTGAGAACAGATTTATTATAACCGTAAATGAGTGCGGAAACGAATATAAAGGCGTTTTCCTTGACTTTGATAACGATAACGGCTATGCCGTAGTCGGAGACGATTACAATTTATGTGATTTCAAAACACAAGGCGAGTCGCCGTATCTCGATATAGTTTCCGACAGTTATTGCTATTCCGTGGTTTGCGGATACTGTTACTTGCGTGACGGAGAATATGTAAGCGTAAACGAAGAAAACAACGCGGACGAAAATTTCATTTATGATAATGTCGTAGCTAAAAATTATGCGGGTCATGAAGATAAAAATGTAAAAGGTTGCGGGAGAATTGAAGACCCTGATCAATATGTAAACGATAAGTACGACGGCGGTTGGACTCTCGGACGGAACAATCACTTAAATATGCAAGGTTATGCTCAATGGTATTTATCTTGTTATATTAAAGATGGTAGTGAAGGAAACTGTTGGTTTGTTTCCGCATATCATGTGTTGCAATATATGGCGGACGTTTATTGGAAAAATATGCCTCAACGGTACGCTATGATCGGTTATTATAATCCGCAAACGCGAGAACCGACTTTGTATGCTAAATATATGTCCGAGGGTTATCGCTTAAATGATAGTAGAACTATTACAGAGTTATACGCCGACGTAAGAAAGCATATTAACGAAAGATATCAGCAAGTAGACGAGGGGATGATTTGGGATACTTCGGAGATAATCGAATATGTTGCAAGACAGTACGGGCATTACGTTAATTCGGTTGAACACATTGCGTGGGGATTATACACCGATACGGCGACGAAAAAAATAGACAGCGGATATCCGGTATTGTGGTCTACGTCGAACGATACGTACGGTTCACACACAATGGCGGTGTGCGGATATAAATATTATTGGAAAACGACGGGCTGGTGGATATTCAAAACAGCGTCATATAAACTTTTCTTTGAGATAAAAGACGGGTGGGTTGGTAATGGAGCATCGAGATATTACGATATATCTGGACACGCCGGGTTTAGTGCGATTATATCATTGGAATTTTAACGAGGTGTAAATATAGAAATGAAAAGAGTAGTATTATCCGTAATTATAATATCCGTTGTGTTGCTGTTTGTAGGTTGCGGTCCGTATTCGAGAGTGAGAAAGTATCATATCGGCGAGGAAATTGTGTTCAGCAACGGCAGCGTCAAATTGGACATTGACATAGATAATGAACGGTTTATCTATTATGATAATGTCGCTTCCGATAAGCAGTGGGGGAGTTTTAGTTTTGGATTCCGTGATCATTTGACGGGTAAATACTATACAGATAATCCAACGCAGGTTGATGATGTTCGAACATTTGATTATTCCAAAGAATTTGAAATCACCGACAAAGACGGAAATGGAATAGTTTTTACCGACCCTTCGGATAGTGGTATTTACTATTATGAATATTACGGCTCTAATATTTTCTATATATCATACAAGAACGCAAACACCGAAATCAAAGAAGCGATAGAAAAGGATAGGTATTCTATCGATACGGACAGTTTTGGGTTTATTTCTGAGCATTGGAACGATTCGACAAGCGAAAACGTCGAATAAGATAAAAAATGAAAAGAATAGTATTATCCGTAATTATAATATCCGTTGTGTTGCTGTTTGTAGGTTGTCATTATAAAGGGGTGAGATTTTATGATTATTATATCGGTGAGGAAATTCAGTTCAGCAACGGCAGCGCCAAATTGGACATTGACATAGATAATGAACGGTTTATCTATTATGATAATGAAAATTCCGATAAACAGTGGGGGAGTTTTAGTTTTTTATTCCGTGATCATTTGACGGATAAAGACTATACAGATAATCCAACGCAGGTTGATGATGTTCGAATATTTGATTATTCCAAAGAATTTGAAATCACCGATAAAGACGGGAACAAAATTGTTTTTACCGATTTAGATTCTACAAGTAGCGGTATTTATGGTTATGAATATTACGGCTCTAATATTTTCTATATATCATACAAGAACGCAAACGCCGAAATCAAAGAAGCGATAGAAAAGGATAGGTATCGTATCAGTGCCGGCGGTTTTAGGTTTATTTCTGAGAATTATTGGAACGCTATGCCAAGCGAAAACGTCGAATAAGATACGAAATTAATACGCAAACAACATATACTGTTTGCGTATTAATTTTAAGAAAAGAATTATTTTGATGTATTATATGTTATTAAAGTCAAGTTGACTTGTTTAGAGAAACTTTATATACGACGGACGTTTATTGAACGATATACCGTAACGTTTGATTTTATCGGTTATTATTCGCAAATAAAAGAATTGATTTATATGCCGAATATAAACATAATGAACGTTTTTATATTTCTTAATTGTCAAAAACATTTAATAATGTTATACTTCAATTATGAAAATTTCCGAGTTGAGACTTGAAGATTTCAGAAACTACGCGTCCGAACGCGTAGTTTTCGACGACGGTATCAATATCGTCAACGGGCGTAACGCGGCGGGTAAGACGAATTTACTCGAAGCGATATATCTGTTTGCAATCGGCAAATCGCCGCTTGCTGTAAAGGATAAAGAACTTGTCAGGATGGGTGCGTTACGCGCTCACATATCGGCGGACGTATTCGATATGTACCGCACGCGCAAGATGGATGTTGTCATAGATTCGTCGGGTAGGAAACAGATAGCGGTAGATTCCGTGCCGCTTCTCAAAGTAAGCGAGCTGCTCGGTACGTTTAACGTAGTGTTTTTTTCACCCGACGATCTTAAAATGATAAGTGAAGCGCCGAGTGACAGGCGTAAATTTACGGACGTAAGTTTGTCTCAGCAAAGTAAACTTTACGGACAATCACTTACCCGATATAACTATGTACTTGCGCAGCGCAATAAACTTTTGAAGACTTTCAAAAACAAACAAAGCACACTCGATACGCTTGAAGTGTGGGACGGAGAACTTATTAAAGCGGGTGCCGAAGTCTTGCGTTTGCGTAACGAGTTCATTACGCGCTTGATACCGCTTGCGCGAGAAAAGCATTTTTATTTATCGGGTGAAAGCGAAGAACTGACGTTATCATACGACGGAATAACCGAAAACTATCTCGACGCGTTTACCGCCGCTTTGTGTGCCGCGCGTGATAAGGATATAGAGTTGGCGTATACGACCGTCGGACCGCATAGGGACGATATAGCGATACGCGTAAACGATACGGACGTAAGGAAATACGGTTCGCGCGGACAGCAGCGTACGGCGTCGCTTGCGCTTAAACTTGCGGAGACCGAAGTATTCAGAAAGGTTTCGGGCGAGTATCCAGTACTCTTACTCGACGACGTTATGAGTGAACTTGACGACACGAGAAAAAGCAGACTCATATCGGCGGTGGACGGTATTCAAACTTTTATAACCGACACGACGTTCAAGTGTGATAACGCTCGTAAATTTTTGGTTGATTCGGGTAAAGTTTTGTCTTATTGATTATTAACGGCGAAATACTGATTGAATTTTACAATTTTTCAATCGATAGAGTTGTCGAAGATTTCGAAAAAACTCAATTTCATTTGAAACCGTAAAAGATATTTATAATAAGAAGTTTTACGAGTATAATATATATGCTTTACGGAAGTATAAACTTTTCGGTTAACGGAAACGGGTTTGATACTTTTAATCGTATGATTAATTTATAGGAATACGACACGGATATATGAAAAGAGCAGTAATAATATTAATTATGATCAGTGTGATGGGAATTTTTTCTATGACGGCTTGCGCAAGTAAAAGCGAGTTTGGACTTAAAGATTTTTCGGAATATAAAGATATGAATACCGAAATTATAAAAATAAAAGTCGAGTGGGATGTAGGTACGGGAGAACCTATCGAGTTTTTGATTGAAGATGCTGATGATATGGATTTTATAAAAGGAAAACTATTGGATAAACAAGCTTTTACGCAGTCCGATTCGGGAGTTGACGCGGGATTCGGTTCAATGGTTATTACAAGCGTTGATAATAAAGATACGAGAGTATCTTTATCTCAAATACACAGTAACGGTAAATACTATGTATATTCAACCGACGAAATATACGAATATATTAAAGCTATCGGAATAAAGCAAGGGGTATTGTCTTAGAATTATTAAAAGAGATAAAATGTATAATTACAACGTTGTATATATTCATACAAGGCGTTTTAGGTGTGATTATATAAACGATAATTTTCAAATGGTAAACGGCGGATTTTAATGTATATCCGCCGTTTATATTTTTTTATAATCGACGTATTGACAATCGAGCATAAATCTTTTTACGCATTATTCAAGATGCAGAGCAATATACTTTTGTATGAACAAAATTTGGGCGATAGTACTTATTGTATCAACGGTTGCATTGACCGTAATTTCTCCGTCGAACGTATTGCCGACGTATATGTCGGGCATAGGCTCCGCGCTTGAATTTACGTTTAAGATGGCGGTTATTTACGCAATGTGGATGGGCATAAACGCGCTTATGGACAAAGCGGGCATTAATAAATTTATTGCGAAAATTTTCAAACCTTTGACAAAGCGGCTTTTTAAGAACGAGAGCGAAAAGACGCAGGAGTACATATCTCTTAATCTGTCGGCTAACTTACTCGGTATGAGCGGAGTGGCTACGCCGCTCGGAATAAAGGCGATTGAGGCTATGGACGACAAGAGTGGAATTGCTACGGAAAGTATGCGGCTTTTTACGGTTATTAACTGTACGTCCATACAGCTTATTCCGGCGACGGTTATTGCAATGCGCGCGTCTGCCGGTAGCGGAAGCGCGTCCGACATAATTTTACCGACGGTTATAGCGACTGCGATAGCGACGGTCGTCGGCGTATTGCTCGTAAAGGTGACGCGCAAGTGACTTATGTAATACCCGTCTTTATAGCACTCGTTTTGATTATTGCGTTTATAAAGAAGGTGACTTGTTATGATACGTTTGCGGACGGCGCGATGGAAGGGCTTAAATTTGCGTTTACGGTGTTTCCGTATCTTGCGGCTATGTTTGTATTTATCGAACTCATTAAGGCAAGTGGTGTAGCCGACGCGCTTATCTCCGTATGCGCGCCCGTGTTTACTTTCTTAGGTATTCCGAAAGAACTTGCCGAACTCATTATTTTACGTCCGCTGTCGGGTAACGGCAGTCTTGCGATACTCGATACGCTTATTGCGGAATACGGCGCGGACAGTTATATAGCAAGATCGGCGGCGGTAATTACGTCCGCCGCGGAAACGGTCTTTTACGTTGCGGCAGTCTATTTCAGTACCGTTAAAGTAAAGAAAATGCGTTTTATTATTCCTATTTCATTATTTGCGAGTATGATAGGAGCAATCGTCGCTTGCCTTCTTTGCAGGTTTATATAGATTTATACGCTTCTTTATTCAGACCTTGTAGAGAAAATTTACCGATTTAACACACTTGCTTTTTGAACTTATCGAAGTATGCCGTATTATATTTTTTTGTTTCGTTTGTTACTGAACACGATCTATGGAACGCGGAACGATACAAACGATAAAAGAAAAATTTTTTTATAAGTTGCGGATAAGTATCGAGTAGGCTGTCGTTATGATTTCAAAACGGTAAAAACGCAAAGCAATTCAGATTTTATTTGCTTATCGAGCGTATATAATAGTAGAGAAAAGACTTATCATTATAGAGTAGGCATATTTATTTCGTAATATTATAAGTTTGACTTTTTAATTAATTGTCAAACGCGCGTATAAGTGGTATACTTTTTACGTTAAAAATTTATTTAAGGAGTAACTTATTATGAGCAGAAGACCTATTATTGCGGGAAACTGGAAGATGAACAACACGAAAGCCGAAACGACCGAACTTTTAACGGCTTTGAAACCGCTTGTTGCGGACGCCGCGGCGGAAGTAGTCGTATGCGTGCCGTATACGGCAATCGATACTGCCGCAAGCATAATAAAGGGCAGTAACATCAAACTCGGCGCGGAGAACGTACACTGGGCGGAAAAAGGTGCTTTTACGGGAGAAATATCCGCAAAAATGCTTGTCGAACTCGGCGTTGAATACGTTATTATCGGACACAGTGAAAGAAGACAGTATTTCGGAGAGACCGACCAAACAGTCAATATGAGAGTGAAAGCCGCGCTTGCCGCAGGCTTAAAGCCGATTATTTGCGTGGGCGAGTCGCTCGAAGAGCGCGAAGCGGGCAAGACGGAAGAAGTTGTTACGAGACAAACGAAAGCCGCGTTTGACGGGATAGGCAAAGAAAACATTGAAAACACGGTTATTGCATACGAACCCATTTGGGCAATCGGCACGGGCAAGACAGCAACCGCAGAAGAAGCCAACGCAACGATTAAGGTTATACGCGATACGATGGCTGAGTTATATTGCGCAAAATGCGCAGAAGAAAAAGTCCGTATTCAATACGGCGGTTCAATGAACCCGAAGAACGCCAAAGAGCTTATGGCGCAGCCCAACATCGACGGCGGACTTATCGGCGGAGCGAGTTTGAAAGCGGTAGATTTCAGTCAGGTAGTAAAGTATTGATATGAAAAATTTAACGGGATTGATTATTTTGGACGGGTTCGGGTACTCGAACGCCAACGACGGTAACGCCGTCAAAGCGAGCGGAACGCCTTATATCAAATCACTTTTAAGCGCATATCCGAATACTTTGATAGGCGCAAGCGGTATGGACGTCGGACTTCCCGACGGGCAGATGGGCAACTCGGAAGTCGGACATCTCAATATGGGCGCGGGACGCGTGGTGTATCAAGATTTAACCAAGATTACGAAATCGATACAAGACGGCGACTTTTTCAAAAACGTCGCGCTGTTAAAAGCCGTCGATAACGCGGTAGATAATAATAAGCGTTTACACTTATACGGGCTTTTGTCAACGGGCGGAGTCCACAGCCACATAACGCATTTGTTTGCGCTTCTGAAACTTGCCGAAAACAAGGGCGTTAAAGAGACGTATATACATTGCTTTATGGACGGACGGGATACCGATCCGCAGTCGGGTAAAGATTACATCAAAGAGCTTCAAGCCGAAATCAAGCGTATCGGTTACGGCAAAATTGCCTCCGTTTGCGGAAGATATTACGCAATGGACAGAGATAATAACTGGGACAGAGTGGAGCTTGCATACGATATGCTTACGCTTGGCACGGGAATTAAGGCGGACGACGCCGTACAAGCCGTAATCGACAGTTATAACAACGGTAAGACGGACGAGTTTATTCTGCCTACCAATATTTGCGAAAACGGTAAGCCGATAGGGCTTATCGGCAAAGGTGATTCGATAATATTCTTTAATTTCCGTCCCGACCGCGCAAGACAGATAACGCGCGCTTTTTCGCAAAGCGAGTTTACGCCGTACGTTGACGCCGACAGCGGCAAGAAGATGTACTTTGAGCGTAAGTCGGGGTATCTTGCGCCCGTATATACGGGCTTTGCGGTATATGACGCGTCGTTTAAGAACGTAAACGTAGCGTTTCCGCCCGACGAAATCAACAATACTCTGCCGCAATATCTTGCAAGCAAAGGCTTGAAGCAGTTGCATATTGCCGAGACAGAAAAGTATGCCCACGTAACGTTTTTCTTTAACGCGAAAATCGAAACGCCCGTTAAGAACGAAACGCGAATAGTGATACCGTCGCCGAAAGTCGCGACGTATGACATTAAGCCCGAAATGAGCGCGTTTGAAGTCGCGGATAAAACGGTTAGCGAATTGAGTACGGGCGAGTATGACGTGCTGATATTGAATTTCGCAAACTGCGATATGGTAGGTCATACGGGAGTGTTCGATGCGGCTGTCAAAGCGGTGGACGCGGTTGATAAATGCACCGAGAAAGTAGTCGAAAAGATTCTTTCGATGGGCGGCAACGTAATAGTGACCGCTGACCACGGCAACGCCGAAAAGATGACGGACGAACACGGTAATCCGTTTACCGCGCACACGACTAACAAAGTACCTTTTATAATAGTCGGCGAGAAGTTCAAAAACGCGAAACTGTACGACGACGGAAAACTGTGCGACGTTGCGCCTACGCTTCTTTATATGATGGGACTTGATAAGCCCGAAGAGATGAGCGGAAAATCTTTGATAAAGTAGGAGAGAATAATGCCGAACGTCAAGACGATTTACTTAGTTGTTCCGTGTTATAACGAAGAAGAAGCTTTGCCCGATTCGGCTGTAAGGCTCAAAGAGCTATTTTATAATATGATTGCGGACGGTAAAATTTCCGACAGCAGTCGCATAATGCTTGTCAACGACGGAAGTAAAGACAAGACGTGGGATATAATTCAATCTTTGCACGCGGAAGATAAACTGTTTGCGGGACTTTGTTTATCCCGTAACCGCGGACATCAAAACGCAGTGCTTGCGGGGCTTATGACTGCCAAGAATTATTGTGACGCCGCTATCTCGATTGATGCCGATCTTCAAGACGATATAGAGACTGTTCCGAAGATGGTAGACGAGTTTTATGCGGGTAACGATATTGTGTACGGCGTGCGCTGCTCGCGGAAAAAAGATTCCTTATTCAAACGCATGACGGCGCATTGCTTTTATAAACTTTTGAAAAAATTCGGCGTCGATATAATCTATAATCACGCGGACTACCGTCTTATGAGTAAACGCGCACTGGACGCACTCGAAGAATTTCCCGAAGTCAACCTGTTTCTGCGCGGAATCGTTCGTATGATAGGTTTTCCGTACTCGACAGTCGAGTATGAAAGAAAGGAGCGTACGAAAGGCGAGAGCAAATATCCGTTTAAGAAGATGTTACATCTTGCAGGTGACGGAATCACTTCGTTCAGCGTGGAGCCTATCAAAATGATTACGAGGTTCGGGATATTCTTCACGATAGTCGGTTTTCTTGCGTTTGCCGCGTTGCTTGTCTTGTATATCTTAAATATCGTAGCTCCGATATGGTCTATTATTTCGTTTACAGCGTTTATGGGCGGAATACAGCTTATAGCAATCGGCTTAGTCGGAACGTACGTCGGCAAGACGTATCAGGAGACGAAAAGAAGACCTAAATATATAATACAAGATTTACTGTTGAAATAGGAAGAAGACATAATAAATCGACTTTTTCAATTTGCAAAAGAAGATTAAATTTTAATTTTAGTTTTTTTAATCGATATATTTCCAGCAACAGTGACATGGATTTGTATTAGGATAAGTACACATCTAAATGCTATGATTAAAAATATATAAAATAGTTTGCAAGTTTATTTTAAAAATCTTGTTAAAAAGATAGCTTTTTAAATTTTTTTATTATATAATTAGTCTCGTAAAGGAGATGTAAAATGAATCTTAAAAGTCAACAACTACGAAGTGATTTAAGTTTGGAAATAGATTTTGACCAAACATTAACTCCAAATCAGATTAAAGAAAAACTTATTACTTTACTGGGAAAAGAAAATATTTCAGAAGAAATGATTGCAAATAGAAAAGCATTAGTTTATGCGAATAATAGTGGAATAAAAGAAGTGATTTTATTTGCTAATATTTCATATTTAGGTGGAGATGGTGCGCATCCAATATTTAAAAAGAGAATCCAACTACAAAAATCTTTTAAAGATGTTGCACTTGCTGTTGCTAATAATTCTAAATACTTTGTTAGGTTTTTAGGCGTTTATCATTATAAAGGCAATATAGTTTTTGTTGATTTTGTTAAAGATACTTATTTAAATAAGAAAATGCACAATTCAGCTGCGCATGTTTATATTAATGACTTATATCAAGGCATGAAAAATGGCATTTTTAAGAAGATAGATAGAAATGGTAATTTATTATATGTTATAAAATATACAAAATTAAAAGATTATTTAGATAATAATATTGTTGTGAAAAATAATATAACTAAAATATTTGATATGTTTACGAAATTTAATTATGGCTTTCCATTTGGTCAATGGTTACAAGCTATAAAATGTGTTGAAGAAATGAGGGATAGGTCATGGTCTCAATGGGCTCAATCTGAATGGGCTGGTTGGTATCTAGAATATAGATTTTATCATTACACACAAGATAATGATACGGAAATTTATTGTAAATATATTAGACAAAAACGTAAATCAGATTTTGATTTATGGTTTAATGAAGTTTCTTTCTATGGAGATTTAAAATCCGAAAGCATATCTTCTTCTGCTATTCTCGGCAATGACAAGGAAAGTGTTTTGGAAGCAATAAATACTTATGATAAATTTTGGTATGTTGTATATGAACATGAAACGATAAAAGACAAAGATAAAAATTATGAAGCGAGTGAGTTCATAAATAAATTAAAATTCTATAATGGTAAATGGCCAAAAGGAAAAGCATTTGACTCTCATTCATACGGAGATAAGTTAAAGCACTCAAT
>ONBF01000029.1 GCA_900315995.1 uncultured Eubacteriales bacterium
TTCGAATATAAATGATTTCGACGCGGCGTTTCTCAAAGGTTTTGAAATTTTTTCTTTGACTTGGAATTTTGATAACTCGCTTGGCGGTGGCGCGTTCGGACAGAATATTCCGTTGACAAATAAAGGTAAAAAAGTTATCAAAACGCTTAATGCGCATTTGAAAATTACGGATGTATCTCATTGTTCCTATAAAACTTTTTACGATATTATCAATATTTCCGAAAGAGTTATCGCAACACACAGTTGCGTATATTCTCTGAACAGTCACAAGAGAAATCTTAAAGACGAACAAATAAATGAGATAATCGAGAGAAAAGGTTTGATAGGAATAACTCTTGTAAGCGAATTTTTGACATCGAACGACTATGCGACGTCAGACGACGTATTGCGTCATATCGATTATATCGTTCAAAAATGGGGAGTGGATTATGTCGGTATAGGCAGCGACTTTTTCGGAACGGATAAATTGCCCGTTGATATAAAAAATTACAAAAATTATGATATAATAGTAGAAAAATTATTGAAAATAGGTTATAATGATTCAGATATTGAGAAAATATTTTACAATAATTTCATTAATTACATAGGAGTAAATCGAAATGAACGATATTTACGTTAATCCGCTTATTAAGCGTTACGCGAGTAAAGAAATGACGGCGAACTTTTCGGATGATAAAAAGTTTAAGTTATGGCGAAAACTTTGGATTGCGTTGGCGGAATCGGAAAAAGAGTTAGGACTTAATATAACGGACGAGCAAATAGCGGAACTTAAAGCAAACGCCGATAATATTAACTATGAAGATGCTGAAAAACGTGAAAAAGAAGTCAGGCACGACGTTATGGCGCACGTTTACGCTTACGGATTGCAATGTCCCAAAGCGAAAGCGATTATTCACTTGGGCGCGACAAGTTGTTTTGTCGGAGATAATGCGGATATTTTGATTTACAAAGACGCGATAAAAATAATTAAAGACAAACTGTTGAGCGTAATGCGTATACTTACCGATTTTGCTTTGGAATACAAAGACGTTCCGACGCTCGGCTTTACTCATTTTCAACCGGCGCAACTGACAACCGTCGGTAAACGCGCGACGTTATGGTTGCAAGATTTACTAATCGATCTCAACAGTATCGATTATCTTGAAAAAAGTCTGAAATTAAGAGGCGTAAAGGGGACGACGGGAACTCAGGCAAGTTTTATGGAATTGTTTGACGGAGACGGCGAAAAGGTTAAAAAACTCGAAAGAATTTTTTCAAAGAGATTTGATATGAAGTCTTTCGGAGTAACGGGGCAGACGTATCCGCGAAAGATGGATTACAATATTTTGGCAGTACTCTCGGAGATAGCGCAAAGCGCGTCCAAATTCGGTAATGATATAAGGCTTTTACAGAATATGAAAGAAATAGAAGAACCGTTTGAAAAGAATCAGATAGGTTCATCTGCTATGGCGTATAAGCGTAATCCTATGCGCAGTGAAAGATTATGTTCATTGTCGAGATACGTAATGTCCGCGCCCTTAAACGCCGCGATGACCGCGTCTGTTCAATGGTTTGAAAGGACGCTTGACGATTCGGCTAATAAACGAATAGTAATGGCTCAGACTTTTATGGCGACTGACGCCGTTTTGTCGCTTTATAACAATATAGTAGACGGATTGGTTGTTTATAAAAAGGTAATTAATTCGCATATTATGGCGGAATTGCCTTTTATGGCTACCGAAGTAATTTTGATGGACTGCGTAAAAGCAGGCGGGGACAGACAGGAATTGCACGAAAAAATTCGCGTTCACTCAATGGCGGCGGCAAAAACGGTTAAAGAAGAGGGCAAAGCAAACGATTTGATAGACAGAATAAAGAAAGACAAAGCTTTTGCGCCTATTCACGATAAACTCGATTCGATATTAAAACCCGAGAATTTTATCGGCAGAGCACCGTCGCAAGTAGAAGAATTTATATCACAAGAAATAATGCCGTGCTTTGAAACGTATTCGTTTAATAAACAAAAGATAGAGATTAACGTGTAATTATTATACAAAACGCATAATTCGATAATAAAAGGCGTCTTTTTCAATAAGACGCCTTTTATTATGAGAAACGGTTATTGATTAAACTTTCTGATTAAGCCGGTTACGATACCGAGAATTACAACGTCATCGACTATAATATCTTTCATTGCGCTGTTTTCGGGGTGGAGCCTTATGTAATCTTTTTCTTTGAAAAATCTTTTAACGGTAGCGGAATCATCTATTAAAACCGCGACTATTTGACCGTTTTCGGCGGTGTTTTGTTGCTTTACTATAATTTTATCTCCGTTATATATACCCGATTCAACCATACTGTTGCCCGATACGGTTAATACGAAACAATCGCCCGACGGGAGTAAATCTACCGGTAAAGTATATTGTTCCTCGATATTTTCAATTGCAAGAATAGGAGTTCCCGCGGCAATTTTACCGAGTAAAGGAATAGTTTTCGTAGCAGATCTCAATGGAACGTCGATGGCGCGATTTTTTGAAGGGGATTTAACTATTCGACCGTTTTCTTCGAGTTTTTTCAAATAGTAATATGCGGTTGCTGTTGATTTGATATGTAGGTCACGGCATATTTCGCGAATGGACGGGGGAAATCCGTTATTTGCCGTAAAAGTATTGATATAATTATATAACTTATCAAGTTTTACCGAAATGTCATTTGAATTGCTCATAATTAACTCCTAAAACGATTTTATAAATTAATTATAGCATTAATAAAACAAGAAAGCAAACATTTGTTCGTATTTTATTCGTTTTCTTTTATTTTAATCATTTCGGCGGCTTGTTTTCTCAAATCTTCGCTCGTTGCGGCGTAATGTTTTTTTGTTGTATTTATATCTTTATGCCCAAGGACTTCGGCTACGATATAAATATCTTTTGTTGCGCGATATAAGTTTGTGCCGAAAGTACTGCGTAATTTATGCGGGGTGATTTTTTTCAGAGGAGATACGATTCGACAGTATTTATTTACAAGATTTTCAACGGCACGTACGGATATCCTTTTGTGTTGAATAGAGAGAAAAAGCGCATTTTCACGAACATCCGCCGCATTATCGTTTTTTCTTAATGTCAAATAATCATCAAGAGCCACGGCGACTTCGTTCGGAAAATACAAGATAACTTTCGCGCCGCCTTTTCGTGTGACCGTAAAACTGTTATTGTTGAGATTAATATCGTTAATATCCAAACCCACAAGCTCGCTTATACGTATTCCCGTGCCCAAAAATAAAGTAAGTATCGCGAAGTCGCGAATTTTGGTGATTTCTCTGAAAATTTCTTGTTGTTTCGAGAGAGTGAACGTTTCGTTTTCATTGTTTTTTACGGTTACGCAACCTTCGTTTACCAAATCGAAAACGCCGTTAACCTCGTCGTTTTCAAGGCGAAGTATTGGTTTTTCGTGAAGTTTTGGCATAGAAACTTTTGCGGCGACGTTTTGCGTAATACGTTCTTTGTTATAAAAGTACTTGAACATAGTTTTTACGCACGAAAGTTTGCGTGATTTTCCACGTTCATCGTTTTTATACGTTTTACCGTTAAATTCGTATAAATTAAGGTAATCTAAAAAGTATTCTATTTGTGTAGCCGTAATATATTGTAAATCATCGATTGTAATCTCGTTTATCGGTTTATGAAGTTCGTATTGAGATAAATAGTCGAAGAAAACTCTCAAATCGTACGCATAATTAAGTCTTGTGAGCGGAGAAGTGGTATTGGATATTCCGAGAAAAAGTTCTCTTAAAAAATCCGGAAGTTCCGTTAAAAGTTTCCTGATTTTAAGAGTAGTTTGCTGATTTCGTTTTTCGTAATAATCCATTTTGATACCTATGTGGAAATAATTTATTTACATTATAGCATAGTTTTTGTAAAAAATTACCGAAATAACTATGCGAAATAAGTTATTCACAGTAAGATGGGTACTTATCCACAAGTTTCGGGAGAGAGAAAACAACATTTATATCTCTGCGTAAAACACAGCTTTTACGCAGAGATAGTATCAAAAACAGCCAAAAAGATGGATTTTTGAATAATTTACCATTATTAACGCTTAAATTACGAATTTGTATTTTGTATCGATTATCGATTAAACGTAAATAATTTACAAAACGACCTTATATTAAAACACGCTTGCATTTAGTTATGTATTTTCGATTTGTTTCGAATTTTGCGGAATTTTGTAAAATACGTGAAATATCATAATATTTTAACGGACTTTTTCTCCGTATATTCTTTTGAAAATCGCTTAAATTGCATTTTACTGCAATTACATTTTGCGGATAAATAACCGTTGCAAGTTTGTTTTTATTCTCATACGTTCTTATGTTGTATTTCGGTAAAATTATTTCGGTTGACGCGTAGCGATATTTTATTAAAACATCAATGTGAACAAACGTAAACGTTTAATTTATATTTAATTTTTTAAGAACTTCTTCCAATGCAATATAAATATGTTCGTAAGTTAAGCCGCCTTGCACATATGCGATATACGGTTCTTTTATCGGCGCGTCCGCGCTTAATTCTATCGAAGATCCTTGAACAAATGAGCCCGAAGCCATAATTACCTGATTTTCATATCCGGGCATATCCCAAGGTTCGGATAAAAGATTTGAATCAATCGGAGACGCGTTCTGAATTGCTCTGCAAAAATCTATAAGTTTTTCTTTATCGTTGAACACGATTGAACAAACTATATCCCCTGATTTTACGTTTTTTTCGGGTAATGTTTCGTATCCGAGACGTCTGAACGTTTCGGCAAAAAGCAATGCGCCTTTTAATGCGTTTGCGGTTACTTTCGGCGCAAAAAACAAACCTTCATAAAACGGTCTGTAATCTCCCGCATACGAGCCGACTTCAATACCTATACCCGGTGCGGTCAATCTGTAAGAAATGCGTTCGATTAAATCTTTTTTACCGGCAATATATGCGCCTGTCGGTGCTAAACCCGCGCCGGGATTTTTGATAAGCGAACCGATAATAATATCGGCGCCGACGTCCGTCGGCTCAAATTTTTCCGTAAATTCGCCGTAACAGTTGTCTACGACGATTACAATATGTTTATTTAAGTTTTTGATTGTTTTTACAATATTTTCAATTTGCGAAATATTGAGTGCGTTACGCATATTATAACCGCGCGAACGTTGTATATATACGATTTTTATATTATTCGATTTAATCGTTTCGATAATTGTTTGCGTATTGAAATCGTTATTTTTTAACGGGATTTCAATATATTTTACGCCGTAGTCTTTAAGTGAACCTATACCGCGACCGTTAACAACGTTATTTAACGTATCGTACGGAGAGCCGCTTATGCTGAGCATTGTGTCGTTTGGCAGCAGCAATCCGAAAAGTGCGGTTGATATTGCGTGCGTACCCGATACGAGCAACGGTGAAACAATTGCCGATTCTGCGCCGAACGCAGACGCGAAAACGTTGTTTAAGCAATCTCTTCCTATATCGTCGTAGCCGTAACCGGTTGTTCCGGCAAAATGCCTTAACGCAACGTTATTGTTTCTGAAAGCGTTAAGAACTTTTCTTTGATTGTACAAAGCCGTATCGTCTATTGCTTTGTATTGATTTTTCAAAATTTCTTCAATTTTTTTAATGTCCATAAACGTGCCTTAATCGTATAATTTCAAAATGTTATCCGTAATATTCTCTTTTTTCAGCCAAACGATATTCGGTATTTGTTTAAGCCATGTTATTTGTCGTTTAGCGTAATTTCGCGTGTGCCGTTTTATTAATTCCATAAGCGTACGGCGATCGTATTCACCGTTAAAATATCCTTTGAATTCTTTGTAGCCGATAGCTTGCATAGCTTGAATTTCAAAACCGTATTTATTTGCAATATTTTTAACTTCCAGTTCAAGACCCGACGTAAACATACGTTCGACTCTTTGATTTATTTTATCATAAAGCGTTTTTCGATCGACGTCTATACCGATTATTACATAATCATCGTTTAGCTGTTTTGACGGTATCGAAATTCCGCCGAGTTCGGCGATTTCCAATGCGCGTATTATTCTTTTCGTATCGTTCATATGAAGTTTTTCATATGCGTTCGGATTTTTTTCTTTCAATAATGCATATAAAGCGTCTTTACCGTTTTCGTCCGAAAATTTTTGATATTTTCGTCTGATTTCGTCATTTTTATTACATTGATTGAAGTCGTAATCGAATATTATCGAATTGATGTACAAACCTGTTCCGCCCGCAATTATCGGGACTTTTTTTCTCCGTTTTATATCCGCGATTACGTTTTTTGCGATATTAGCATATTCCGCAACGCTGAATTCGGCGTTTGCGTCCGCTATATCTATCATATAATGCTTGACGCTCATTTCGCTTTCGATTATTTTTGCGGTGCCGATATTAAATTCCTTATAGATTTGCATTGAATCCGCACTTACGATTTCGCCGTTGATTATCGGTGCGATTGTATTCGCAACGTCGCTTTTTCCGCTACAAGTCGGACCGCAAATAATAAGAGGTTTTATACTATTCGTTTGAACCATTTTTCTATTTCCGGTTTTGTAACGCATATAACTACGGGACGTCCGTGCGGACAACGCAGCGGTGTATTGTTTTTCAATATAGAATACAAAATATTATTGATTTCCTGTTCGTTCAGTTTGTCTCCCGCTTTTACGGCGGCTCTGCACGCTGCCGTCGCCAAACTTTTATTTATGTAATCTATATCGTTTTGCACTTCTCCGCTTTCGTTTTCTTTTAAGAAACCGTCAACGAATTTATCAATGTCGATTCCGCGCAAAACGTAAGGGATACCGCATATTCTTATCGTATTCTTTTTCGGTTCGTCAATATCAAAACCCAAAAGTTGAAAATCTTCAAGTACTTCGCTTATTATTTTGAAATCAACGTCGGAAAAAGTTTTAATAAACGGTACTAAAAGATCTTGTTTGGCAATCGTTTGGTTATTGACTTGCGCGACTAAATCGTCGAACAATATCCTTTCGTGAGCGGCGTGTTGATCTATTATGTATAATTTATTTTCAAGTTCGATAAAAATATAAGTATTAAAAGCTTGTCCCAGAATTTTTTTCATCAAAACTCTGTCGGTTGTCGAGAAAAAGTCGTCTCTTTCCTTCTCTCTTTTTTCTCTTTCCGTTGTAACGGGATCGGTATCCGTGTTTTCGCATTTTTTATCATTATCCATCATATCTTTCAGAAGAGATGAAAAACTTGCGGAAGATTCCGACACTCCGGCTTTTGCGTGTACTGAATTATCGGTTTGTTTTGCTTTTATTGCCGATAATACTCTCGCGGACATTGTGGCTCCGTATTTTTCGGGATTTGCATTTACTCTGTCAAGCATCTCACGTTTCGGATCGTCGGTTGATATAAGTAACGGTTCGGTGTTTATATCCGCATTTTGCGACTCCGTCGATTGAATTATCGGTATTTGTTCGTTTGCGTTCAAGGTGTCATTTACGGCTTTATACAAACAACCGAAAACTTTTCCGCCGGTTAAAAATTTAACTTCGGCTTTTGCGGGATGTATATTAACGTCAACCTCATCAAACGGTAATGAAATATTCAAAACATATACGGGAAAACAGCCTTTCATAAGTCTGTCCCGATACGCTCTTTGCATGACGTTGGATACGGAGTAATCTTTGACGTATCTGTCGTTTACCATAAGTACTTGATAGTTTCTGTTAGGTTTGGTCAAAACGGGTTTTCCGATATAGCCGTCTATTCTCATCCCGTCTCCGACAAATCCTACCTGCAATAAGTTTTTACCGAAATCATATCCGTAAACGGTTTGAATTGCAGATTCGAGACTTTCGCCTTTCGATTCGTAAATCAATGAATCGTCGGCATAATATTTGATTTTTACGAACGGATTCGAAATAATCAGTTTGGCTATCAAAGACGATACGTCCGACTGTTCCGACTTCGGCTGTTTTAAGAATTTACGTCTTGCGGGAGTGTTATAGAAAAGATTTTCGACGGTTATATCCGTTCCGTTGCTTAAAGCCGCAGGAGTAACGTCTCCCGCAATTCCGCAATCAACGATAAGCTGCGAAGCGCAATCGACGTCGCTCGGTTTACTGATTACGGTAACTTTGGAAACGGACGCGATACTCGGCAGGGCTTCTCCCCTGAATCCCATTGTCGAAATCTTATCAAGATCCGACATTTTCGATATTTTGCTTGTGGCGTGCGGTAAAAATGCGGTTTTCAATTCATCGGGATATATACCCGATCCGTCGTCTGTGACCGAAATTTTTCTTATTCCGCCCTCATAGATGCGTACGACTATTGAAGTAGCCAATGCGTCTATACTGTTTTCGACCAATTCTTTAACGACTGCCGACGGACCCGAAATAACTTCACCTGCGGCGATTCTGTTACAAATCGACGTATCCAAAACGTTTATTCTTGACATAAAACCCATATCCTACCCGTTAACATTTTTTACTTTTTATTATCAAGTCTTGTAAAATACTTATTGCTTGCATCGGTGTGCAATTATCAATATCAATATCTTTTATTTCATTAATAAGTTTATCTTTTTCGGTGTCACCGTCAAGAAAACCGATTTGTTTTCCTTTATTGACGCCTATACCGCCGAGCATAATTGCGTTCGTATCGCGGTTAATATCCGCCGTTTCGAGACTTTTCAATATTTCTTTTGCACGTTTTAAGACGATTTGCGGTACGCCCGCAAGCGAAGCGACTTCGATACCGAAACTTTTATTTGCGCCGCCTCGTGCGATTTTGTATAAGAATATCACGGAATCATTGAATTCTTTTACCGTAATACGATAATTTTTAACGCTTTGCAGAGTATTTTCGAGTTCGGTCAATTCGTGATAATGCGTAGCGAAAAGAGTTTTCGCTTTAATATGATTACTTACGTACTCGACTACCGCCCACGCTATCGATAAACCGTCATAAGTAGAAGTCCCTCTCCCGATTTCGTCAAGTACAAGGAGACTTTTACTTGTCGCATTGTTAAGAATTGTAGCGACTTCGAGCATTTCCACCATAAACGTACTTTGTCCGAAAATAAGGTCGTCGCTCGCTCCCACTCGCGTAAAAATCCTGTCGGTTAACGGAATTTCCGCATATTCGGCGGGAACGTAACTTCCTATATGCGCAAGCAACGTAAGCAAAGCGACTTGGCGCATATATGTACTTTTGCCCGCCATATTCGGACCCGTTATTATCATCATACGGTTTTCGGTATCGTCAAGTAAAGTGTCGTTTGGAATAAATCTGTTTGATTTTACAAGCTTTTCAACGACGGGATGCCTGCCGTTTTTTATGGAAATTACGGAGACTTTATTATTGATTTTCGGCTTGACGTAATTATTTTCGACAGCGGTCTTTGCAAGAGAAATCAAGCAATCGAGTTCGCTTACGGCGTTTGCGTTTTGTTGAAGAGCGGTAATAACCTGTTCGAGTTTCGCGCGTATTTCCGTAAACAATCGATATTCGAGACGCAACGCTTTTTCGTTTGCGCCGAGTATTGTGTCTTCGATACGTTTTAAGTCGTCCGTTATAAAACGTTCCCCGTTTGTCAGAGTTTGTTTTCTTTGATAATAGTAAGGCACTTGATTGAGATTTGAATTGGAAACTTCGATATAATAACCGAAAACTTTATTGTAACCTATTTTCAAGTTTTTGATTCCCGTACTTTCCCGCTCTTTTTTTTCGAGATCGTTTAACCAATCCGCTCCGTTTTTTGAAGCGTTTTTCAATTCGTCCAACTCTTTGTCGTATCCTGATTTTATATATCCGCCGTCTTTAATAAGCGCGGGCGCGTCGTCGTCGATTGCTTTTTCGAGTAAGTCGGCAATATTATCGAGCGTTACAATATCGGCTTTAATACGTTTCAATTTTTTCGATTTAACGTTTGCAAGAGATTGTTTTAACTTCGGCAGACGGAATAAAGACTCTCTGATTGCTATACAATCTTTGGGATTTACGCTTCCGTAAGCGATTTTTCCGCACAGACGTTCAATATCACGAATTTTATCGAGCAGTTCGGAAGAATTATTTCTCAGTAAAGCGTCGTTTATCAACTCTTCGACGGAATCGAGCCTATCGTTAATAAGACCGCAATCTTGTAACGGCTGTTCTATCCATTTGCGCATTTTTCTCGCGCCCATACAGGTGGAAGTCTTATCGAGAACCCAAAGCAACGAGCCGTATTTCTTCTTATCGCGCATTGATTCCGTAAGTTCGAGATTGCGTTTCGTGTTGACGTCGAGAAGCATATATGCGCGTGTTGACACATAAGAAATTTTATTTATCTGCACAAGCGCGCGTTTTTGCGTTTCGTGAAGATATTCCGTTAATGCACCCGCCGCGCCGATTGCGGTTTTTTTGTCTTCGCACTCATAACTTTGAAGGGTCGAAACGTTAAGCTGTTTACATATTCTTTCATAAGCGGTGCCGTATTCGAAAGCCCAGTCGAAATATCCGAAAAATTTCGGCAAATCACCGTTTTTCACGTATTGATATTCTTTTGCTTCGAGAGCCAAAACTCTGTTTGCTATTATTTCGGACGGGTGAATTGCGACCAAAAACTGCTGTAACAAATCGACGTTGTTTTCAAGTTCCAGCAAATAAAACTCGCCTGTCGAAATATCGGCCCAGGCTATACCGTTTTTATCGGGAGTATTGAATACGGACGCAATATAATTGTTTTTCTTGTTGTCGAGTATGTTTTCTTCTATAACCGTGCCGGGAGTTATAACTCTCGTTACGTCGCGTTCGAGCATACCTTTTGTGTCGTTTGGAGAATTTAACTGTTCGCAGATGGCTACTTTATATCCGTTTTCTATTAATTTCGCAACATATGTATCGACGGCGTGATAAGGTACACCGCACATAGGCGCGCGTTCTTCAAGACCGCAATCACGACCCGTCAGCGTAAGTTCCAAAACTTTCGACGCTGTAACGGCGTCTTCAAAAAACATTTCGTAAAAATCACCCAATCTGAAAAAGAGCAGGCAATCTTGATATTTTCCTTTGATTTCAAAATATTTTTGCATCATAGGAGAAAGCTCGTTTTTATCGTTTTTCATCGGTATGCTCCTCCGTTTTTGTTCCGAACAAAGCCGAAGCATGTGCGGAATCTATTTTTATCTTTAAGAATTTACCTATATCGTCTCTCGTTCCCTCGAAAGTTACGAGTTTTCCGTTGTCCGTTCTTCCGCAAAACAAGTTTTCACCCTTTTCGCTGAAATCTTCGCAAAGCACTTCGTAAACGTTACCTACTGCTTTTAAGCTTTGTTTTGCGGAAATTTCGTTTTGAATTTTTACGAGTTCGGTTATTCGTTTTTGTTTTATAATGGGGTCTACTTGAATCATTTTTGCCGCGGGAGTACCCTGCCGCACGGAATAAACGAAAGTAAAAGCGTTAGTAAAGTCGGCTTTTTTTACCAAATCGACCGTATCGTAAAAATCTTGATCCGTTTCCCCCGGAAAACCTATCATTATATCCGACGTTATTCCGCAATCGGGAATTTTCGCGCGTATTTCATCGATTATTTGCAAATATTTTTCTTTCGTATAGCGTCTGTTCATCGCTTTCAATACTGAATTGCTTCCCGATTGAACTGGCAGATGTATATTATTGCATATTTTATCGGAATTTTTGATTATATCTGTAATTTCCGAATTATAATCTTTCGGGTGAGACGTCATAAATCTTACTCTGAATTTACCCGATATTTTATCTATATCTCTAAGAAGCGACGCAAAATCAGAATTATCCGTCGAATCCTTATAAGAATTTACGTTTTGCCCAAGCAGCGTTATTTCTTTGAATCCGTCTTCAAGCGCCTTTTTTATATCGGAAATTATAACGTTTTTAGGTCTGCTTATTTCTCTTCCGCGCACATACGGCACTATGCAGTAAGTACAAAAGTTATTGCAGCCGTACATAATATCGATCCACGCGTTTGTTCCGCTTGATCTCAATTCGGGAGTTCCTTCGCAAAGTCTCGACGTATCTTCTATCAACGTAATCGGACGCTTTTTTTGAAGATATTGCGTTATCGCGTCTCCGATTTTGTCTATATTGTGCGTACCGAGAATTATGTTTACGAAAGGAAATTTAGCTCTTAATTTCTCCGCCGCTCCGTCTTGTTGCGTCATACAACCGCAAACGACGACCGTTAAATTCCGTTTTTGTTTTTTAAGAGGTTTTAACGCGCCGATATTTCCGTAAGCGCGCTGTTCCGCATTATCGCGTATGCAACACGTATTGAAAACTATAATATCCGCGTTTTCCGTTGAAAAAGTATTCTCGAATTTGAGATTATTTAGAATACCTGCTATTTTTTCCGACTGATGAACGTTCATTTGACAGCCGTACGTTATTATTTTATATTTTAACATTCTTTTCCTCTCTATGAATTATAACTGTTTTTTCCGTATTTTTCAACATAATTTAAGCTAAATGTTTATGATAATTGAAATTAAGGAATAATAATACGTATATGAAAAAGTTTTTTTCGGTTTTAATTAAAACTTTTATTATTCTGTTTATAATCGTTACGTTATCGGGCGTCGTTTTGTACGTTAGCGTCGGGAATCCTGATTTGGATACGTCGAAGATTGTCGATTTCAATGTGCGATACGAGTTATATGATGCATATGATAACAAAATCGACGTGCAAAACGGTTATAAATTCATTAATTATGACGAATTGCCGAAGAATTTAATCGATGCGTTCGTATCTATTGAAGATAAAAAGTTTTTTACGCATAACGGTATAGACGTTAAACGAATGATCGGCGCGTTATTTAAGGATATAACTACTTTTTCGTTATCCGAAGGCGCGTCCACCATAACTCAACAATTAATCAAAAACACTCATCTATCAAACGAAAAATCATTGGATAGGAAAATCAAGGAGATAAAACTCGCAATGGCTCTTGAAGAAGAGTGGTCAAAAGAGCAGATTTTCGAAGCGTATGTAAACGTTATTTATTTCGGCAATAATTTATACGGCGTAAACGCCGCCGCGAAAGCTTATTTTTCCAAAGACGTTAAAGATTTATCATTGGAAGAATGCGCGTTGCTTGCAGGCGTCGTCAAAAGTCCTTTGAATTATTCTCCTTTGAAAAATTACGATAATGCGCTTAAAAGGCGCAATCTCGTTTTGTCCGAAATGTTAAAAGACGGAAAAATATCGAATGAACAGTACGATATATCTTGCGGCGTTCCGATTAATTTAACTAAATCAAATGACGTTGATTTCAATCTTTCGAGTGAAATTATTTCGGAAGCCGCGGATATTCTGAAAATAAGCGACGACGAGATAATTAATTCCGATTATAAAATTTACACCGAAATCGATTTATCCGTTCAAGAAAAGTTGATAAACGCAATTAACGATTCCGCCATTGCGCCGCTTACCGTTAGCGGCGACGCGTGCGACAGAATCGGTATTATTACGAATAACAGAACGGGAGCGATTATTGCGTACTGTAACAGTACTTATTATCCGTCTTCGCAATTACGGCGACAACCGGCGTCCACCGTAAAACCTTTCGTTTCGTATATGCCCGCTCTCGAAAAAGGATTAATATCCCCTATCACTCAAATACTTGATGAAAAAGTTACGCTTAACGGTTATACTCCGCATAATTACAAGGATAAATACTACGGCTGGATCGATGAAAGAACGGCGGTGGCGAAATCGTTGAACGTGCCTGCGGTTCTCAATATGAATTACGCAGGGATTGATTATTCGATAAATTATGCGAAAAATTTCGGTTTAACGTTTGACGAACGCGATTACAGTTTGGCGACGGCGTTGGGCGGAATGACTTACGGCTTGACATCAAGAGAGATTACCGACGCATATATGGCTCTTGCAAATTCGGGAAATTATATCGATTCGCATTTTGTTCGTAAGATATGCGACAAAAACGGAAACGTTGTTTATGAGAATAAAAAAGAATTTATTAAAATAGCTCAAGAAGATACGGTTTATTTGATGACAGATATGCTGCGTTCGGTTGTATCCGACGGAACGGGTATGATGCTTTCCGTATTTGATTTCGACATTGCGGGTAAAACGGGAACGAACGCGTTTAACGACACGTCGTATTCAAACGATTTATACGCCGTCGATTATACTTCCGACAATACGTTTTTCGTTTGGTACGGAAATATCGACAATACCGAAGAAGATGCGATAGATTCCGTTTATTATTCGGCAAAATCACCGACTTCGGTTGTTAAAAACGTTATGGAAACCGTTTATACAAATAAAACCCCTTCTCCGTTCGTAAAACCCGAAACGGTGATTGAACTTGACATTGACGGGAGTATTCTCAACGATGAACACATCGTATTGCTTGCGAACGAATACAGCTCGGAAAAATCGGTATTGAAATCCGTTTTTTCGGATAGATATATTCCGAATACGTCGGAAAACCGTTTTGACGTTACGGCTGAGAATTTCAGCGTGAATATAGTTGACGGACTGCCCGAAATATCGTTCGATACAAATATCGATTACGAATATAAAATATATCGTCGCGATATGTTTTCGAATTGCAAATTAATAAATGAAATAAGTCGATACTTTGAGAAAGAATACGTTTT
>ONBF01000022.1 GCA_900315995.1 uncultured Eubacteriales bacterium
CGGGTTTTTGGAAAAGCAACAGTGAAAAATATAATTTTTTACTGTTGGCACATGAATATATTTTTGTATTGAAAAAATGATTATGTTTGAAAGAGTATTGTATATAACCTATTGAATTTTGAAAATTTGTAAAATCGGGCAATAGATGTTAAAGTAAAATCGAATTTAATAATGGTTACTATGTTTTTTATTGTATGAAAAATCACGCGGACAGCGCGCGTTTTGAAATGAGTTATAAATAAATTCATTACTTCAAATGATATTTGTTAGTCGAATATAACGCGCTGTATAATACTGATGAAAGCGGAATATTCAAGAGAAGTACTATCGGCAAGAAAACGGGGGTTACAAGAGACTTAACCGTTATTGACGTATTGCCTATAATAAAAAATCCGACGAGCGTTACTATTACGACTAAAAACAGATATATCGTAAATGTATTAAACAAGGACTGTTTAAGATTAAACTGCGCTTTAATTCGTTTCTTGGGATTAATTAAATAAACTGCCGTCATTGTCAACGGAATTAAAAGACAGCCCGTAAGTATATAAAGATAAGTCGAAGATTCTATACCGAGTACTCCGTATAAGACGAAATACAATACTGCCATTTCAAGCGCAAACGCAAGATATGTAAGCCATGACGTCGCCATAAGCAGTTTGTTTACATAATAAGATGACATCGTATAATAACTGTTGGAGTTAGCCTTATTGTATTTGACAAGTTTATAACCTTCGGAATACAGTTTCGCGGATAAGTCGTCTATATTGAAAGACGGCGAGTACGACGTCTCGACAGGCTGTTCTTGACGCTTGGGAAGAGTATGGTACTCTTGCTCGGAAAACAATATTTGCATTTTCTGTGAATAACTGTAAGTAGGTTCGTTACTCGTTTCGACGGGAGTTTTTTTGATCGGCTCGTCTAGATTGTCACGAGTGTAAGGAGACTTTTCCGTAGGTTTCGTTGAGTTGAAAATCGGAGTGTATGCGCGTTGAGATTCCGAATAAGATTCATAATAATCGTCGGAAGGAGAAGTGACGTTATTTAACGTTTGATTTATGAGTTTGTCAACGTTCAAAGAGGCGTCATTATGCGCGTTTGCCTTAAAAGCTTTATCTTCGTTGTTTATTTGCGATTGCAATTCCGCAAGTTCCTCGGGTTCGGGTTCGTCGGTTAAATCGGGGAGTTCGAAAGATTCGTAATTGTAGTTTGTCGCATTGGTTAACGGCTCGTTATAACTATCGGCGGACGGGTAACTGATTGTTGAGACGACTTGCTCGGTTTCGTTTTGAACGGGTTGTTCCGAGTTGTCCGAAATGATTTCTGCCGTATCCGTATCCGAATAATTTGCGTCGTTTATAATCTGCTCCGATTCTTCATCCGACGCTACAACGTCGCTTTCGTCTTTGGGGGCTGAAACACGGTCGGCGTAATTTTTCGAACGTTTCGTATACGGGCGTAATTCTTCGGTATCAAAAGGCGACGGCGCGGTAAGATCGTAATCTTTATCCGAAAGCAGTTTGTTCATTATCGTTCTCGAATATTCCCATTCCATTTGATCGCGTTTTAAGAAATCGCGTCCCATGGTCGTCAAAGAATAATAACGTCGTTTTCCGCCGTTGCTTACGTCTCCGACGTATGACGTAATATAGCCTTGTGATTCAAGACGTTTCAATATACTGTAAAGCGTGGGCTGTTTTATCTTAAAACTCCCTTCGCTTTTTATTTCTATTTCTTTGATAATATCATACCCGTAACAATCGTGGTCGCAAAGAATTTTCAGAATAATTGTAGTTACATGTCCGCGTATTATATCGGCGTTAGATGATGAATTATCCATACCGATAAGTTTACTTCATTACACGGGTTTTGTCAATGATATTTGTTTTTACTGTGAAAAACCGCTTAAAATCTTTTTGATATAATTTGACAAATTATGATTTATAAGTAAAATTTAATTGTGAAAATCATTAATTTCAGATTCTTTCCGATAGCTGTTATGTTTTTAACCGCGGGTATTGTACTCGCTTATTACTTTTGGTACGATTCGGTAACGTTGTTTATTGCAATCGGAATTTTTTCGTTTAGCGGTGTGGTTGTAATGATTTTCGGGAATAAATTACATATTTCACCCGTTTGCACCGTGTTTTATGTATTTTTTATCATAGGTCTTATACTTACGGTCGGACGTATTCACGCATCAGTATACGGAATAAAAGAAGAAACCGTCGTTGCCGAAATAAGAATAAACAATGTTGAGATAAAAAACGGCGAATATATGCTTGACGTCGATTTTACGTCCGAAACGACGTCGGGTAAAGCGAGACTCGACGCGAACGGTTACGATATATTCTCATTAGGCGATAAAGCGACAGCGTTAATATACGTTAAACCTATGGAAATAGCCGATGAAAATTATAAATTGAACGATTATTATTTCACTCGGAAAGAGAAGTACGACGGAAAAATACTCGATGTTTACAAATATGAAAACGGCGGGCTGAATTTCATTGAAACGATAAAATTAAATATTAAAGATAATCTCGAAGTACTTGGAGAAAATCAGGGTATAGCCTATGCGCTTTTGACAGGTGATAAATACTTGATTGACGAAAGTACTTACGATAATTACAGAGTTAGCGGATTAGCGCACGTTCTTGCCGTTTCGGGACTGCATGTAAGTATAATAGCCGGCGGTTTGATATTCCTTCTCAAAAAGTTAAAAGTCAACAGATTCGTACGGCTCGGAACGGTCGGCGGAGCGTTATTTCTTTATGCGGTATTTTGCGAATTTACACCGTCGGTTACAAGAGCTTTTATAATGACGTCGGTATTGCTTGTTGCCGATTGTTCGGGAGACGAGAAAGACTTTTTGTCGAGCATTACGCTTTCGGCAACGATTATTTTATTGATAAACCCGTTCAATTTGTTTAACGTCAGCTTTTTATTGAGTTATTCGGCGGTGCTCGGTATAGCGATGTTGTATCCGCAGTTTAAGAAATTATTCAGGCGTATACCTGTATTTTTCAGAGAATTTTTTGCGGTATCGCTTGCCGTCAATATATTTTCGTTTCCCGTGATGGCATATTATTTCAAAAGTGTGTCTTTGGTGTTTTTGCTTGCGAATATTCTCGTATTGCCCGCTATGAGTTTAGGATACATGCTTTTACTTATGGGAGCTATACTGTCGTTGATAACGACGTTAAAGTTTTTCGTGTATCCCGGCGGAATTTTCGTGTCTTACATGAATTTCGTCGCCGAAAAAGTGGCGGAATTGCCGTTTGCGAGTATTTCGGTGAAAGGACTCGGAATATCCGCAATTTGTCTTTATTTTACGTTTCTTGCAGTATCCGATTTTATAATGCTGAAACCAAAATATAAAACGGTTACGGCGTCGGTTTCAGCCGTATTATTCTTATCTCTTGCGATTTTCGCGTAAATATTCGCTTTTATAATATACTATTAACTTTACATATTTGACGTATGATGTTATAATTTTCAATAGTCAGACAGTTTATTAGGGGAGAAAGTCTTGTTAGATACCGTTATTCGAAGTAAACTCGATTCAAAACTTATGCCCGCTTATATCGTTACGGGAGACGACTTGTATTTAAGAGCGGAAGTTCAACGTTATTTCGAAAACCTTGTCGAACCGTCAGTTGCCGATTTCAATCTCGTATATTTCGGCGGCGATGTCAACGTAAGTCAGATAATAAACGCGCTTATGCACGAACCCGTTATGTCCGAAAAGCGCGTCGTTATCGTAAAAGATTTTTCAGTTAAATTGTCCGATGAAGAAAACTCTTCGTTGAAATCGGTTTTAAGCGGTGCGGATACGGGTAACATTTTGGTGTTATTTGTTAATCCGACGCAGGATAAAGTATTGAATTCGATTTCCGCGGGACTGTTTGAAAGAATAGACTGCAATCACCCCGACGAAAGATTTGCGTCCGAAGCGATAGAGATTTGGTGCAAAGAAAAGGACGTGACGATAAGTAATAAAGCGGTAGTTAAACTCGTTAAGTATACCGCGCGTGATTTGCAGAAGATATGCAACGAATTAGTTAAACTGTTTGCGTATTGTGATAATAATACGATATGTGATGAAGACGTTGATAACATTGTCCATAAAGATGTCGACTATATGGTGTACGAATTGTCGAATACGCTTGCGGACAGACAAAGTATACAGGCGAAAACGGTGCTTGACAGATTACTCGAAACAACTCAGCCTTTATATTTGTTGAAAGTCATCACCACGCAATATCGTCGGATGTTGCACTGTTTGCTGAATAAAGGACAAAACGACGTCGGGACTTATCTCGGTATCAAAGATTTTGCCGTTAAACGCACGTTGTCCGTTGCGTCGAAATATACGCAAGCAAAATTGAAAAAGATAGTGGATAGATTAACCGATCTCGAAAATGATTTCAAATCGGGGAAAATGAGCGAAAGCGTTGCGTTGAATATTGCTTTTTTCAATGCGTTATCGGTGTGCTGATGGAAAATGGTAAAATGAAAACCAACTTAACAGTGTCGAGAATAATTCTGTACGTTTCGTTTGTTCTCGCAAACGTTATTACGACGCGGATAAGTATTCGCGGTATTTTCGGTATGATGTTAAATGCGGATATTGAACAATACTACGATTTCGTTTATATTTTTACGATAATACTTTCATCCGGACTCTCGTTATTGATATTCGAGCTTGTTGCCAAATACTACTTTGTGTTTACTGCTTTCAGAAAGGGGCATTGTTTACCTAACGACGTGCCGAAGTTCGTATACAAACTGAGATTTTATTTTGCTGCGAGAAACTTTGTTCTCGCGCTTATATCGGTATTGTATCTCTTTTTTCCGATACTTTACGTTAAAGGCAATTCACTGTTCGGAGCGGTTGTTACACTCGCAATTATACCGCCTTTCTGGTTTGATATAAAGAAAAACGTTTTGGTTAATGTCGATTCAAAAGCCGTTTTTGATATGACGCTGCCTATTCTTATCATTGAAATGATACTGCTTGTTTCGGGGGTTCTATGAAAAGAGTTTTATTTACGACGGTATTCGCAATAATAATGATTTCGTTATTTTTCACTCCCGTTGCGTATGCGGAACACGTTGATTCAGTGGCATATGATTATATGGCGGAGTTTGTGACGAAGTACGAAAGGCGCGGTAACGATACGACTTGTACGGAATATCTTGTCGAAAAATTCAAAAGTTTCGGATTGGATCCGTTCTATTCGAGCGGATATACGGATGATTTTGATTTCGCATATTCTGCGAACGTAACATATTCTTCAAAAAACGTCGCGGCAGTCAAAAAGGGAAATTCGTCCGAAAATACGGTTGTTATCGGAGCGGGATACGATAATATTGCGGGGTGGTCGAACGATATTTCCGCAAACGGTGCTTATTCAAGCGGTAGCGGTGTGGGAGTTTTGCTCGCTCTCGCGGAAAAGTTTTCGAGTGAAACTTTCAGTTTTGATATTGTTTTCGTTTGTTACGGCGCGGAGCAAATGGGGTACTGTGGCAGCGGAACGTTTTTGAGAAGATTGAGCACGGAACAAATAAAAAGCATTATTCTCTATATCGATCTCAATTCGCTCGGGGCAGGCGACAATCTATATATGTATTGCGGCGAGACGGAAAGACTTCACGAGTCTTATTTCAAAGACGTTGGAGCGGAGGCGGGTGCAAAACTTGCCGATATTCCCGACGACAAAAAGATAATCGCCGTGCAGTCCGACGTTACTGGACTTCCGTATACGCACGCAATGCTCGACAGCGCGCTCGCTTATTATTACGCTAAGGATATTAATTGCGTCGGATTCAAGAGTTTCAATTGGGACTTGGAATTCATAGGGTATTATAGGGAGAGTACATCGCATCAAAATATCGCGTATACGAAAAACGACGACTTGAATACGCTTGCACAGTATTACGGAGATGACGCAAAAGTTAAAATGAACGACGTCGTCAGCACGGTTTCCGCGGGCTTATCGAAAGACTCGTTTTTGCAAACGATGAAAGACAGCGCGCTGAATATTAAAAAACAAGATTTTACCGTCTGGCGTATTCTCTACGCGGTTGCTGTCGGATTAATCTTCGTATTAATCATAGTGCTTTTGATAATGAAAAATAAAGTCGGACATACTGATAACAATAATACGGTAGGGCAGAACGAAACTTTTGAAAATAAAGATGAAAATGTATTCGACGAGTTCGGAATATAGGAGGAAAAAATGGATATCTATCTCGCAATAGATATTGTCGTATCGGTTACATTGGCGGTTAGTGTTTTTTTGTTTTTCAGATCGAAAAACAATTTCGGTACCGCGTTGTTTTTATTCGTTTTCGTGCTGTTCTACGTTACCGTTAATATCGGCTACGCTAAAACGGGTGGAGAAAAACTCGAAATAACAAAAAGAATATTCGATTGGCTCGGAATATTCGTCGTCGTTTCAATCGTCGTAGTTTATCAGCAGTCAATCAAAACGTTTTTCGCAAAGATGAATCGCCCGAGACTTATGCACGAGCAATCCGAGTTCGGATACGTAAGTAACGACGAAGAGTTGTCCGCCGCTGCGCGCGCAATAGTCAAAGCCGCACAAAATATGGCGAAAAACGATATAGGTGCAATAATAATAATCGCACCTACGATTCCGCCGAAGAATATACTCGACAGCGGAACGAGATTAAACGCTCTTATATCGACGCCGCTTATAGAAAGTATATTCAATAAAAAATCACCGCTTCACGACGGAGCGGTTATAGTTCAAGGTATGCACATACTTGCCGCAGGCTGTTTTCTGCCGTTGTCGCAGGTTAACAGTATATCGAAAGACTTAGGCACTCGTCACCGCGCCGCAATCGGCATTACTGAGGAAACGGATGTTCTCAGTATCGTTATAAGTGAAGAGACGGGCGTTATATCAACCGTTAAAAACGGCGAGCTTAAAAGATATGTAACTCCCGAAAAACTTTTGGATACCATAGAAAGCGTATACGGCATTTCTTACAGTCCGACAAATAAATCAAGAAGGATAAGACAATAATGAACACGGTAAAACAACCTGAAATTTTGTTGCCAAAAAGCGACTTTGAACACTGGGCGGTAGTGGCTTGCGATCAGTTTACGAGCGAGCCTGAGTATTGGGAAGAAGTTAAAAAATATACCGATGGACACATAAGCGCGTATAATGTTATTCTGCCCGAAGCGTATTTAACGCAGAACAACGACGCTTATATTAAGTCGATTAACGAAAAAATGCGCGAATATATAAACGCCGACGTTTTTAACGAAGTGAACGGTTTCGTGCTTGTCGAACGTTCGACCTCGACGGGTATACGGCTCGGTCTTATGATAGAAGTCGATTTGACAAAGTACGAATTTACGCCTTTTGCCGACGTGCCGATAAAAGCGACCGAAGGGACTATACTCGAACGTATTCCGCCGAGAGTGAAAATAAGAGAGAACGCGCCGCTTGAATTACCGCATATTATGCTTCTTTGCGACGATCCGAAAGGTATGCTTATCGAACGGCTTTACGCTGAGCGTGAAAAATTCAAAGTGCTTTATGATTTCGATTTGTGTCAAAACGGCGGGCATATCAAAGGGTACTTGATAGATAATCCGCAAGAAGTATTTGAAATAATCGACGTTTTGGATTCAAAAGAAGAAAAAATAAAGAAATACGGAAAAGAAACCGAATTTTTGTTTGCGGTAGGCGACGGCAATCACTCTTTGGCAACCGCAAAGGCGTGTTATGAAAAGGCTCCCGACGAGTATAACCGATATGCTCTTGTTGAACTTGTGAATATTTATGACAAAGGACTTGCGTTCGAGCCTATACACAGAGTGGTTTTCGGAGCGACGAAAAAGTTTATCGACGGACTCGGCGCGTTGGGCGCGGGAGATACGATTAAAGTAATCGGAGCAAACGATTTTACGGTGTCGGGCGATACTCCGACAAAAATTTCGAAAATACAAAAATATATCGAGCAAAGTTTGAAGGATAATACTATATCGGGCGTAGATTACGTTCACGGCATAAACTCTTTGACAAGCGTTGTCGAAAACAATAAAGGTTCAATCGGAATCGTTATGCCGAAGATGGAAAAGAACGAATTGTTTCCGTATGTGTTGAACAACGGAGTGCTTCCGAAGAAAGCTTTTTCCATGGGCGAAGCGCAAGACAAAAGGTATTATCTCGAAGCTCGCAGAATAAGGAAGTGATAATATTATGATTAAAGTTTGTAAATTCGGCGGCACGTCGATGGCGACCGCCGAATCGATTAACAGTGTTGCAAATATAATAGCAAGCGATAAAGACCGACGCTTTGTAGTCGTTTCGGCCGCGGGCAAACGTTTTAAGAGTGACGAGAAGATAACGGATATTCTTTATGCGTGTCATAAAGAAGCCGCCGAAATAGGCGTTTGCAAAAGTTTTGTTAAGGTAAAAGACAGATACGATACTTTGAAAAAAGAACTCGGTTTAAGTATTGATCTCGAACCTATATACAATGAAATCGAATACAGAATAACTAAAGAAACGTTACCCGATTACGCCGCATCGCGCGGAGAATATCTGTCGGCGTTGCTTATCGCCGAAAAATTGAATTATGAATTTATCGACGCCGAAACGATAATCAAGTTTTCGGACGACGGGACGTTTGACGCCGAATACACGAACGATATTGCGTCTATGCTTTTGAAAGATAAAAACAACGCGGTAATTCCCGGGTTTTACGGGGCTATGCCTAACGGACAAATAAGAGTTTTTTCTCGTGGCGGTTCGGACGTAAGCGGAGCGATTGTCGCGCGCGCGGTCAATGCGGACGTATACGAAAACTGGACGGACGTCAACGGCTTTATGATGGCGGATCCGCGAATTGTCGAAAATCCTAAGAACATTAAAACATTGTCGTATAAAGAGCTTAGAGAACTTGCGTACATGGGTGCAAACGTTTTACATCCCGAATCGATTTTCCCGCTTAAAGCGGCGGGTATTCCGATTAATATAAAAAATACTTTCGAGCCCGATAATAAAGGTACGATGATTATGCCGAAAACGAACGGCAACGGGAGTGAAGTCATTACGGGTATAGCGGGAACGAAAGGATTTACGGCAATATTCATAGAGAAGTCGATGATGAATAACGAACTCGGTTTTTGTCGTAAACTTTTATCTTGCATAGAACAGCTCGGAATAAATATAGAACATATGCCTACGGGTATCGATACGACGAGCGTGGTTATACACGACGCGGAACTTGAAGGGAAACTGGATATTTTGTTGGAGCGAATTGAAGACGCCGTACATCCCGATAATATCGAAGTATTCAAGAATTTAGCACTTGTCGCAACTGTCGGACACGGTATGTCGTATAAAGCGGGGACAGCGGGCAGACTTTTCTCCGCACTTGCAAAATCGAAAGTAAATATAAGGATGATAGATCAGGGCAGCAGCGAGCTTAACATAATAATCGGTGTTGAGTGCGCGGACTACGAGCGCGCCATAAAAGCAATATACGAAGAATTTGTAAAATGAATGTAAATGACGTAAAAAAGAATTTCGAAACGGTAGTAAGAAATGTTGACGGCAGAGCGCTTATCGTTGCCGCGACAAAAACAGTGCCTAAATTCATAACCGATAAATTATCCGCAATCGGAATTACGGACGTCGGTGAAAACAGAGTGCAGGAGTTCAGAGACAAGTACGATACGTCTGTCGGACTTAATTGGCACTTTATAGGTCAATTACAAACGAATAAAGTTAAATATTTGTTCGGTAAAACCGTACTGATACATTCACTTGATCGGGAAGATCTTGCCGCAGAGTTGCAAAGACTGTCAAAGCGGAATAACTCGACGACAGACGTTTTGATAGAAGTAAATATTGCAAACGAAATAAATAAAGGCGGAATAAATAAAGGCGAATTGTTTGACTTCGTGTCGCTTATCAAAAAATACGATTCCGTTAAAATCAAAGGAATAATGAGCGTTCCGCCGAGAGCGGAAGCTCTTGATGAACTTAAAGGATATTACGGTGAGTTGGCTTCACTATACGAAAGACTTGCGGCTGTCGAGCCGCAAGTTAAGTATCTGTCTGTCGGTATGAGTGAAGACTATGAGTTGGCTCTTGAATTCGGTGCGAATATCGTCAGAATAGGTAGGGGTATATTCGGCGGTAGGAGTATCGAATGGGAAGATTTACCGATTGGCTGTTAAACGAGAAAAACGATTCCGATGTTAATAATTTCGACAAAAGCGTAATGCGCAGACGAAAACGTATTCCGTCAAAGGAAAGCGCGTATAACGCCGATGAGGAATTTAATTTGAAGATGGCTATTTATTCGCCTAAAACGTTTGAAGACGTTCAAAGAATAATAGACCATCTTAAACGAAAGGAACCCGTTGTCGTTGAACTGAAATCCGCGGATAAGGAAATTCTGCAAAGGATAATGGATTTTTTGTCGGGCGCGGTGTACGCTTTATCGGGTAGCATTGCGAACGTAAACAAAAATATATATTTACTTACGCCGTCCGGCGTAACGATAACCGTACCGATAAATTACGGTAAATAAGGGAAATATGTTTATAACTGAAATAATCGTGGCAATTTCAATAGTGTTAAGCGATATTTTGATGAAAAATATCGCTCAATACGTTATTGCCGACGCGTCAGGTGGCGGCGTAACTGTAATTCCGGGCTTTTTTTCTTTTTCGTACGCGGAAAATAAGGGGGCGGCTTGGAGTATTCTTTCGGATGCGACGTGGTTGTTGACGATAATATCGTTTATGGCGAGCGCGGGACTTATTATATTTCTTTTCAAAACAAAAAACAAAAATAAATTTATGCGTATGAGCGTAATTATGCTGAAATTCGATTTTATCAATTTCCCGATATTCAATATTGCGGACGCCGCTATGGTGATAGGCGTAATATTGCTTATCGTTTATGTGATATTTATTTATAAAGAACCTAAGAAAATAAACGAAGTTGACGGCGCGGACGCGATAAATGTTAAACATAACGCCGAAACGGCAAACGAAAGTGTAAAAACGGATGTCGCCGATTATGCACGAACCGAAAACGAACGAAAATGGAAATAAAAACTCTCATAGTTGATGCGGACAAGCAAGGATTAAGGCTTGACGTATTTTTGTCCGACGAATTGGAAATAACTCGTTCGCACGTAAAAATATTAGCGGAACAAGGTAACGTTATTGTTAAAGACGGTACTCTTAAAATGGGACGGATAATGAAAGAAGGAGACGTCGTTACCGTAACGATTCCCGATCCCGTCGAATTGTCGCTCGAACCTGAAAATATTCCGCTCGATATAATTTACGAAGACGAATATCTTGCCGTTATAAACAAACAAAGAGGACTTGTTGTACATCCCGCGAAACGCAACGAAAGCGGGACGCTTGTAAACGCATTGCTGTTCGGGTTGAAAAGTTTAAGTTCCGTAAACGGCGTAATAAGACCCGGTATAGTGCATAGGCTCGATAAAGATACCACAGGGTTACTGGTCGTTGCGAAAACAGACGAAGCGCATTTGTCGTTATCCGAACAAATAGCCGAAAAAACGTGTAAAAGAACCTATGTCGCGTTGCTTGACGGAGTGCTTTCAAAAGACGAAGGAACGATAGACGCGCCAATCGGGAGATGTAAAGCCGACAGAAAAAAAATGGCGGTCGTTCGCGACGTTGCGGACGGAAGATATGCGATAACCGATTATACGGTTTTGAAACGCTATCAAAGATATACTTTGACTGAATTCAGATTGCATACGGGACGGACTCATCAGATAAGAGTGCATGCAAAACATATCGGGCATCCCGTGGTAGCGGACTTGCTTTATAACGGAAACTTAAACAAGCTTAATGCTCCGTCACATATGCTGCATGCGAAAAAAATAGAGTTCAAGCATCCGATAACTATGGAAAATTTTTGTTTTGAGACTGCTCCACCGCTTGACTTTATGAGAATTATTGATAAACTTGATAGTGACGGTTAATAAATATATATTAAAGGACTTTTATGAAAAACAATAGAAGAAGAAACGAATCCGGTAATTCAAATAACAAAACGCCGAATTTGATAGGCGCATTGTGTTTCATTGCGCTTATTCTTGCTGCGGCAATGCATTTTATTACTTGGCTTATCAAGTTATGCGGCGGAACGCCGAGTTGGGGGATACTCAGTTCTCTTGTAATGATAATTTTGTATTTTGCGGTTGCATATCAAGGATATAATTACGTTAAGAATAAATCAAACGCTTATAAAGCGACTTTTTGGATTGCGTTAACCGTAGCTTTACTGTTGATAATCCTTCCGCTGTCGGGAGTGAAAATTTTCATATTATAAAAATTATAAGTGTTTTGGAATAATTAAAAATTCAATATTGATAATTAAAGACCAAAAGTTCGGCGTGATTTGAAGGCGTAACTTGAATACTTGAATAATTCGTATAAGTTACGTTGCCTAAGGCGCCGTTCTTTTTTACGTGTTTTACGAGAGTATAGTCAACGGTTACTTTCGCGTCCGATTTAAGTTCCGAATAATATGCCGCAAGTTCGGCGGCAAATACGATTGCTTCTTTTGACGGAGCGTCCGAACCGATAACGACGTGCGAACCGTGATAATTCTTAACGTGAAGCCAAGTATAGTTTTTCTTGGAGTCGGAGAAAGTAAGTTTGTCGTTTTGAATGTTGTTTTTTCCGACGATTATATCGAATCCGTCAAACGAATAGCGGTGAGGGGAAGAGACGGTCTTTTGTTTTTTGTTGACTGTATTTGTTTTTGGAGTTAAACCGAGCAAAACGGCTTCCGTTTTGATGTCGTCGATTTCGGCTTCCGTTCGCGCTTCGTCAAGTTCGCGCTTGACGTTTTGCAATGAAGCCAAAAGGCGTTTGTTTTCGTCAAGCATAGTTTCGACGTTTTGAGCCGTGCGTTTGAGTTTTGTGTATTTCTTATAATACTCCTGAGAATTTTGAGTTAAATTTTTGGTATTATCGAGAGGTATTTCGATTTCCGCACTATTTGCGTCGTATACGTTGTTTACAATAATTTTATCAGCGTTTTTCACCTTTTGATGCGAGTTGATTAAAAGTAAATCTCCGTATAATTTATATGTGTCCGCTTTTTGACACTCGAAAAGTTTTTGCGTTTGTAAAGCAATCTTTTTTTCCGTTCTGTTCAATGCGTTTTTAAGAGCGGAGACAACGTATTTGCTTTTTCCTTTGATACGCAAAGATTGTTCTCTTGTAAGCAAAGATTTTTCGATTGCGTCCGATATGCCGTCGGCTTTCGTATATTGGCAATCAATGGACTTATAAGGGAATACGAAAAAGTCTTTATCGTTAAAACACGGTTCGATAGGGGTATTGTTCATTGCGTAAACTGCATTGTAAAATTTCTCCGCATTTGTATTTCCCTGCGCAGACTCCGCTCGATATATTATTTCCGTTAAAGTTTGCGTGGAAAAGCCCATAAGATATTCGCCTGCATATGCCTTAATATCGCCGATTTGTTTGGATTCAATACTCGAAAACTCATCTGAAAAGATGCTGATTTTTCCGTTTGTCGCGGGAGGTTCGTAAAAAACGCCTGCCATAATTTGTCTCGACGAATCGAGAAACGGTATTTGCTTACAGCACGATATGATTCGTTTTGTCGAATCGGTCAGAATAATATTGCTGTAACGTCCCATAAGTTCGAATATTAAAAAATATTCGTTCTTGTCGAGCATTTCGCCGTATGCCGTAATATCGATACATATTATTCGGTCATTATTCAAAAGCGAAAACCCGTTGATAATTCCCGATGAGATATGCTTTCTGAGCGACATACAAAAAGACGGGGCGACAAGCGGATTAGTCGATTTTGCCGTGACGATATTAATTCTCGGAAGATTCGGAGAACAACTGACGGACAATCTCAAAGTATTGCCTTTTGTGTGAACAGACAAAACGAGTTCGTCGTTTTCGGGTTGATTGATTTTAACGATTTTCCCATCGGACAAACTCTCGTTGAGTTCTCGTATTAAGTATTTTAACGTAAAAACATCGAACGGCATAAATTCATTATACACGAATTGATTCTGTTGCGCAAACAACCATACAACATAATTATTTTTATTATATTAAAATAATTGCGTTAAAACAGTTTACGTGATAAAATAAATAAATTGAATAAAATACAGTAATTCGGAGGCTCAGATGAAATACGAGTTAGAAAGAGAAAACGGTAAAGTAACTTTTACAATATCGTACGACGCGAAAGAGTGGGAAGGTGCGATTGAAAAGGCGTATCAAAAGAATAAGAACAAGTATACCCACGAAGGATTCAGAAAAGGTCACGTACCGCGTAAAATATTGGAACAGGCTTACGGCGAAGGCATATTCTATGAAGACGCAATCAACGGACTTTTGTCCGATGCGTATCCCGTAGTTCTCGAAGAAAACAAAGACGTCGAACCCGTTGCGTCACCCGACGCGGAACTCGTCGAAATCAAAAACGGTATGAAAGCCAAACTTTTCGTAACGGTAAAACCCGATTTCGAGCTCGGTCAATATAAAGGATTCACACTTAAAAAAGTCGAGTACCCCGTAAAAGCCAAAGACGTCAATGCGGAAATCGAACGCGCGAGAGAAAAAAGCGCGAGACTTGTCGAAGTTACGGACAGAGCGTCGGAACTCGGCGATATTTTGAATATAGATTACAGCGGAAGTATCGGCGGGGTTAAATTCGACGGCGGTACGGCGGAAAAACAAAATTTGGAGCTCGGTTCCAAAACGTTTATCCCGGGATTCGAAGAGCAGCTGGTCGGGATGAAAAAGGGCGATCAAAAGGATATTACTGTTAAGTTTCCCGAAGATTACGGCGCGCAGAATCTTGCGGGTAAAGACGCCGTATTCGCAATCAAAGTAAACGAAATATCCAAAAAAGAACTTCCTGCGTTAGACGACGAGTTTGCGAAAGATATAAGTGAATTCGATACGTTTGCGGAATACAAAAAAGACGTTAAAAAAGCTCTTGTCGAAAAGAATAATAAGAAAGCCGACGAAGATATGGAAAACGCTTTGATAGACAAAATCGCGGAAAGCACGCAAATCGAAATTCCGACGCCGATGATAGAAGAAGAAGTCGATCAAATGATTAAACAATTCGAATACCGTCTTATGTATCAAGGTATGAAACTTGACGATTATCTTAAATACACCGGTATTAAAACGGAAGATATAAGAAAAGATTATAAAGATATTGCAATCAAAAATATAAAGGTAAGGCTTATTATGGATAAAATCGTCGAAGTCGAAAAAATCGAAGCGACGGAAGACGAAGTAGCCGCGAAAGTCTCCGAAATGGCGGTTAAAGCAGGTAAGCCCGCCGATACTTATAAGAACGATTTGCAAGCAAAACAAATGGATTACGTTAAGAACGAAATCGTAATGAATAAATTATTGAATTTTTTGAAAAAGGAAAGTAAATATGAATAAGACGCTTAAATCGGGAATTATCCCATACGTTATAGAAAAGACCGAATCGGGCGAACGTACTTATGATTTATATTCGAGACTTTTAGAGGACAGAATTATTTTTTTGACGGGAGAGATTGACGATTTGGTCGCTGACAGTATAGTCGCGCAACTTATATATCTTGAAGGTAAAGATCCCGATAAAGATATAAACTTCTATATCAACAGTCCCGGAGGAAGCGTTACGGCGGGTCTTGCCATATACGATACAATGAATTACATCAAGTGCGATGTTTCGACAATTTGCGTTGGGATGGCGGCATCAATGGGTGCGTTTCTTCTATCGTCGGGTGCTAAGGGCAAAAGATATGCTCTTCCCAACAGCGAGATAATGATCCATCAACCTTTGGGTGGCGCGCAGGGGCAAGCGAGTGATATTGCAATACATGCCGATCATATCTTGAAAATTAAAAAGAAACTCAACGGTATTTTGAGCAAAAATACCAATCAACCGTTGGAAACTATTGAGAAAGATACCGACAGAGATAACTTTTTATCCGCGGAAGAGGCAAAGCAATACGGTCTTATCGACGAGGTCTTTGAAAAAAGAAATTAAGACGAATTTAAGCGAATATCGATAATAGACTATTATTATACGGAATTAATATAGGAGTATCTAATGGATAAGCATATAATCGAGTGTTCGTTTTGCGGAAGATCCGAAAACGACGTCGAAAAAATGATTACGGGTCCGAACGGCGTATATATTTGCAGTGATTGCGTGGAGATATGTTCCGATATTCTCAAAAAAGAAAAAGAGAAGTCGGATACTTCGGAAATCAAGCCGCAAAAATTGTTGACGCCGAAAGAATTAAAAGCCGAACTCGACGAGTATATAGTCGGGCAGGATGAAGCGAAACGCGTTTTGTCGGTTGGCGTATATAATCACTACAAAAGAGTTTTTTCGACGAAGAACGATGACGATATACAACTTGAAAAGAGCAATATTTTGATGCTCGGTCCGACAGGTTCGGGTAAAACTTTACTTGCGCGTACTATGGCAAAAATTCTTAACGTACCGTTTGCCGTTGCGGACGCAACTACTTTAACGGAAGCGGGATATGTAGGCGAAGACGTTGAGAATATACTCTTGAAGCTTTTGCAAGCTGCCGATTTTGACGTGGAAAGAGCGCAGATGGGTATAGTGTATATCGACGAAATCGATAAGATTGCAAGAAAGTCCGAAAACGTTTCGATTACGCGCGACGTATCCGGCGAAGGAGTTCAGCAGGCACTTTTGAAGATTATCGAAAGCACGGTCGCAAGTGTGCCTCCTAAGGGCGGACGCAAACATCCTATGGAAAAATGCATCGATATAGACACGACAAACATACTTTTTATTTGCGGAGGAGCGTTCGTCGGGCTTGATAAAATTGTGGGTAAGCGACTTGAAACAAAGAGTCTCGGTTTTGGCGCGAATATCAAAACGGACGAAAAAGAATCTTTCGATTCGTCTTTTAATCTTTTGAAATCCCTTCAACCCGATGATCTTATAAAATACGGTTTAATTCCCGAATTCGTAGGTCGTATGCCTATCGTCGTATCGCTTCACGCGCTTGACGAGACGGCTTTGATAAGTATTTTGACAGAACCGAAAAACGCGCTTGTCAAACAGTATTCTAAACTTCTCGATTACGATGGCGTTAAGTTCGAGATTGAGGACGACGCGCTTTCGGCTATCGCGCAAAAAGCAATTAAGCTGAAAACGGGCGCAAGAGGATTGAGAACGATACTCGAAAGTGCTATGTTAAAACTTATGTACGATATTCCGAGCGACAAGACGATTGAGAAAGTAACGCTCACGAAAGACTGCATAGAAAGCGGAAACGAACCTGAAATAGTCAGAAAAATTACCGCATAATTACAGTAATTACCAATGAAGCCGTGCTGTTTACACGGCTTTTTTTGTTGCAAAAAAAATTCCCGTAATATATAATAAACGCAAGGAAAAAGGTGAATTATGAAAGAATTTAACGATATACCCGTTGTAGTCCTTAAAGGACCTACGTTGTTCCCCGAAATGTTTATGAGTATAGATGTTCCGCATGACGTTACTTATACGACTTGCGAAACCGCGCTTAAAGAGAATAAAAGCGTAATATTCGTATCCGCAAAAGATAAGCTTGCGGACAAGCCGACTAAAAACGATATTTTCGATGTCGGTTGTTTGGGCGTTATTAAACAGTTTTTGAAAGTCCCTAACAGTACGGCAAAAATAACGATACAAGGTCTTATGCGTGTGAAAATCAAAGATTTCACGCAAGAAGTACCGTTTTTGCGCGCGAACGCCATCGAAACGGAAGACGTAAATACAGATACGCTCGAAGCAGTCGCTTTGATGCGCAGCGCGAAAGATATTTTTTCCGAATACTGTCGCAAGTCTATGAAAGTACCGAGAGAAGCGTTTGAAATACTTATTAATATGGACGCGCCCGGAAAGTTTGCCGACGCAATGGCTGACGCAATAAAACAGATTGACAAGCAGAAAATTCTCGAAGAATCGGACGTTGAAAAGCGTCTCGAACTTGTTTGCAAAACGCTTAATTACGAAAACGAAATGCTAAAAGTTTCGAATAAAGTAAAAGAGAGAGTCGATATGGCGTTAAGCAAGAATCAGAAGGAATACTATCTGAGAGAACAAATTAAAGCAATTCAGGAAGAACTCGGCGAAGGTGGCGCTGAGATAGAAGAATTGCGTAAAAAAATAGAAGCGTCGGACGTTGACGAAACAATCAAAGAGAAGTTTTTGAAAGATTTTACACGTATGGCAAGATTGCCGTCGGGTACGCCCGAATACGGCGTAGTTCGTAATTATTTAGAGTGGGTAGTCGAACTTCCGTGGAAAACTTCAAGCGAAGACAATAACGACTTGAAACACGCGCAGGAAATTCTCGATGAAGACCACTTCGGGCTTGAAAAGATTAAAGACAGAATTATCGAATACCTTGCGGTAAGACAGCTTACTAAAAATTCACACGGTCCGATACTGTGTCTTGCGGGTCCTCCCGGAGTAGGTAAAACTTCGATTGCAAAATCAATCGCGCGCGCGCTCGGTAAAAAATATGTGCGTATGAGTTTAGGCGGCGTACACGACGAAGCGGAGATAAGAGGACACCGTAAAACGTATATAGGGGCTATGCCCGGACGCATAATGTACAATATTAAACTTTGCGGTACAAATAATCCCGTGTTTTTACTCGACGAAATAGATAAAATAAGTTCGGACTATAAGGGAGATCCGAGCAGCGCGTTACTCGAAGTACTCGATCCCGAACAGAATTTCCAATTCAGAGATAACTATCTTGAAGTGCCGTTCGATTTGTCCGAAGTCTTGTTCATCGCAACGGCTAATAATATAAATACTATTCCGAGACCGTTACTCGACCGTATGGAACTTATCGATATGACGGGGTATACCGAGCTTGAAAAACTCGAAATAGCCAAACGTCATTTGATAGGTAAACAGATAAAAGAAAACGGACTTCCCGACGACGTACTGTCGATAAACGACGACGCTTTGAAACTTTTGATCAACGGTTACACAAAAGAGTCGGGCGTCAGAAATCTCGAAAGGGAAATCGCAAAGATATGCAGAAAAACGGCAAGAAAAATTCTCGAAGATAAAATCGATAAAGTTAGAGTTACCGAAAAGAATCTAAAAGAATTTGTCGGTATACTTAAATATACCGAAAGTGATGTAATGAAGGAAGACGAAATAGGTGCCGCTACCGGTCTTGCTTGGACTGCCGTCGGAGGCGAAACGCTTACCATCGAAGTAACGACTATGAGCGGAAAAGGAGAAATTCAGCTTACGGGGCAACTCGGAGACGTAATGAAGGAATCGGCGAAAACGGCGTTGAGTTATATAAGAGCCAACGCCGATAAATACGATATTGCGCCCGAAACCTTTACCGCAACCGACTTGCATATTCACGTTCCCGAAGGTGCGATTCCGAAAGACGGACCGTCAGCGGGAATTACGCTTGCAACCGCTATTCTTTCGGCATTGACGGGACGCGCCGTCAAGAGCGGTATTGCAATGACGGGAGAAATAACGTTGCGAGGTCACGTATTGCCGATAGGGGGACTTAAAGAAAAGTCGCTTGCCGCATTGCGCGCGGGAATTACGGACGTTATAATCCCCGACGATAATAAAAAGGATCTTGAAGAACTTCCCGAAACGGTTAAAGATAAAATACGTTTTATTCCCGTAACCGATATAGGAAGCGTATTCAAAACGGCACTTATATAAATGTATGTAATAAATGCGGAATTCATAATATCCGTCAGCGACGCAAATAAACTGCCGAATTACCATATGCCCGAAATTGCCGTTGTGGGCAAGTCAAACGTCGGCAAATCGTCGTTCATTAATTTTATAACGGATTACAAAAATTTGGCGCGTACGTCCCAAGAACCAGGACGTACCCGCCTTATTAATTATTTTCTTATCAATAAAAAGTTTTATCTCGTAGATTTACCCGGGTACGGGTACGCGCGCGTAAGCGACGCTGAAAAGAAAAAATGGGCGGATTTAACCGACAAATATTTTGAAAGCGAAAATTTAAGGCACGTTTTCGTGTTGTTTGATATAAGGCACGAGCCGACGCAAAACGATATTCAAATGATTGATTATTTGTTCAGAAAGAATATTGATTTTTCGATTATTGCGACCAAAGCGGATAAACTGTCGACAATGCGACAGAATATTGCGCGTAAACGTATAGCCGAAAGCCTTAACGTCGGGATAAACAACGTTTATGTTGTAAGTTCGATAAAGAAGACGGGAAGAGACGCGGTTGAATTACGGATAAAACAAATTCTCGAATAAATTTTTGTTTTCACTTCTTTTTTAGGTGTTTCATACAATAAAATATGATAAAAAAAGGAGGTGAGAAGATGTCCTTCATTAACAGTAATAACGACAGAATCCCCGGAATTATGCAAGGTAACCCCTTAAACGGTATGTGCGAGAAAGTTTGCGTACAAGTAAAGAAAGTCTTCGACGCTTGTATGAAACAGATTTCTCTTGAAAACGTGCAAGTTACTTTGTGCGATCCGACTCCCGATACATATACGGAACCTTTGACGTTCGTAAGTGCCAAAAGCACGTCGTCAAAAGGGACTATAAGCAATCTCTGTATCGAAGCTCTGGACGAAAGACCCAATTTGTCAAGAGTAAAAGCGGATATTGCAATCCCTATTGAAGTTTCGTATACCGACGCTTACGGAGCGGCGGGGACTGCTATCGGAACGATTTGCATTACAGAAGACGTGGTGCTTAACGTTCCGCAACCGTCAATGATTCCTTATGAAGTCGAAGCGGTTGTCGGCGCGGTATCGCCGGACGGTACATATGTTTCGGATTTGACCTTTAACCTGAACATGTGTGTGACCGTAATACTGAAGATAGTCACGGAGGTTGAATTATTGATACCGAGTTACGGGTATTGCTTTATACCGCCGTGTCAAGAGTACACGCAGGACGTTTGTACGGGATTTTTTGAACTTCCGTTATTCCCGACGACGCCGAGATAAAATAATATCGATAAAAATGTTTAAGCCGTCCGATTCGGGCGGCTTATTTATAATACAACGCGTTTAAGCGTTGATTAGATTTAAGTTATATGTTATAGTATAAATTATGAAAGTTTTTGCAATCAGTGATTTACATTTATCGGCAAAAGCGGATAAGCCTATGAATATCTTCGGCGGAGCGTGGAACAATTATTGGGAAGTTATTCGCAATAACTGGAAAGCGCAGGTTTCCGACGACGATATAGTATTGATTGCCGGCGATATAAGTTGGGCAATGACTTTGGACGACGCGATAGCCGATCTTGACGAGATAGGAAAGTTATCGGGAAAAAAAGTGATAATAAGAGGTAATCACGATTATTGGTGGAACTCGATATCGAAAGTAAGAGCCGTTCTTCCCGAAGGTATGTACGCGGTGCAAAACGATTCGATAAAATTCGGAAACTACGTGATATTCGGTTCGCGCGGATGGGTGTGTCCCGATAAAGAGTATACCGACGAAGATATGAAAATTTATTCGAGAGAAACCGAACGTATGAAACTTGCCGTCGCGTCCGCGTTAAAGAAAAAAGATGACGGGGACAAACTTATTGCTATGATACATTATCCGCCGTTTAACGTAAGACGGGAAGAAAGCAATTTCACAAAATTATATCAAGAAAACGCAGTTGATTCGGTCGTATACGGACATTTGCACGGAAAAAACGCGCGGTCGGATTTGAAAGTCAATTATAACGGCGTACTGTATTATTTAACATCGTGCGACCTTGTATATAATAATTTGGTAAGAATATATTAATAACGAAATTCATTTGAAGTTATTCTTGTAATCGTTTGGCTTTTCCGTATCGGAAAAGTTTTTTTTCGCTTAAAATACATTTGTAAGCTTAAAAATGTAAATTTTCCATAAAAAGTAGGGATAAATAACCACTCAAAAAATATATTTTTTTACTTGATTTTTTACAATTAGTTGATATAATTAATGAAGGCAAATCAAAATATAACAAAAATATTTATTAAAAATATTCAAAAGTGGTTGCAATAGGACGAAATATATTGTACAATTGTGGTAGTAGGAGAGAGTAATGGGTTACGCATTTGGAACATATGAACACCAAATAGACGCCAAAGGCAGAATGAGAATTCCCGCTAAGATTAAGTCGTCGTTTGGAGAGCAAATGATGGTAACCACGGGTATACAAGGGTGTTTGTATATCTATCCCGAAAGTAAATTTTTGCAAATAGCGGAAAAAATAGAAACGAATTTGTCGAGTTTCGATGAAAACGACGCGGACGCCGCAAGGATTCTCGGTGACGCTCACCAAATAGACGAGGACGATCAAGGAAGATTCACTTTACCGTCAAGATTACGCGAATTTGCAGGTATTACCAAAGATGTTAAAGATATTGTGTTCATCGGTATCGGTTCACGCGCGGAACTTTGGAGCGCGGAAAGATGGAGCGCTCGCAAGACGGAGATGAACGGTAAATCGGGCGAAATCAATTCAAGACTCAAAGAAGCGGGACTGTAAGAGGTCAAAATGTCAAATTATCACTTTCCGGTAATGCCGAACGAAGTGCTCGAAGGTCTTAACTTAAAAGATAACGGTATTTATTTAGACGGGACGCTCGGCGGAGGCGGTCATAGCGAACTTATTCTCAAAGGGCATAACACAAGGCTTATCGGAGTAGACAAAGACGGCGACGCTCTGATGGCTGCGGGAGAAAAACTTAAAGATTATTTCGACAGAATAACGTTTATAAACGACGACTTTAAGAACGTTGCGGCTAAAATAGATAAATACGCTCCCGACGGGCTTGACGGAGTTCTTCTCGATCTCGGAGTGTCTTCACATCAGCTTGACGACAGAGAACGCGGATTCAGTTATATGGCGAAAGATGCGCCGCTCGATATGAGGATGAACAAAGAACAATATTTAACGGCGTTTAACGTAGTTAACGAGTACAACGAGTATGAGCTTGCGAAAATCATTTACGAGTACGGAGAGGAAAGATTTTCAAGACGAATAGCCGCGAACATTTGCAAGTACAGAACGGTAAATTCCATAAGAACTTGCGGACAGCTTGCGGAGATAGTAGAGAAAAGCATACCGGCAAAACTGAGATATACGGGCGGAAATCCTTGTAAAAGAACGTTTCAAGCGATTCGCATAGAAGTAAACGGAGAGTTGTCGGGGCTTGCCGAGGCGATAACGTCATTTGCATTAAAGCTTAAAACAGGCGGAAGGATATGCGTAATATCGTTTCACTCGCTTGAAGACAGGATAGTGAAGAACACTTTCAAAGAACTCGAAAAAGATTGCATTTGTGATAAGTCCGCACCGATTTGTACGTGCAACAAGAGAAGGGAAGTAAAAGTTATTACAAATAAACCTATCTTGCCGACGGAAAAAGAATTGATTGAGAACAAAAGATCCGCAAGTGCGAAATTAAGAATCGCCGAACGGGTTTGAAGTTATAAAGAATATTACAAAGGAGGCCATAATATAATGGTATCATTAAGACGAGAAGTTAAGTCAAACGATGACGTGTACGGTGGATATCGTGTACGTTTCGGAGCGAACCAGAACACTTATGGTTTTAATCCGGATAATGACAGTTATGATAACTATCGGACACAGTATGGTGACAGTGTAGCGCTCAATCAAAACAGAGAACGTTTTTATCCTTCGGATAGAAGCAATGAAAAAAGTGCGCGTATGAGTGGTAAAGGGAAATTTTTAATTGTACTTTACGTTATTATTGTCGCAATATTTATCGCGCTTGTTGTCGCTAACAGCACTGTGATTACTACCGCAAAAGAATCTGATGAACAAAATCAAACTTTAAGCGAGCAGGAGAAAAATTATACCACTGCGGGTAGAAATATTACCGTTGATGCGGAAAACGTTGAATTGTATTCATTGACACGGATGCAAAACGATACAAACGGAACGGAAGAGGATTCTTATGATTATATCGAAGAAATACCCGATACGCGTAAGACTTCGTCCAATTGGTTTGATAAATTTTGCGAAATATTCGGTTAATCGGAGGTAAACTGTTTAATTTGCGACATAAACAATCTCTATATCCCATTAGAAGAAGGTTATTGATAGTGATTTTATCAATAACTTTTTTCTTTACCGCGGTAATAGGTAAACTCGGATATATTCAATTTATTAACGGTTCCGTTCTTCAAGCGCGCGCGGCGGAACAATGGATGCGCGATCTGCCCGTTACTCCGATAAGGGGCAAGATTATCGACGCTAACGGTATAGTGCTTGCGGATTCGTCTACTTTGTACGATATATATGTAAGACCGAATTCGGTAAAAAACGCGGATAATGTTGCGCGTCTTTTAGCAGACGTACTCGGTATTCAATACGAAAAGTTGTACGAAAAAATTACATCTGCGCGCGTATCGGAAATAACAATCGCCAAAAATGTAACACGTGATAAAACGGTGGAAATCGTTACGTCTGAGTTAAGCGGAATATACGTATCCGAAAATATACTGAGATACTATAACTACGGAAACTTTCTGACGCAATTACTCGGATATGTTGACTATGACAAGCACGGGCAGGAAGGGCTCGAAAAGTATTTCGATAAATACTTGTACGGAGTCAACGGTTACAGTTTGACCGAAACGGATCTTGTGGGACGTGATATTAATGCGCCGACAAGTTACGTTCCCGCAATAAACGGGCAGAACGTAAATCTGACAATCGACTATTATATACAGAGTCTTGCGGAGTCGGCGGTGAACGACGCAATGTTGAGACATAAAGCGCAAAGCGCGTCGTGTATAGTAATGAACGTAAATACGGGTGCCGTACTTGCTATGGCGAACGCGCCGAATTTTGATTTGAACGATATTCCGCGTAACGACATTGCGACTTTATATACGGGCTCGAAAAACCATATAGTCGGCGACGTGATAGAACCCGGTTCGACGTTTAAGATACTGACTGCGGCAGCCGCTATCGAAGAAGGGATAGTAACCGACGCGTCCGCTTATTATTGCGGCGGTAACAGAATAGTGGACGGACAAAAAATCAAGTGCTGGAAAACTGCGGGACACGGAAGTCAAAACTTCGCAACCGCAGTAAAAAACAGTTGTAACTGCTGTTTTATGGACTGCGCCTTGGGACTTGGCACTGATACGTTTTACGGTTATATCGATAAGTTCGGACTTTTCAGAAAGACGGGAATAGAGTTGTATGGCGAAAGTATGGGGATAAACATAAAAGCCGAAAACGTTAAAAACGTCGACCTTGCGAGAATAGGTTTCGGGCAAGCCATAGCCGTGACGCCGTTACAACTTGTGACAGCCGCCGCGGCGGCTGTAAACGGCGGAAAATTGATGCAACCGTATATAGTAAGCAGCATTTATGACGAAACGAGCGGAAAGATAACTTATAATAATTCACCGCGTATCAATCATACCGTCGTATCGGAAGCGACAAGTAAAAAACTGAGAGAGTACTTGGAAGGCGTAGTGAGTGACGGAAGCGGAAAAAACGCTTACGTCAACGGGTATCGAATAGGCGGTAAGACGGGTACGGCGCAAAAGTATGTAAACGGCGCAATCGCAAGAGGTAAATACGTTTCGTCGTTTCTTGGGTTTGCGCCCGCCGATAAGCCCGAGTATATAATGCTTATGATAGTTGACGAACCCGATACGGGAGTATATTACGGAAGTATAGTTGCCGCTCCGTATGCAAATTATGTATTCTCGAACTTGTTCGCACATTTCAACGTAGCACCTGCCAATCTCGACGCGTCATATGATGTTGAGTTCGAGATGCCCGACTTGTACGGCGACGGTCAAAGCGAAGTTTTCGCGAAACTTAAAGCGCTTAATCTTGCGTACGAGTGCGAAGGCGAGGGAAAAGCCGTATATCAAATACCTGCCGCAGGCAGCCTTATAAATAAATACACTACGGTGTACGTCAGGTTTCAATAAAGGAGTTAATATGTATTTATCAGATTTGTTCAGTCAAACGAATTCAAAAACGGAAGTCGTTAAATTGTGTATCGATTCAAATGACGTGATAAAAAACTCCGTGTTCTTTGCAATAGACGGATATACGCGTAACGGCAACGATTATATACAAGACGCCGTTATTAAGGGCGCGGTTGCCGTAGTTACGGAACGTGATATAAATAACGACTATGGCGTTACTATAATAAAAGTTAAAGACGTAAGGGAGACGATGGCTTTAACCGCCGCCAAGTTTTACAACAACCCTGCGGATAAATTGAAAATCGTATTTATAACCGGTACGAACGGCAAAACTTCGACTGCATTTTTGATAAAATCAATACTTGAACATGCCGGTAGGAAAGTCGGAATAATAGGTACTTTGGGCGCAAGATGGAACGATAAAATAATTGATACGGGGTATACTACGCCCGATCCGATTGTATTGCACGGTATTTTGTCCCGTATGCTTGACGATGGTATGGAATACGTTATAATCGAGGCTTCCGCACACGCTGTTTACCTTAAAAAACTTGCGGGTATCAGAGCGACGGTCGGTATACTTACCAATATTACGCAAGACCATCTCGATTTTTTCAAAACTATGGAAAACTATGCGAAAGTAAAAATCGACTTTATTAATTCAAACGCGTGTTATTATTCGGTAATTAATGCGGATAATATCAAGTACGAATTCAAAAAGCCGTCTTTGACGTACGGAATAAAAAATCCTGCGGACGTTTTTGCATTGGATGTCGAAGAAGGACACGAAAGCAATTTTGTAATAAATTCTGCCGATGAAATATATACTATTAATACACGCTTAAAAGGTATATTTAACGTCTATAATATTTTAGCCGCCGCTGCTTGCGCGCATATTCTCGGAATTAAAAAAGACGATATAGCCGAAGGCGTTTGGGCACTCGATTCGATAGACGGACGTTATAACGTAACGGATACCGCGAAGGGTAAGATAATAATCGACTTCGCTCATACGCCCGACGGACTTGATAATCTATTGAAAGCGGCAAGAGAGTTCAAACCGCATAAACTTATTTGTGTGTTCGGCTGCGGCGGTAACAGAGACGCGCTTAAACGTCCCGTAATGGGAAGAATCGCGGAGAAACTTTCGGATGTGCTTGTGCTTACGTCCGATAACCCGAGATACGAAAATCCGCAAGATATTATTAGTGATATAAAGCGCGGTATGCGCGGCGATAAAGCGTGTTTTGAAATAGTCGACAGAAAAGCTGCGATTAAGTATGCGATAGGTCTTATGGTTAATGACGACGTACTTGTAATTGCCGGTAAAGGCGCCGAGAATTACATAGAAACAAACGGTGTGAAAAGTGAATATTCCGATAAAAACGCCGTGTATGAAATTTTGGGAGCAGATAATTGAGTATAGTAAGAATTGGTATATATTCGATTCTCGGAATAATCGGGGCGCTCGTGATGTCGCCGCTTATAATCAAGGAGACAGCGGGAGCAAAACAACCTATATACGAGTACGTTGATAACCATAACTCAAAGCAAGGTACTCCTACTATGGGGGGACTTATTTTTTTGTTCTCGGCGTGCTTGATTGTTCTTGTTTCAAATAGGTTCAATTCACTCGGTTCGGTTGCCGCCGTCGTAACTCTTGCATACGGGGCGATAGGTTTTACCGATGATTTTCTGAAAATAAAAACAAAACATAATTTAGGTCTGAAACCTTATCAAAAACTTGTCGCGCAGACACTCGTTGCGATTGCGGTCGCGGTATACTGTTACTTAAATCAAAATATCGGTTCGGTATTTAAGATTCCGTTTAGCGAATATACCGTCGATTTATCTTACTGGGCTATACCGATATATATATTCATACTTGTCGCAATGACAAACTCGGTTAATTTGACAGACGGGCTTGACGGACTTGCCGCAAGTACTTCAAGCGTGTATTTTACTACGTTTACCGTAATTCTTTTGATAATGATAAATAGCGTTGCGAGTATCGGAGACGATAGCCTTATGACGCTTGCCGCTTTTTCGGCGGCTTTTGCGGGCGCGCTTATCGCTTTTGTCGTTGTTAACAGTTTCCCCGCTAAAATCTTTATGGGAGATACGGGTTCACTCGCAATCGGAGCGGGAGCGGCGTGCGTTGCAATGTTTTCGGGAAATTCGTTTTATCTTCCGATTATCGGAATAGTTTATTTAATTACCGCATTATCGGTTATTATTCAAGTTATCGTGTTCAAACTTGTGCACAGAAGAGTTTTCTTAATGGCACCGATACATCACCATTTTGAAAGAAAAGGTATTCATGAGAATAAAATCGTTTCGGGATATTTTCTCGCGTCGGTTCTTGTTGGAATAATTTGTATTATTTTTTATGCGTAAGGTGGAAATATGAAAAATGTTGCTGTAATCGGGCTCGGAAAAAGCGGTGTCGCCGCAATGAAACTATTGATACATAAAGGGTATAACGTATTCGTCTACGACGATAACGAAGCGCAACTTTATAAGTACATAAATATTTTTAACGTCGGTATTTTGACGTCAGACAATATGGACGCGCTCGACTTTGCGGTCGTCAGCCCCGGGGTTGCCGACGATAACAAAATCATTATCGAGTTATCCGAAAAAAAGGTTAAAATAATTTCCGAACTCGAATTGGGATACTTGTATACCGAAAGCGATATTATTGCGGTGACGGGTACGAACGGAAAAACTTCGACTACGACGCTTATATCCGATTTTTTGAATTTATCTTATATTAACGCGTATCCGCTCGGCAACATAGGTTCGCCTCTTTGCGAGAAAGTCGAAACGCTTGTAAAAAGTGATGTCGCGGTAATAGAAGCAAGCAGTTTTCAATTAAAGTACACCGATAAATTTAAGCCGCATATCGCAATAATATTGAACGTAACGAACGACCATATAGACAGACATAAAACGTTTGAAGACTATATAAAGTCTAAAATAAGAATAACGGCTAATCAGACGTCGGAAGATTATGCCGTTTTGAATTACGACGAAAAAATTCTCAAACTGACAGAGAATATCGCTTCTCGTAAAATATATTTTTCGTCGAATCTTATACTCGATAACGGCTATTACGTCAAAGATAACAAAATATACTTTGCTTGTGATAAGAAAGAAACTTTTGTTTGCGACAAGTCGGAAACGGACAATACATGTATCGACAACGCGCTTGCTTTGCTCGCCGTATGCGGAATACTCAAACTTCCGTATGCGGTTGCCGTAAATACTATAAAAAAATTCAAACCCGCTAAATATACGGTCGAAAAAATTTACGACAGAAACGATTTGAGAATATTCAACGACAGCAAGGGAACGAATACCGCGGCAACTATTACCGCGGTAAATAAAATGCGCGGAGAAACCGTGCTTATTATGGGCGGACGCGAAAAGGGAGAAAAATACGCGGATTTTTTCAAGACCGTAAAGGATAAAATAAAACACTTTGTTTTTTTCGGAGAAAACGCCGAATCGCTTAGGGATACCGCGCTCGAAATCGGAGTTAATCGTTTTACGACGTGTAAAACTTTGGAGGACGCCTTTATTGCAGCCAATTCCGAAATAAGCGTCGGAAATATTTTGTTTTCTCCTGCTTGCGCAAGTTTCGATCAGTATAGAAACTATGCCGACCGCGGTAATGCTTTCGAGAAAATAGTAAAAAAGTATTATGAAGAATAAAGTATTGATATGTATATTAATTACCGTAATGCTTTTATGCCTTATCGGTATTGTTATGATATACAGCGCGAGTTCGTATTCCGCAGGACTTAAAGGGGACGAGTTTTATTACGTTAAAAAACAGTTGATCGGTTTCGTTATAGGACTTGTATGTTTGATAGGTTGTACAATTATAAAAACAGAAACGATTTATAAATTAAGATACGTTATTCTCGGCGTAAGTTACTTTTTACTCATACTTTGTTTAATTCCCGGAATCGGAGTGGAAAGTTACGGCGCAAAAAGATGGCTCAATCTCGGAATAATCACGCTTCAACCGTCGGAGATTGCAAAGTTCGGATTGTGCGTATATTGCGCGGCTTATATGTCGAAAAGAAAACTGAGCGGAATTATAAGTATGTTACCGCCGCTTATCGCAGGCGGTATTATGTGCGTATTGTTAATGCTCGAACCCAATATGTCGATAACGATATGCGTCGCAAGCGTTCTTATGATTATGCTCTTTGTGGGCGGCGGAAAAAAGAAAACGTTCGTCGTCTTCGGAACGCTCGGCGTTGCACTTGCCGTTTTACTTATTATCAGTGCGCCGTATCGTATGGAAAGAATACTTGCTTTTGTAGA
>ONBF01000043.1 GCA_900315995.1 uncultured Eubacteriales bacterium
TTTGATTTCTCTTCGATTCTTTTTCTTTCTTTATAAGTTCGAAACGGTATTTGCCGTAATTCAATAATTTGCAAACCGGCGGTACCGCCTGAGGCGATATTTTGACCAAATCGAGATTTTTGCTGTCGGCAATGCGGTTAGCCTCCTCCGCGCTCATAATCCCAAGTTGAGTTCCGTCTTCGTCTACGACTCTGACTTCACGGTCTTTAATCTCGTGATTAATCTGATGCTCTTTATTGATAGCTGTGCCCTCCTTGCTTCGCTTAATATAAAAAAGCGGATGCTCACAGAGTATCCGCTTAAAAGAGTAATGTGCGACTATGCGTCGCAAAATTCCGAAATAAGCAACCCGTTCACCGTCGGCTTAGGGTGAGAGATAACTCTGCTTTACTTTGATAATTTACCACATTATATTCGCTTTGTCAAACGTTTGTTACGTTTTTTTATTTTTTTGCTTCGATTTCGTCCTTAACGCGTTTTATAAAGTCTTTGATACTCATTTTTCCTATATCTCCTTCGCCTCTCGCGCGGACGGCTACGACGTTTTCTTCGACTTCTTTATCACCTATTATCAACATATAAGGGATCTTTTCGAGTTGCGCTTCGCGTATTTTATAACCTATTTTTTCGTTTCTGACGTCCGCCGTCGCTCTTACGCCCGATTTTCTCAATTCCGAAACGATTTCTTTGACGTTGTTTTCCGTTCTTTCGGTAAGGCTCAATACTCTGACTTGTTCAGCCGACATCCAAACGGGCAGCGCGCCCGCATATTTTTCGATAAGCATAGCAAGCGTACGTTCATAACAGCCTATCGAGCTTCTGTGGATAATGAACGGGTGTTTTTTATCACCGTTTTCGTCGATATATACCATATTGAATCTTTCGGCAAGGCTGAAATCGATTTGAATCGTAAACAACGTATCCTCTTTGCCGTGTACGTTACGCGCCTGAACGTCGAGTTTCGGACCATAGAACGCGGCTTCGCCTTCCGCTTCGACATATTCGATTTTCAAATCGTCGAGTATGTTGCGCATAAGTGTTTGCGCTTTTTCCCACGCTTCCGGATTATCGATATACTTTTCTTTATTCTTCGGATCCCATTTTGAAAATCTGAACGAAACGTCGTCGCGTATTCCGAGACAATCGAGCAAATAATAAAGTAAATCGACGCATCCCGCAAACTCTTCTTCGAGCTGATCGGGAGTGCATACTATATGTCCGTCTGACAACGTAAACTGTCTTACTCTGATAAGACCGTGCATTTCACCGCTTGCTTCTTTACGGAAAAGCGTAGCGGTTTCCGCATATCTTACGGGTAAATCCTTATAACTGTGCAATTCATCGTTATAGATTGTGAATTGGAAAGGACAAGTCATAGGACGCAACGCCATTACGTCTTCACTGTCCTCGTCGCCTATTAGGAACATTTTATCACGGTAATGATCCCAGTGTCCGCTTGTCTTATAAAGATTGCTCTTTGCCATACTCGGAGTTTTGGTAAGCAAATATCCTCTTCTCTCTTCTTCGTCCTCGACGAATCTTTGCAAGATTTGAAGTATTCTCGCGCCTTTCGGTTTCAAAAGCGGCAGTCCCTGCCCGATGTTTTCGTCAGTCATAAAAATATTGAGTTCTCTGCCGAGTTTATTATGATCTCTCAACTTCGCTTCTTCAAGTTCTTTCAGATACTCTTCGAGTTCGGATTTTTTATCGAACGCCGTTCCGTATATTCTCGTAAGCATCTTGTTGTTTTCGTTACCTCTCCAATAAGCCCCCGTAACGCTTATCAACTTAAAGCATTTGATTTTACCCGTCGATGTAAGATGCGGACCCGTACACATATCCACGAATTCGCCTTGTTTATAGAAAGATATTTCGGCGTCAGCGGGAAGCTCGTTGATAAGTTCTTTCTTATACTCGTTCTTTTTCATAAGATTAAGAGCCTCTTTTCTCGGCAAAACGAATCTTTCGATAGGATAGTCGGCTTTTATAATTTTCGCCATCTGTTGTTCTATCTTTTCGAGATCTTCGACGGTTACGGGCGTCTTAAAATCTATATCGTAATAAAACCCCGTTGAAATAGACGGACCGATGGCAAGCGTTGCCGTCGGATAAATATTGAGTACCGCTTGCGCCAAAACGTGAGAGGCGGTGTGTCTGTATATACTTTTACCTTCTTCGTCGGCAAACGTTATTATTTCGACTTTACAATCTTTATCGACTATCGTATTGAGTTCGGTCGGTTTGCCGTCGATTTTTCCCGCAAGAGCCGCACGCGCAAGACCTTCGCTTATCGACTTCGCAATATCGAGAATCGTTACGGGCGCGTCGAATTTTTTCGTTCCGTTTTTTAACGTTATAATCATACGTCTTTCCTCCATATACACAAAATAAAAAGTCCTTGACGTCAAATGCCAAGGACGAATATAATATCCGCGGTTCCACCTTGATTGCAGAATTGCTTCTGCCGCTTCGTGAACTGATTCCGTCAGTACGGTCACATGAACGGCGGTTTCGCTCGGTATCCTCGAATACGTTCCTCTCAGCCACGGGAACGCTCTCTTATATTCCGGTGTTAATGTCTACTTGTCCGTACATAAAGTGAATTTATATGTTTATTATAAGCCGATATTTCAGCCTTGTCAAGAATTTAATTATAAACGGACGAAAATAAACTTCTTACGTTATCAGAACAAAGACTCAAATCGATTTTTTCATGATAATAAATCACTTTTTGCAAATCGGTGACGTCTTTATCCGAATCCACATAATACTTTACCCTTTTATAACAACTCTTAAACCCTTGTATCATATATGAAACAAGTTCGCACTTTTCATTAAACGTCGGGTTATGCGTATAAAACTCTTTAAGAAGCTCTATCAATTTATCCCACTCGTCTCTAAGCTCTTGCAAAGAAAAATTGTATATACCGTCTATACAAATCTCACGGCTTTTACAAAGCGCGTATACTTTTTGTCTTTCTCTGTATCCGTCAAAATCGACTATCGAAAAAAGAATTGCAATATCGGCAAGCTCCGTAATTCTGTCTTTAACTTCGTTATAAAAATATCGGTACTTAAAAGAAGTAAGAATAATCTCTTCGATTATCGGCTCGTATTCGGATATTTCAGAATCTTCGACTTCAAAAAACGCTCTGCTGCCCATAATACCGCAGTCTCTTTCAAGTTCTCTTTTCAAAAATTCGAGTTCTTCCTTAAAATCAACGTCTATACTTATTTCAATACGCATATTCACCTCGTGATATTGTATGAAAATCACGAGAAAATATGTAAAGAATATAATTAAGCCGTTTCTATGTTTTTCGCGTCGTTAAGTCCGAGCGTCTCGATCGCTTGTTCACGCATTTTGTATTTGAGAATTTTACCGGCGGCGTTCATCGGAAAACTGTCTACAAAAGCGACGTATCTCGGCGTTTTATGTTTAGCCATATGCGTTTTGACGTAATCTTTGAGTTCGTCTTCCGTCATAGTCTCTCCTTCTTTGAGAATAACGCACGCCATAACCTCTTCACCGTAATCTTTATCGGGAACGCCGATTACCTGAACGTCGGACACTTTCGGATGCGTATAAATAAAGTCTTCTATTTCTTTCGGATAAATGTTTTCGCCGCCGCGGATAATCATATCCTTAATGCGTCCCGTAATCTTGTAATAACCGTTTTCGTCTTTACGCGCAAGGTCGCCGCTATGCAGCCAGCCGTCTTTATCTATTGCACTCGCTGTCGCCTCGGGCATCTTGTAATACCCTTTCATAATATTGTATCCGCGCGCGACGAATTCCCCGTCTACACCGGACGGCAATTCCGCGTTCGTTTCGGGATCCACTATTTTACACTCTACGCCGAAAATGCTTGCACCTACCGTATTCACTCTCGTTTCAATCGAATCCGACGTTTTACTCATTGTCGTTGCGGGCGACGCTTCGGTCTGACCGTAGGTTATACAAATTTCCGACATATGCATTTTGTCGATAACTTCGCGCATCACCTTGATGGGACAAGGACTGCCCGCCATAATTCCCGTGCGCATATGCGAAAAGTCCGTACTCTCGAAATTCGGATTATTGAGCATTGCGATAAACATAGTCGGAACGCCGTGAAAAGCGGTAATTTTTTCTCTGTTGATACAGTCGAGACTTTTCGTCGGCGAAAACGCGGGTATAGGCGACATTGTGACGCCGTGCGTCATACTTGCGGTCATAGCGAGTACCATACCGAAACAGTGAAACATCGGAACTTGTATCATCATTCTGTCTTCGGTCGATAAATCCATACAGTCGCCGATGGCTTTACCGTTGTTCACAACGTTGTAATGAGTAAGCATTACGCCTTTCGGAAAACCTGTCGTGCCTGACGTATATTGCATATTGCAGACGTCGTGTTTGTCCACCTTAGCCGCCATCTCGTCCACTTTCGATTGCGGAACGGTATCGGCAAGCTTGATTGCGTCTTCCCATGTGTAACACCCTTTTTGTCTGCTGTCCACGGTTATGATATTGCGCAGAAACGGCAATTTGGAAATATGCAACCGTTCGGGCTTCTCCGCCGTTTCGAGTTCGGGACAAATCTCTTTGATTATTTCGATATAATCGCAATCTTTGTACGAATCGATCATAACGAGCGTATGAGTATCCGACTGTCTCAATAAATATTCGATTTCATGTATTTTATATGCGGTATTGACTGTTACGAGTACCGCGCCGATTTTAACGGTCGCCCAAAACGTTATATACCAAGCAGGTACGTTAGTCGCCCAAATTGCCACATGGTCGCCTTTTTTTACTCCAAGCGCGATAAGACTTCTCGCGAAAGTATCGACGTCGTCGCGAAACTCTTTATACGTTCTCGTATAATCGAGTACCGTATATCTGAAAGCATACTGATCGGGAAACTCTTTGACCATACGATCCAAAACCTGCGAAAACGTCAAATCTATCAAATGCTCTTTCTCCCAAACATATTTGCCGACGTGACGGTTTGAATATATCAGTTCACCGTTAAACTGATCTTTTACGTGCGGTACGCTCAGCACTTCTCTTCTTACTGCGGACGCGTCCTTTTGCTTATGACTTTTTATATCTTCATATTTACTCATATAAGTTCTGAATTGAGAAAACACGACTCCCGCACTTTCGAGTTCGGGCATATATTTTTTAAGCCACTCGAGCGTTATGAACCCTTCGTAATTAATCGATCTCAAAGCGCGCATTATGCGGTCTATCGGCAAATCTCCGTATCCCATCATCTTGTACACGACTTTCCCGTCTTTAACAACCGAATCTTTGATATGCGTATATTTAATGAATATTCCGAGATTTTGTACGGTTTGCTGAGGCGTCTCGCCGTTCACGCGGTATGGATGATGAACGTCCCAAAGCGCGCCTACATAATCGCTTTTAATATCGGTTAAAAGTTTGGCAAGACGTTTGGTATCGGCATATACGCCGTTCGTTTCAACCAGTAAAGTTACGTTGTTTTTCTCGGCTGCGGGCAACAGTCGTTTTATTTCTCGAATAACGGTTTTATCGTCAACTTCGCCGTCGGGAAATACTTTTTCGTCTCCGAGTACTCTGATATACGGAGTTTTGAGTTTTCCCGCAAGTGAAATATATTCAATCAATTCATTTACGTTATCTTCTTCTTTATCGCCGTATTTTAACGCGCAGCCCGAAGAGATACAGGGAATACATAATTCGAGATTTTTCAATCTATCCTTAGTGGCGTTCAGGTTTTCGGGCGAAAAAGGTTTACCCGAAATGTTGAAAATATCATTTCCCATCCCTCTTAATTCTATTCCGTCGAATCCGAAATCTTTGGCAAGACTGTATATGTCGCTCCAATTAAATTCAGGACATCCCAATGTCGAAAAAGCCAGTTTCATACTTACTCCTTATAAAAAAAGTCCCCGAGTAAAACTCAGAGACGATTATATCGCGGTACCACTCCGATTCGGCGTAAATCATACGCCCTCGTTGTCGCTGTCTCGGGCGATCCCGTCCGAAGCTTAATATTCACCTCGGCTGCTCTCGGGTGAGCTATTACCCGTCTGCCTATTGTCTCGCAGCGACCGACAACTCTCTTAAAGGCTCGAAAGGCTTTATCCCGTTCATCGCATTATATAACGATATTATAAAAATTCACTCCGAAATTGTCAAATATATTTTCCTAAAAATTTTTTATGCTTTACATAGAATTTCAGAAGTGTTATACTTTTATATAATAATTTATGTATAATGCTTACACGTTGTGAAAACGGAAACAATTATAATAACGAATTGAATACATCAAATTGAAGGTGATTAATTATGAAGAAGAAACTTTATTTTACAATTACGATTCTTTTACTGTCTACGTTCTTATTTATTTTTTCCGGATGTCAATTTAATAAAAGTGATTCCGTGTCCGCTTCTGATTCTCCGACTAATCGCAGCTACTACGGAAACACGAGTTATGAGAACGTCGGCGGATTGAATTTCATAAACAGTAACGGAACGTCCCTTTCCCCGACCGAAGTCGCGGCAAAAATTATCCCTTCCACCGTATGTATACTCAATTATCAAAACGGATCGCTTGTCGGTACGGGTTCGGGCGTAATATTCAGAATTAAAGACAACGTAGCATATATAGTGACTAACGCTCACGTTGTCGAAGACCAAACGTCGTTATCGGTTATATTGTACGACGACAACGTAAGAGACGCCGAACTTATAGCAAGCGACGTATATACCGATTTGGCAATCGTTAAAATCGATTCGACCTCCTTAGACATTATCGCGGCAAATTTTTCGTCGAGTGCGGCTCTTGCGGTCGGAAATTACGTTATGGCATGCGGATCTCCGGGCGGAACGAGTTTAAGAAACAGCGTTACTCTCGGCATCGTATCGGGTCTTAACCGAAATATAGAAACGGTTTCGGGATATACGGTTAACTGTATACAGGTAGACGCGGCAATCAATCCCGGAAACAGCGGCGGCGCGTTGGTAAATATGGAAGGCAACGTTATCGGTATCCCCTCTTCAAAGATAGTTTCCGAATCTTATGAAGGACTTGGGTTTGCCATAAGTTCGGACTTTGCCCAAGAAATAATAGAAGAACTGTTGACCTACGGCTACGTAAGAGGCAGAGCGTCACTCGGAATAACGCTTGAACAAAAATACGTTCGTTCTTCAATCGGGTATTTCGGATACACAATAAGATACACGGTAACCGCAATTTCAAATTCGTCAGCCATAGAGGCAGGTATAAAAGTAGGCGATTATATTTTGAAAATCGACGGCAAAACCTTGTCTTCGACCGACGATACAGCGGCGATTTTGAAAGATAAGTCTCCCGGCGACAATATAACCGTAACCATACAACGCAACAATCAAAATTATGATATAACGTTTAAGTTGGTGGAATTAACGTAAAACCGAATGAATATATTCGGCGTTTAAGTCAAGTCAAGCGTCGAATATATTCTCTTTTGAATTTATATAAAAACAGTTGCATTTTGTTTTTTACTGTGTTACACTTTTTAAGCCGATAAAGTGCTAGTGTGGCTCAGTCGGTAGAGCAGCTGATTCGTAATCAGCAGGTCGCCGGTTCGAATCCGGCCACTAGCTCCAAAAAATCTCGGAATTGTTTTCCGAGATTTTTTTATACAAACCGAAGTGTAAGTAAAGTTTTATATCATTGTAGCAAAGCCGTATATCGTTACGGCTCAGCCGTAAAATAACCTTTAACGCTTCTTCTATGATATGCAATATTCTTTATTGAATATGCACGCATACGTGTGCTAAAACGGAATACAGAGCGTATTTTTTTCCATATTGTTCTGAGATAACGCTCCTATCGACGAAAAAAGTTTTATTTTAATTGAATCCTATGCTTCCGCTTTTCTTTCCGCAAATCTTCCGCATCATACTCACATCGTCGTCCGCGCTGTTAATTTCGATTTCGGTATTGTCTTTTTTACAAACCGTATTTTCATTTTTATTCCGCTTTTTGTTTTTTTCTTTTTGTTTTTCCTCTATCGCTTGCATTAATTCTTTATAAAACTCAATACAAACAAGCGGAAATCCAGCTACAAGCAAAATAGGTAAAATTACTATTCCGCACAATACGATCAACAACTTGAACACTGTATTGTAAGACGCATTACCCGTATCTATTTTTTCAAAACAATATACGTTATATCTTCTTATTATTTTCCAAGCGGCAAGTAAAGAAAGCGCGAAATACGGAATAAGAACAGGTATCCACCAAGGTAAACCGCGACTTAACAAAATACCGTATGCGTCATATTCGTTTTTGGGCATTGCCACGTAAAAAATTACGGCAACCGCGATAGAGCCGATTGCAGTTGCCAAATATTTAATAAACCATGTTTTTTTCATTATATCCTCAATTAAGAGGCTCAGAACTCCGCGTTTCCCGTTGTTCTCGGGAACGGTAATACGTCCCTTATATTCGAGATTCCCGTAACATACATTACAAGACGTTCAAAACCGAGCCCGAAACCCGCGTGATGCGTCCCGCCGTATTTTCTCAAATCGGTATACCACAAGTAGTCTTGCGGATTCAACTTGAAGTACGTTATAGCGTCCATCAGTTTGTCATAACGTTCTTCACGTTGACTTCCGCCTATAATCTCACCTACTCCGGGCACCAATAAGTCCATAGCGGCAACCGTTTTATTATCGTCGTTAAGACGCATATAAAACGCTTTTATATCTCTCGGATAATCGGTTACGAACACAGGTCTTTTGAAAACCTGTTCGGTAAGATACCTTTCGTGTTCGGTCTGTAAATCGGCTCCCCAGTATATAGGGTAGTCGAATTTCACGTTACTTTTTTCGAGGAGTTCTATCGCCTCTGTATAAGTAACATGTGCAAAGTCCGAGTTAATTATACCGTTGAGACGCGAAATTAATTCTTTATCGACAAAATTGTTGAAAAATTCAATATCCGCCGAATAATTATCCAAAACGTATTTAATAACATATTTAAGCATATCGCTTGCAAGAGCCATATCCTCTTTAAGCGTTGCAAATGCTATTTCGGGTTCAATCATCCAAAACTCAGCGGCGTGTCTTGCCGTATAAGATTTTTCCGCTCTGAACGTAGGTCCGAAAGTATAAACGTTCGAAAAAGCCATAGCAAAGCACTCCGCGGAAAGCTGTCCCGAAACGGTTAAATTTGTGCTTTTCCCGAAGAAATCTTGCGAATAGTCCACGCTTCCGTCTTTACGTTTCGGAATATTTTCCAAATCAAGCGTGGTTATTCTGAACATTTCGCCCGCCCCTTCGCAATCACTCGCTGTAATTATCGGCGTATGAACGTAAGTAAAATTTCTTTCATTGAAGAATTTATGTATGGCAAACGCAAGTGCCGAACGAATACGGAATACTGCCGAAAACATATTTGTTCTCGGTCTCAAATGCGCGATTTCGCGTAAAAATTCAACACTGTGACGCTTTTTTTGAAGCGGATAATCGGGAGTGGACGTCCCTTCAACGTCGATTGACGACGCCTTTATTTCAAAAGGCTGTTTCATTTCGGGCGTTACGACAACAGTACCATTTACGCAAATTGCGCTTCCTACGTTCAATTTAGCAATTTCGTCAAAATTTTCAAGTTTATCGTCAAAAACTATTTGAACGCTTTTGAAATACGTCCCGTCGTTAAGCTCGATAAAACCGAAACTTTTGCTGTCGCGTACCGTACGAACCCAACCGCACACCGTAACTTCACGTTTATCGAGATTGCCGAAATCCGAATACAATTCCTTAATTAATGTTCTCATAAAACACCTCACGTTAAAGATTTTATCATAAGATAAAAAAAAATCAAATAAATTAAATGCCGAA
>ONBF01000003.1 GCA_900315995.1 uncultured Eubacteriales bacterium
GAAATGCTTCCGCAATTATAGCGCATAACCGACTATATCGGCAACAGCGTTTTAATCAACGTTGTCATTGATAATGTTTAATACTATAATACCATAATACTATAAATATATTTTATTTTATCGATTCGTATATTTCTTCGCAAGCGGACAAAAAAAGATCCGACGCTTGCGAATTCGGCTTGTAGTCAAACACCGCCAACTGATTTAACGTCGCTTCCGAGATCGCCGTCAATTTCTTTAACAGAGTGTTGTACGAAAATATATCATATTTTTCAACGATTTCTTTCAATTGCGCAACTGACTTACTCCCACGATTAAAATCGTGGGGTTCTGCTCAAGCCCTGCCTACACAGAGTTTAACGAGCAACGAGAAAGTCCTTCCCGTTCTATGTTTATTGCCGCATTCAAATCTCTATCGTGTTTTGTATGACACTTCGGACAAGTCCATTTCCTTACAGCAAGGTTTTTGACTTTTTCGTTCTTATGTCCGCAAACACTACAAGTTTGACTACTTGCAAAAAACTTATCCATTTTAACAACTCTATCACATTTGTATTCAAGAAATTCTACAAACATTGACCACCCGCAATCGTTTATTGCCTGTGCTAATCTATGGTTCTTTTCCATATTCTTAACTGACAAATCTTCTATGCAAACTATGGAATAGTTATTTGCTATTTCTCTTGATACCTTATGACAGAAATCCTCTCGTTGAAAAGCAATATGTTCGTGAAGTTTAGCAATTCTTTTCATAGCCTTTTTCCAATTATTGCTTTGTTCTTCTCTCTTCTTACCTTTCTTGTATTTGCGAGATGCCGACCTTTGCAACACTCTTAATTTCTTTAAGTTGGATTTGAGATACTTTTGGTTTTCAAATATCTTTCCGTCACTTAATGTTGCAAATGTCTTAATACCCAAATCTATACCTACACTCTTACCGTTATTCAACTCCTTTTTATCTTCACACTCATACAAAACGGAAATGAAATATCTATCTGTTGAAGTACATCTGATTGTGTATGATTTAATCTTGCCTTGAATTTCCTTGTTATGACCCTCATAGACTTTCACTTCACCTATCTTTGCAATCTTGACAATCCATTTGTTGAAATCAAATTTGCAAGGAACAGGAATGCGAAAACTATCATTTGAGCCTTTCTTCTTGAACTTTGGAAATCCATTGTGCTTTTTGAAAAATGCTTTATATGCACTATCCATATTGAAAATTGCTTGTTGCAAAGATTGAGAAGGAACATCCTTTAAGAATGGTTTTTCCTCTTTCAATTCAACAAGTTTGTCCATCAATTCATAGGAACTCAAATTTGTCTTGTCTTTCTTGTATGCTTGTATCTTTCTGTCAAGCATAGTGTTATAGACGAGCCTACAACATCCGCAAGTCTGCTTTATCAGTTCTCTTTGAGATGAATTAGGTTTAAGTTCGTATTTAATCGCTCTCAACATATCTCACACATTCTTTTGGTTTTCAATATACTTCTCAATGGTTTCTTCACTAATGCAACCTATGGTTTCACAATAGTATGACCTTGTCCAAAGATTAGGAAGTCTGCTTTTGAGAGTTGGAAATTCATCTCTCAATATATTGCCAATCTTTCCTTTTAGGTTTTTCACTATCATAGCATATCTGATTAGTTTTTGCAAGTCTTAACTATTGCTAACATATCGTGCTTTCATCCAACCATTAAAATGGTTAGCTTTCCCGCACGAAGTTCGTAAAACTCATTTCGTTTAACGCGCCGAAAACGTTTCGTAACATATACGCGTTATTTCTCTTGACGATTTCGTTGCATATAAGGCGCGGTTTTCAATACTTAATTCAATAAATTATAAAATCCGACGCACGTTATGTCAAACGTCTTTCGGTTTCAGAAGTTCCGCAATAATCGCATTGCCGACGTAAACGTATTCGTCCGAAATTTTAACCCGTTCGTTCGATATATCCAAACATTTGTTCAAACGTTTGAGTGCGTCTTCTCTGCCGTTTGCGAAATCTATTCCGAATAACTCTTTGAATTTCTTGAACGGTAAGCCTTCGTCAAGCCTTAACGAAAGCATTATAAATTCGTTTTCCGCATCAGTAGCCGTCCGCTCGATTACCGTACGCGGTTTGCCGTCGATATAATCTTCAATACAATCCGTTTCCGCGTATCTTATACCATTACAGTAAGAGTGCGCCGCCACGCCCAGTCCCAAATATTCGTCCATCTTCCAATATTTGAGATTATGCCTACACTCGTATCCCTTCCGCGCGAAGTTGCTGACTTCATATCTGTTAAAACTTTTATTTGCAAGAGTTTCGCGCGTCGCATCGTACATACTTCGTTCAAGGTCGTCGTCCGTCACATAGCCCGATTTTCGCATAGGCGTATTATCTTCAACCGTCAACGCGTACGCCGATATATGCTTTACTTTATCCGCTAAGTCGTTAAGCGTATGTTCAACGTCCGCAAGCGTTTCGCTCGGTAAATCAAGCATAATATCCGCGCTGACGTTATCCGTCACGAATAAAGACGTTTCAAGCGCGCGTAAAGCAGTATCTCTATCGTGTAACCTGCCGATACGTTTAAGCGTCGTATCGTTCGTGCTTTGCACGCCGAAACTCAATCTCGTAACGCCTATACCTTTAAGTTCTTCGGCTTTGTTCTCGAAACTTTCGGGGTTGCACTCGACCGTAAACTCAGATAAATTCAAGTTGAAACAGTCTTTGATACGATTGATTATACGCGTTAAATCTCCACTCTGCAAAGACGTGGGCGTTCCGCCGCCGATGTACATCGTGTCCACCGTATAATCGCAAAACTCAAACGCACGATTCGGAATTTCTTCAAGCAGTGCGTCAATGTACGCGTCTCTCAAAGATAAATCCGCAGTCGATACGAAATTGCAATAAGCGCACCGCGCTTTGCAAAACGGTATATGAATATATATGCCTAAATTCTTATTTGTCACCGTCAAATTTGAGAATCGTCATAAACGCTTCGCTCGGCACTTCGACCGTACCTACCTGACGCATACGCTTCTTACCCTCTTTCTGCTTTTCGAGAAGTTTCTTTTTACGCGTTATATCGCCGCCGTAACACTTGGCAAGAACGTCCTTTCGCATCGCTTTAACGGTTTCGCGCGCAATAACCTTTCCGCCTACCGCCGCCTGTATCGGCACTTCGAATAATTGTCTCGGAATAACGTCCTTTAATTTTTCGGCAATGTTTCTGCCCCGCGCGTAAGCCTTGTCTTTATGCACTATGATACTGAGCGCGTCGCAAATATCACCGTTCAACAACATATCGAGTTTGACGAGTTCGCTCGGCTCGTAACCTTTGATTTCGTAGTCCAAACTCGCATATCCTCTCGTTTTGCTTTTCAGTGCGTCGAAAAAGTCGTAAATTATTTCGTTAAGCGGCATATTGTAGTCGAGTTTTACTCTCGACGAATCGATATAAGTCATATTGACAAACTCGCCGCGACGGTCTTTACATAATTCCATTATCGTGCCGACGTACTCTTGCGGAGTGTATATCTCGGCTTTTACCATAGGCTCTTCCATATGGTCGATTTCGCCTGCGGGCGGTAACTTACTCGGATTGGATACTTCTACGACGTCACCGTCTGTCTTATATATTTTGTACGATACCGACGGAGCCGTCGTTATTATATCAAGATCAAATTCTCTTTCGAGCCGCTCTTCTATTATCTCCATATGCAAAAGTCCCAAAAATCCGCATCTGAACCCAAAACCCAAAGCCGTTGACGTTTCCGGCTCAAAACTCAAAGCCGCGTCGTTTAAGTTAAGTTTTTCAAGTGCGTCTTTAAGGTCGTCGTACTTCGCGCCGTCTGCGGGGTATATTCCGCAGTACACCATAGGCGTTACTTTCTTATATCCCGGCAACGCTTCCGCGGCGGGATTGTCAACGTTGATTATCGTATCCCCGACAGCCGTATCGGATACGGTCTTGATACTCGCCGCAATGTATCCGACTTCACCTGCGCCGAGTATTTCAACGGGAACGGTCTTAGGAGTAAATACGCCGACTTCGGTTACGTCAAATTCTTTACCACTCGACATCATACGTATGCGATCGCCTACTTTTACCGTACCGTCAACGACGCGAACAAAACTCAAAGCGCCCTTATAGTTATCGTATACGGAATCGAATATAAGCGCCTTTAACGGTTTATTATCGTCGCACTTCGGCGCGGGTAAACGTTTGACGACTGCTTCAAGCAGTTCGTCGATACCTATGCCTTCCTTTGCCGAAACAAGTACGGCATTGTCGGTCGGCAAACCTATGACTTCTTCTATCTCACGCTTCGTCCCTTCAACGTCCGCGCTTGCCAAATCTATCTTGTTGATTGCTATAAGTATTTCGAGATCGTGTTCAAGCGCAAGATAAACGTTGGTGAGCGTCTGCGCTTCAACGCCTTGCGTTGCATCCACTACAAGTATAGCGCCCTCACACGCGGCAAGACTTCTTGATACTTCGTATGTAAAGTCCACGTGTCCCGGAGTGTCGATTAAATTAAGCACATATTCTTCACCGCCGTAATTATAAAACATACGGACGGGCTGTAACTTAATCGTTATACCCCTCTCGCGCTCTATATCCATACTGTCCAATAACTGCTCTTCCATATCGCGCGACGATACGGTGGACGTGCGTTCGATAAGTCTGTCCGCAAGAGTACTCTTGCCGTGGTCTATATGCGCTATTATACAAAAATTGCGAATTCTGTCTTTATTCGTTGTCATTGTTTATCCGATTATTTATTTAATATGAATATTCTAACATACGTTATTGAGTTTTGACACCGTTTGAGCGCAATTTACAAAAAGGATTCGGCTGAGCCGAATCCTTAATCAATCACTTTTTGCTTTTCTTCGATTTCTTCGGTTTGATTTCTTCTTCGTCGTCAAAGTCGTCTTCGTTGTCCGGCTCTTCAAGATCAGCTTCACTTAACGACTTTGTCGCCTCTTCCACTTCGTCAAATTCGGCATCCAAATCGTCCTTGCGCTTTTTGTCATATTCGTCTTCGTCGTCGAAAGACTCTTCGTCCCAATCGGCTTCGTCCGCTTCTATTTGCGAAAGCGATACAAGCTCGATATCGTCTTCTTCTCTCGACGATAATTCGCCTTCTTGATCGCCGAATTGTTCGGGTTCCATTTCGCTGTCGTCGTTCTTATCGCCTTTATCCGCACGTTCGGCTATGCACTGTTCACACATTTCTTCGCCGGGACCGATGTAATTGACTTTACATATCGGACAAAGTTGAACTTCTTCAAACGCCATATCGCCGTCCATTTCGTCGCTTATCCCCGCAAGCTCTTTCTTGCAAACTTCACAAAGATCTTCGTTCTCTTTAATATAATTAAGCTCGCATCTCGGACACTTCTTGTATTTGCCCATATTCAATCCCCTTATTATTCCGACTTTTTACCGTCGCCGGTTTTATCGTCGGTATCTTTTATTTCTTTTTCGATTTTAACGTCGGACACTTCCGCATCTTCTGTCTTATTAAGCGGTACGGACGTTTCGCTCTCTGAGTTTTTTTGCGGTTTTTCTTCGATTTCGTCAAGACGTTTATCGGATAAAACTTCGCTTGCGGTTGCGCCGCCCATCAACGCTTCGACTTCCGCGGTATAAATCGTTTCTTTCTCATACAATACTTTAACCATATTGTCAAGTATGGAACGATTTTCTTTAAGCAATTTTAATGCCGTACTATATGCTGTGTCAAGTATTTTTTTAATCTCGGCGTCAATTTTTGTAGCCATATTTTCGGAATAGGTGTGCTGCGCCTGATAATCGCGTCCGATAAACACTTCGTGACTGCCGCCTAAAAAGAACGTGCCGACTTCTTCGCTCATACCCCACTCGGTAACCATTTTACGCGCCATCTCGGAAGCGCGCTGTATATCGTTGCTTGCACCCGTGCTTATATCTTTAATAACTATCTCCTCAGCCGCACGTCCGCCGAGCATCATGGCTATATCGTCCAAAAGTTCGTTTTTGGTAACGTGATTGTCGTCCGTTTCGGGACGTGATAAAGTATAGCCCGCTGCCGCGCCTCTCGGAATAATGCTTACTTCCTGCACCTGATCGCAATGCGGTAAAAGTTTTGCGACAATCGCATGCCCCGACTCGTGATAAGCGGTTATTCTCTTATCCGATTCCGTTACAAGCCTGCTTGTTTTACGCGGTCCGGCTATTACTTTATCTATACCTTCGAGTATATCGTGCATCACTATAACTTTTCTGTCGTCACGCGCCGCAAAAATCGCAGCTTCGTTCAAAAGGTTTTCTATATCGGCACCCGTAAAACCGCTTGTCATACGCGCAAGCACCTTAAAGTCTATGTCGTTACCGAGCGGTTTGTTACGGCTGTGAACTTTGAGAATAGCTTCTCTGCCACGAACGTCGGGCGCGTTGACGTAAATCTGTCTGTCGAATCTTCCCGGACGTACCAACGCGGGATCCAAAATGTCCGCGCGGTTGGTAGCTGCCATTACGATAATGCCGTCGTTGTTGGTAAAACCATCCATCTGAACGAGTAATTGATTAAGCGTTTGCTCGCGTTCGTCGTGTCCGCCGCCCAAGCCCGTTCCGCGCTGACGTCCCACCGCATCTATTTCGTCGATAAAGACGATACACGGCATATTGTTTTTAGCTTGATCGAACAAGTCTCTCACACGAGACGCGCCGACGCCTACGAACATTTCGACAAAATCCGAACCGCTTATGCTGAAAAACGGCACTCCCGCTTCGCCTGCAACCGCTTTCGCAAACAACGTTTTACCCGTTCCGGGAGGACCTACCAAAAGTACGCCTTTCGGTATTCTCGCGCCAACGTCCGTGAATTTCTTCGGACTTTTGAGAAACTCCACGATTTCTCTTAATTCTTCCTTTTCTTCTTCGGCTCCCGCAACGTCAGTAAACCTTACCTTTGAAGCGTTAAGCATCCGCGCTTTCGTTCTGCCGAACCCCATCGCTTTATTGTTGGCACCCATACTCTGACGGAACATTACGAATAAAAGCACTCCGAGCGCCACGAGCCCCAATATCGGTAACAGCGAAAATATCCAACTGCCTTGATTGGGGTCATTGTAAATAACGGCTACATTTTTGCCTTCCGTTATAGCTAAAACGCTTGCGCGGTTGGCTATATAACAGTACGCATCGTATTTCGACGGAAAACGTTCTGCCGATGATATACTTGAATTCTTATACAAAACTCTGCAAGTGTAATCTCCGCTTATATAAATTCGGTCTACTTCACCGGCATTGATTTTTTGCTGCAACGTCGAATACTCTATCTCTTGCGCCTTGTTTGTCAATTTATCGAATAGTATAATCCCTCCGACAAAAAGCGCAATCACCAAGAGTACTGTAATTATTGTCTTCGAAACTTTCATATTTTCTTTTTCCTCCGTGGATAAATAAGTATCCGCTATTCTTGAAAAATAATTATAGCATAATAATCGTATATTACAAAACTAATTTCGCATTAATGTGTAATATACAAATAATTTTGCCGTTTTATCAAAGTAATTTCCGATTTCGTCGTCATTTTCGAACGTTCTTTGTTTGGTTCCGCGCTTAATAACCCCTGCCGACGTGCCGTACTCATCGCGCCTTATGCGCTTTCTCTCTATTAATCTCCCGTCTTTATATTTCGATAAATACGCTTCGCTTACGTATCCGTAATGCGCATTTACGACGGTTTCTTCGTCTCCCGTAAACATTTCGTCCGAATATATGATTTCGGGTGAGGGCGGCTTGATAACTTTCAAAATTTTACTGTCAACTTTATATTTGACGCCGTCGTCCATATAACCGTATACCGAAACGGTCAATACCTTGTCTTTTACAGTAGTTTCGATATATACTTTACCGCCCGTATCGTTAATGAATCTCAAATCACTCGACGTACTGACCATAGCGTCCGTAGACGGCGGAACGTAACTTGCGGCAAGCGTATGCGCATTAACGGACGTTACTGTCAACCCCGCTCGCAAAACCGCATTGTAAAGCGTGGTCGACACTTGACATACTCCGCCGCCTATACCTTTCACATATACTCCGTCTTTAATTATATTCGCTTCTTTATATCCACGCTTCGCACTTCGCTCTCCTACCGCTTCGTTAAACGAAAATATCGCTCCTTCGTCCAATACAGTACCGTTAACCGCTTTGGACGCAAGCGAAATATTGGTGCTTCGCGACGCGCCCGACGTTTTGAACGAAGTCGAAAACTCGCCTATCAAACGCGTTTTCCTTTCAAGTTCTGCGCGCGTTACATTCGGCTTTAATTCGTTAAACACGATTTCAAGCACGCTGTCGGGCGCGCTTAAAGTCTTGACAAAATCGGTAAAAAATTTCATCTCGTCGACTTCTCTGCCGCTCGATTCTTTTTCATACGTGAATTTATTTGTTTCGCGCGCGTGAAAATACGCCTTTGCGTCCTTTGCCGATACATACAAAGAATCAATCAGCTTCTTTACGTCCGCCCCGAGTCCGTTGTACATATGATCAAGTACGGTATAGCGTTCTACGCCGTTATTGACATATTCATAATATACGTCGGTCAAACCGTATGCGTCGGATAAATATAATTTCATTTGCGGATTTTCTTCGTATGATTTCGATAAAAGCACATCGTCCCCGCTTTTGATAACCACGCGTCTTAAAACCGTTACTTCTTCGGTATCGCGTCCAATCGCCCAACTCGCGCTTACGCATAATATCGAAAACGTGAAAATCGCCGAAATTATAAATACTTTCGCAAATACCTTAAAGTAATCTTTCATACGGTATTAGGTATTTGCTATTTTTTCAAAATTATTTGCAACGCGTCTTCGTCAAGCACACCGTCGCCGTCACCGAGTTTTACTGCCGACGCGTCCGTATGGAAATCGCTACCGCCCGTTTTGACGAGATTGTAACGCGTCGCGTATTCCGTAATAATTCGACGCATATCGTCATTATGCGACGGATAATAAACTTCAAGTCCCATAAGTCCCGCGTGCGTAAGTTCGGGCAGAATCGCATTAAGTTCGTCCGCGTCGCAAGTGCGCAATGGATGCGCGAATACGGGTACTCCGCCCGCGGATTTTATTATGCGAACGGCGTCAAGCGTATCTGCGCGCACAGCGTCGACGTATGCTTTTCCGTTCTTGCCGAGCCATTTGTCAAACGCTTCGTTGACGGTTTCAACGTACTTTGCGTTTTTAAGCATATACGCAACGTCTACCCTGCCGCGCGCGCTTTTTTTCTTTTCTTCGTCAAACTCGATGCCGTTATCTTTGAGTTTATCGAAAATCTTCGCTATTCGCTCTTTGCGTAAATTCTTAATCTTAACGAGTTCCGACTTAAACGCTTCGTCGTCAACGTTTATTCCGTATCCCAATATATGTATTTCTCCGAAACCTTTCTTATAAGAGCTAATCTCTATTCCGTCAATAAACGTTATGCCGTACTTAATTGCGGCGCACTTCGCTTCTTCGAGCCCCGACACAGTGTCGTGATCCGTAATCGACGCAATATATATTCCGCTCTCCTTTAATCGACGCATTATTTCGGATGGGGACAACGCGCCGTCACTGTACTTTGAGTGAATATGCAAATCACAACGACTCATCATAACCGTCGTTCTCCGTCGCGTCGGTTTCAAAGCCGCTTTCAATTCCTATAAGCTCGTCCGCTTCAACTCCCGTGATTGTTTCCACCGAACTCAATTTCTCTCGTATCTTATTCGCTCTACTACTCGTTTCGTCGATTGATCTCGATACCATACTTATCTGTTTTTGCGTTTTGGCAAGCAAATCGGTAAAGCGTATGAACTGTCCCTTAAACGCACCGAATAACTTTTGAATCTCCTTGCTGTGCTTTTCAATCGCAAGCGTCTTAAAGCCCATTTGCAAACTGTTGAGAAGCGCTGCAAGCGTCGTCGGTCCCGCCACTATCACTCTGTACTTATTTTGCAATTCGTCCGCAAGTCCCGTTCGCCGAATAACTTCCGCGTACAATCCTTCGATAGGCAAATACATTATCGCAAAATCAGTAGTCTTCGGCGGTCTTATGTAATAATCTCTTATTGAAGCCGCTTCGTCTTTTATGCGTGCGTTAAGAGACTTAACCGCAATATCAACCGCGTTTGTATCGCCCGTTTCAGACGCTTCGACAAGTCGCCTATAATCTTCAAGCGGAAATTTTGAGTCTATCGGCAGCAACACCTTTTCGTTATCTTTACCGGGCATTACCACGGCAAAATCAACCATCCTATCTTCACCGTCGGTCTTCGACAACTTTACGCTGCGTGCATATTGCTCGGGTGCCAAAATCTGACTTAGCATACTGTCAAGCGCAACTTCGCCCCACGTTCCGCGCGTTTTGACGTTTGTCAAAACTTTCTTTAAGTCGCTTACGCCCGACGCCAAAGTCTGCATTTCCCCCAACCCCTTATATACCGCTTCGAGACGTTCGCTTATAACGCTGAAATTCTTGGCTAAACGCTGCTCCAAATTTGCGCTTAACTTTTCGTCTACAATATTGCGCATTTGTTCGAGACTCTTTTCGTTGCTTACTCTTAATTCGTTGACTTTCGCGTCTAAATTAAGTCTTATTTGCGCAAGCGTATTGTTAACCCTTGCGTCAAGTTCAACCATTTGCCGTCTTATAAGTTCCAAGCGTTCCGTTTCGGTCTGTCTCGACATCTGCATTTCGTGGCTGAGCCCCGCGCGGTAACTTTCGAGACTTCCGTGAAGACGATTAAGTAACATTATCGTCTCTCCGTCTTTTACGTTTCCGCGGTTGTCGTTTTTTCGCGCGAAAATCACCGTAAGCAAAACAACCGTCAATACGAGATTAAGCGCGGATATTATCGTCAATACCGTTAAATCCACAATAAAACTCCTTAACTTATTTCATATACACATGCGGAGCAAGTATCTTTACGTCTTTTAAGTTTCTGTATTTTTGATCGTAGTCAAGCCCGTATCCCACTAAAAATTCGTCCGGCACTTCAAACCCTATATAGTCCGCTTCAAACGGGACTTTCCGTCTGCTCGGCTTATCGAAACACGCGCAGAATTTAAGACTTGCGGGATGACGCGCCCCGAGTAATTCCTTCATATAGGTAAAAGACCTACCCGAATCGACTATGTCTTCGACAAGTATTACGTCGCGACCGACAAGCGGCTTGTTTATATCTTTGACAAGTTTGACTTCGCCGCTCGAAACGCTTGAATTTCCGTAACTTGCTATCGCTATAAAGTCTATCTCAATCGGAAGGTTTATCTCCCTTATCAAGTCGGCGTAAAATACGGACGCGCCTTTCAAAACGCATATAACAAAAGGTTCTTTGCCTTTATAATCTTCCGTTATTTGCGCACCCAATTCTTTGACGCGAGCTTTAAGTTCGCTTTCCGTAAACAGCGTACCGCTGTAATCGCTTTCGTCCATCTTTTGTCCTCCGCGTTTAATTATAATATATTGTAAAACTTACGATACGTTTCGTATCTTTATCTACTTTGACGGATTTACTTATCTCGACTCCGCCGATAACAAGTACTTCGTTTCCGCGAGCAATAATCGGAATTTCATCTCTCAATCTCAACGGTATCTTTTTATCCGTAAAATAATCGTTCAACGATTTGGTGCCACCGCCGAATTTTGTGAAAACGTCCCCGTCACGACGCGTTCTTATTACCGCGTTTCTGACTTTATCGACGTCAAAACACAGTTTGCCGTCAATACGCTTTGTCTCCGACTTTACGGTAGCGGTATAACGTCCTATGCGAGTTACGCCGATATTCGCATACGTTTCGTCCGTACACTTTACGGACGGTACGAACAATGCAATGGATAAGTTTTCGTATTCCGCTTTAACTCCGTACGGCATATCGAGAACGTCCCCGTTATCGCCGTTTCCGGCAAGTTCGAGCAGTAAGTTGATATGTCTTTCTTCAATGTCGGCGAAAACGCCGAGCGCGTTAAACGCGCCGTATATCGCGCGTTTGAAAAGCACGGGTGTACATACAAGTTCAACGGGAACGAGATACGCGCCGTTGTCAAACGTAACGCACCCGTTTACTATATCTTCAAAGTACTCTTCGTTCTCAACTGCCGCTCTCGACAGTTTTGAAAAAGCCGCGCCCGTATTGAAACGCTCGTTGAGTTTATTGAATATTTCACATCGCAAAAAATTGCGCGTGTAATCCGTATCGGTATTGGTTTCGTCGATAACGTAACTTAAATTATTCTCTTTAACGTAATCTTCAATCTCTTTGCGCGACGTATAAATCAACGGTCGAATATAGTTTCCCCTGCGCCTTGCTATTCCGCATAAACCTTTGAGCCCCGTACCGCGTAAAATTCGCATTAAAATCGTTTCCGCGTTATCGTCCGAATTATGCGCCGTCGCAATCTTAACGCCTTCCTTTTCGATTAACTCGTCGAAAATTTTATATCGCAATATACGTGCCGCCTGTTCGAGAGTTAAGTTATTGTCTTCCCTATACTTTACGGCGTCTACCGAAAAACACTTGCAATCGACTTTTAACTCCCGACAAAACTTTTTCACAAATTCCGTGTCGGACTTTGACGCGTCACCGCGTATTCCGTGTTCGACGTTTACCGCACTAAGTTCGATTTTAAGTTCGTTTTTGTGCGTCGAAAAAAAGTGCAACAAAGTTACGGAATCAATGCCACCGCTGACGGCAACGCATATTTTGTCGCCTGCGTTTATAATATCTTTAACGCCGTCAACATCTGTCATCCCAATACCTCCCGCGCAATCTTTACGCTTGCGTTGGCGTCTTTCGCATAATAGTCCGCACCTATCTCGCGCGCAAATTCGGGCGTTATTACCGCACCGCCGACCATAATCTTACAGTCGATACTCAACTCTCTTATATGCTTGACGGTCTCTTTCATATTAACCGCGGTAGTCGTCATCAGCGCCGACAAACCGAGCAGTTTCGCGCCCGTTTCTTTAAGCGCGTCGGCGACTTTCGCTTCGTCTACGTTTTTGCCGAGATCAACGACTTGATAACCGTAATTCGACAATACCGCTTTAACTATATTTTTACCTATGTCGTGTATATCGCCTTTGACGGTCGCAATGACTATAACTCCTTTATCCGAGCTTTCGGGCAGTACCTTACGGACTTCGTCGAACGCAAGTTTGGCGACTTCCGCCGACATTATAAGTTGCGGTAAATATAATTCGCCTTTTTCGTACAAATCGCCCACTTTATCGAGCGCAGCCGTCAGTATTTCGATAACTTCCAAAGGTTTGTGTTCCTTCAAAAGTTCTTTCGTTTTATCAACGCCCGACTTTTTAAGTCCTTCTCTTATACAGTCGTTTATATCAAAACCTTCGGCGTTTTCGTCCGAAACACCTTTTATATTGACTTTTGCGTTAAACACACCCGCAGCCTTTCCGCCACGTGCGTCCACAACCGCTTCCATCATTGATACGACGTTGGGATTGATTATAGCAAGCGTTAAACCTGCGGCTGCCGTCGAGCGTAAAAACTCCGCGTTAATCTTCTCTCTGTCGGGCATACCGAAAGAGATGTTGGATATACCGAGTACGGTCTTTATCCCTTTTGCCTTTAACGCTTTAACCGTATCTATCGTCACCTGCGCATTGTCGGCGTCCGTCGCTATCGTCAAAGTAAGCGGATCGATTATTACGTCGTTCCGACTTATTTCGTATTCTTCACACGCTTTCAAAATGCGTTCGGCAATCGTAAGTCTTCCTTGTACCGTATCGGGAATACCGTTTTCGTCAAGCGTAAGACCCACGACCATCGCACCGTACTTTTTAACAAGCGGCAATATATTGTCGAGTACTTTACGTTCGCCGTTAACCGAGTTGACAATCGCACGTCCGCAGAATATGCGCAACCCTTTTTCGACCGCGTCTTTGTTGTTACTGTCGATTTGTAAAGGCAACGCGCATACGTCGCTGACGCGCTTTACTATCGTTTCGATAACTTCGGGTTCGTTGAGTTCGGGAAGACCGCAGTTAATATCAAGCACGTCCGCGCCCGCCATACGTTGCTCGATTGCTTGTTTTATAACGTAATCATAGTCGTGCGCGTACAGCGCGGCTTTCATAAGTTTCTTACCTGTCGGATTGATACGTTCGCCGATAACGGTCAGTTTCTCAAACGTGACGACTTTGGTCGCCGAACATACGGCGGTAGATAAAGTGCGCTTGTGCGGAACGTAACTTTTCGTTTCGATAAGTTTGTTAAGTTTAGCAATATATGCGGGCGTAGTACCGCAACAGCCACCGACTATACTTACGCCTTTATCGATAAGTTTGCCGTATGCATCGATAAATTGGTCGGGCGTTATATCGTAACTTCCGTTGCTGTCGGGCATACCTGCGTTTGCTTTGATAATAACGGGTTTATCGGTCGCGGATAATAACCTTTCCGCAATAGGTATCAAGTCAAACGGTCCGACAGAACAGTTTGCTCCGAGCGCGTCAACGCCCAAAGAGTCCGCAACGAGCGCGAAACTTTCGGGCGTACACCCCGTAAAAGTCGTCCCGCCCGATGTAAACGTCATAGTTGCGAATACGGGCAGTCCCGTAGTTTTAGCGGCAAGAATTGCCGCACGCATTTCTTGTAAATCGGCTACCGTTTCTATAACTATTATATCCGCGCCTGCTTTTGCGCCCGCTTGAACGGTCGTTAAAAACACGTCGTATGCCTTATCGAACGTAAGACTTCCGATAGGCTCTATCATTTCGCCCAAAGGTCCTACATCGAGTGCAACGAGCGCTTTGTCCTGCGCCGCTTCCTTTGCAATCTTCACGCCGCGCTCAATAAGTTCTTCCGTCATTGCTCCCGTTTTCAAAACGTTTGCGCCGAAAGTGTTGGTATATATAATTTGCGCGCCTGCGTCAACGTACGCTTTGTGTACGGACGCTATAAGTTTACCGTTCGTGATATTGAGAAATTCGGGCGAGGAACCGACGGGATACTTGCCGTCGAGACTTGTCCCCATCGCTCCGTCCGAAAGTATTAATCTGTCATTAAAATCAATCTTCATTTTCTTGCAATACAATATTTAAGTTTACAGTCCGCGCACGACTTGCACGGAACGTCCGCAAACGCCGTTACCGATTTCATAGGCGTCAAAAGATAACTGCTCGATACGCTTACGCCGATAAGTTTCGTTGCGTTAAGCAATTTGATTATGTCGCTCTGATAACTTATATCAAGATCACCGTAACCTGCGCTGAAACGTCCCGAAATCTCTCCGTCGCCTATAATTTCTTTCTGTACTTCATCGGTATACGCTTCGATTGCGGCAGTCGCCGCGCCGTCCAAACATATTGCGTACGCGGGTTCGGTCAGTGAATATTCGCTAATTGATTTATCTATTTCGTAGCCGAGAGTTGTACACAGTAAAACGGTACTTTGCTTGTCCTTAAACAACGCCGACAGGTCGCGACTTTTCATAACAAGTCCGCCTGCGTTAACCGTTTCACCGTCCGTCGTAACGCTTAAAATTTTATGGATAGCACGCGGCTTTATCGTACTTAACACTTCGCTTATTGCGCGCTCGACGAGTAAATCGAGTTTATTGTCGTGCGCGCCCTTAAATCCCGCATAACGTTTGACTTCGTCTACGTCAATGTTAAACGTCGTTTTCATTAACGTTTCTTATTACCGACTTTACGTTTTCGGTTATTTTACGCGCTGTCTCCGTGTTGTTCATCATATAAAGGTGTATACCGTCCACTCCGCTCGACACAAGGTCGATTATCTGTTCCGTCGCATACGCTATCCCCGCCGCCGCCAACGCTTCCGGGTTATTGCTGTGCTTATAAATCATTTTACTGAAATCAGCAGGATACTCGACACCTGCGAGCGACATCGTGCGCTCTATCTGCACGGTCTTTACGATAGGCATAATTCCTACTTGTATCGGAATATTTATCCCCGCTTTACGCACCCTATCCAAAAATCTGTAAAAGTTGCCGTTTGAAAAACACATCTGACTGTTTAAGTGCGTCACGCCTTGATCGACCTTGAATTTAAGATAATCGAGATCGGCTTCGAGTGACACGCTTTCGGGGTGACCTTCGGGACAGCAAGCCGCCGATATATCAAATCTGCCGTCTTCTTTCAAAAATTTTATAAGATCGCTTGCGTAACGAAACGAGACGGATAACTTTCTGTCGGGATTGATATCTCCGCGCAAAGCAAGCACGCTGTGCATATCCGCTTCATTGAGTTCTTCAAGATAAGCAATAATATCTTCTTTTTCAGAGTGTATAGCCGTAACGTGTACGAGCGGTAATATACCGTACTCGTTTTTGAGCCGTTTCGCAAGATTAAAAGTCGCGTTACCCATAACTTCGCTTCCGCCGGCACCGCACGTAATACTAACGTAATCGGGATTAAGACACGCTATTCCGTCCAAAACGCGCTCTATGCTTTCGAGCATACTCGTCGGTTTCGGCGGAAATATTTCAAAACTGTAAACAGCTTTTTTTTGTTTGAAAATTTGACTTACTTCCATATTCTACCTACTTTACAAACACTCTGCTTAATGCAAAGTATGACAGTATTATAACATATAAAAAAACGGCTGTAAAATAATGTTTTCCTTAATTTACAGCCGAATTTATTAAGTTAAACTTTACTTGTTTTCGTCAGACGTTTCAACGGTCGCAGTTATACTTTCCGCTTTTTCTTCCGCATTGACCGCTTCGCCGTCTTCGTCCGACTTCGGAACGACAGCTACGCTCTTTACGGCGTTCTTATCCTTAATCTTCATAATACGAACACCTTTGGTCGCTCTGCCTATACGTCTTACTTCGTCGACACCGATACGAATCATAATGCCGTTATCCGTAATAAGCATCAAATCGTCTTCTTCGGATACTTGTTTAAGGTTGACGAGTTTACCTGTTTCTTCATTGAATATGCCTGCTTTTACTCCTAAGCCCGCTCTTCCTTGCTGTCTGAATTCGTCTATACTCGTACGCTTGCCGAAGCCCTTGGACGATATAGTCAAAACTTCTTTGGTTTCATCGACTACAAGCATATCCACTACTTTATCGTCCGATTTGAGTTTCATACTTCTTACCCCGCGCGCCGTACGTCCCATCGGTCTTATAGCGGTCTCCGCAAAACGTATGCATTTGCCGTCGTTACTTGCAATCATAAGGTCTTCGTTGCCCGATAAGAAATGTACGGAGATAAGTTCGTCGTCTTCGTCAAGCGCAATCGCTATCTTGCCGTTCTTACGGATGGAATCGAATTCGTGTACGTCCGTCTTCTTGATATAGCCGTTACGCGTCGCGAATACGATGTAACCTTCCTTGATTTCGTCGGGACGAGCAAGTAACGCCGTAATCTTTTCCCCGTCTTCAAGCGGTAAAATATTGACGACGGCTCTGCCACGCGTTGTGCGTTCGCCCTCGGGTATCTCGTAGCCTCTTATAACGTATACCTTGCCTTTGTTACTGAAAAAGTACTGATCAACGTGTGTGTTCGTTATAAGCATCTCTTCCACAAAGTCCGCGTCCTTGGGCTTATGCGCCGTAACGCCCATACCGCCTCTGTGCTGACTCTTGTATTCCGTAAGAGATATACGCTTGATGTATCCTAAGTGTGTAAGCGATACCACGATGTCTTCACGTTCGATTAAATCTTCGTAATCTATATTACTCATATCAAGAGTTATTTCACTCTTTCTTGCTGTCGCATACTTTTGCTTGATTTCCGTAAGTTCGTCTTTAAGAATTTGAGCAATACGTTCGGGCTTCGACAATATATCTTTGTACTCCGCAATCTGCTTTTCGATTTCGAGACGCTCTTCCTTAATCTTCTCGACTTCCAATGCGGCAAGACGTCTTAACTTCATTTCAAGAATTGCGTTGACCTGTTTTTCCGACAAGTTGTAGTTTGCCATAAGAGTTTGAGCGGGCGTATCGTCAAAACGTATAATCTTGATTACGTTGTCGATGTCGTCGAGAGCCGTAACCAAACCGACCAGAATGTGATCTCTCTCTTCCGCCTTGTTGAGATCGTACTTCGTACGTCTCGTGATAATTTCGTTTTGGTGCTTAATGTATGCGCCGAGCATATCTTTAAGCCCTATAATGCGCGGAACGTTATCGACGAGCGCAAGGAATATGATACCGAATTTAACTTGCATTTCGGTATGTTTGAAAAGTTTATTGAGAACGACTTGCGCGGACAGTGTGCCTTTCTTGATTTCGATAACGATGCGCATACCTTTACGGTCCGACTCGTCGCGAATATTGCTGATACCTTCAATCTTCTTGTCTTTAACGAGTTGCGCTATGTTTTCGATAAGTTTAGCTTTATTCACCTGATAGGGTAGTTCCGATACTATAATGGTTTGCTTACCGTTTGCGTGTTCTTCTATTTCGGTCCTTGCGCGGATAAGCACCGAGCCTCTGCCCGTTCTGTATGCTTCGGCAATAGTCGGTTGCGACATAATAATACCGCCGGTCGGAAAATCGGGCGCGGGAATATACTTCATAAGTTCGTCCGCTTCGAGTGCGGGCTCGTCAATGAGAGCAAGCGCGCCGTCTATCACTTCACCTAAATTGTGGGGCGGAATACTCGTAGCCATACCAACCGCTATACCGTCGCTGCCGTTGACGAGTAGGTTCGGGAAACGGGACGGCAATACTACCGGCTGTTCGAGTGAATCGTCGAAGTTCGGATACATATCGACGGTATCTTTATCGATGTCTCTGAGCATTTCGGCACTTATTTTCGAAAGTCGCGCTTCCGTGTACCTGTACGCCGCGGGCGGATCTCCGTCTACCGAACCGAAGTTGCCGTGTCCGTCTACGAGAGGCATATTAATCGAAAAGTCCTGCGCAAGACGAACGAGCGCGTCATATACCGAGCTGTCGCCGTGCGGATGGTATTTACCGAGAACGTCGCCGACTATACGCGCGCACTTCTTATACGGTGCGTTCGAGAACAGATTCATTTCGCTCATTGCATAAAGTATACGTCTGTGAACGGGCTTTAAGCCGTCTCTTACGTCGGGGATTGCACGCGAAACGTTAACCGCCATTGCGTAAGCAATGAACGACTTCTTCATTTCGTCTTCAACGCCTACTTTCATATATTGGGTTTTATCTTCTATAAATTCGTAATCTTTATCTTTCTCAGACATTGTAGTACGTCCTCCGCATTAAATATCGAGTTCGTCGACGAGATTTGCGTTCTCTTCGATAAACTTACGTCTCAGTTCGGGTTCTTCGCCCATAAGAAGCGTAACGGTCGCGTCTGCGGAAACCGCGTCTTCCATCGTTACTTGTTTCAAAATTCTGTTTTCGGGACTCATTGTCGTTTCCCAAAGTTGCTCCGCGTTCATTTCACCGAGACCTTTGTATCTTTGGAGTTCAACCTTAGTTCTTCCTTCCTTCTCGTAATAACTTTCGAGCGCTTGATCGTTGTAGATGTATTTATCGACCTTGTTTTTGGTTACTTTATAAAGAGGCGGCGTGGCAATATAGACGTGCCCGTTTTCGATAAGCTGTCTCATAAATCTGAAAAAGAACGTAATGAGCAGTATTCTTATGTGGCTGCCGTCCACGTCGGCATCGGTCATACAAATAATCTTATTGTATCTCAATTTCGACTCGTCGTACTCTTCGCCGATACCGCAGCCGAACGCCGTAATCATAGCCTGAATTTCCGCGTTGTCCATAGCGCGCGCAAGACGCGCCTTTTCCACGTTCAATATTTTACCGCGTAAAGGAAGTATTGCTTGAAACCGTCTGTCTCGCCCTTGCTTTGCCGTACCGCCTGCACTGTCGCCCTCGACGATGTATATTTCGCATCTTGTCGGATCGCTTTCCGAACAGTCCGCAAGTTTACCGGGTAATGATACGCCTTCGAATACGCCTTTACGAATAGTCTCTCTTGCCTTACGCGCCGCTTCTCTTGCACGCTGTGCCGTCAAACTTTTGAGAATAAGGTCTTTGGCTTCTTTCGGGTTTTCTTCGAGATACGAGCCGAATTCTTCAATCATAACACCCGAAACGGCACCGCGCATTTCACTGTTGCCGAGTTTCGTCTTCGTTTGACCTTCGAATTGCGGATTGGTGAGTTTTACGCTGACTACCGCGACCAAACCTTCGCGCACATCTTCACCCGAAAACTTTACGTCGTCTTTGACAAGATTGAGTTTTCGAGCCGTATCGTTGAATATTTTCGTCAAAGCCGCCTTAAATCCGTCAAGGTGTGTGCCGCCTTCTTCCGTATTGATATTGTTTGCAAACGCGTAAATCGTCTCGTTGTAGCCGTCGTTGTACTGCATTGCTATCTCTATTTCGCCTTCGCCGTACTTCTTGCAAATGTATATCGGCGCGGTTACCGGAGTTTTATTCGCGTTAAGCTGTTCGACAAAGTGTCTGATACCGCCTTCGTATTTATAACTCTCCTGACGCGGCTCTTCGCCTCTTAAATCGGTAACCGTGATTTCAAGACCCTTGTTAAGATAAGCAAGTTCGCGAAGTCTCGATTTAATCGTGTCGAAGTTAAATTCGAGTGTCTCGAATATTTCGTCGTCAGGATAAAACGTAACCGTTGTACCCGTATCTTCGCACTCTCCGATTACCGCAAGGGATCTCTGCGGAACGCCGCGGTTAAAAACTTGCTTGTATATCTTGCCGTTCTGATGTACTTCGACTTCAAGCCACTCGGACAAAGCGTTAACGCACGAAACGCCGACGCCGTGTAATCCGCCGCTTATCTTGTATCCGCCGCCGCCGAACTTACCGCCCGCGTGCAATTTTGTCAAAACGACTTCAACCGCCGACTTGCCTTCCTTCTCGATAATTCCCGTCGGAATACCGCGCCCGTTGTCGTTAACGGTTACGGAGCCGTCTTTATTGATCGTCACTTTGATGTGATTGCAATATCCCGCAAGCGCTTCGTCGATACTGTTGTCGACGACTTCGGTAACCAAATGGTGAAGTCCCCTTACATCCGTTGAACCGATGTACATTCCGGGGCGAACCCGAACGGGTTCCAAGCCTTCGAGAACCTGAATTTCTTCACTGCCGTAATGCGTACCGTTCGTATTATCCATTGGTACAATTCTCCTTAATATATTAATAATATATTTATTTTAACATATATATAAAGATATTCAAAACATTTTAACCTATTTTATCGTAACACTGAATTTCACCGATAATTCACACGCCTATTCTAATTTCGTCCGTAAAAGTTTTTAATGTTTTTACATTTGCGTTTTGCGTATAAATACGCTAATCTCGTTCCCGAATCGGGCTGATAATATGTTAAATCGGACTTAAATCGCTTTCTTTTGTTCGGACGGTAGTTTTCGTCATAATAAAAAACGCAAAAATCGCTGTCGTCAATCATCGCTCGGTTTCGCTCGATATATGCGGCTCTCCCCGACGTAAACTTTGTTTTGTGCGCGTATTCTGCGTCAAAACTGACAAATTCCGTATCTCTACCGCATACGATTGAAAACGCTCTGCGCATATTGTCTTTATCCCGCTCCAAAATCGCGCTTTCGTGCCTGCAAGTATAAAAAACTCTTTCTATATTCGGATATTTCTTCTTTAACTTATCAACCGCTTCGTGACAAAGACGATTAAATTCGCTCCTACTCCCAAATAAAAAACGTTTTACGTTGTGATTGATTATCAAATCTTCAACGTATTCGTATATCCGACTTTTCAATTCGTCGGACACGACTATCGTACGATGTCCTATAAAACAGCATTGTTTATGTTTTTCCATAATAAAAAAAGTTAAATTGGCAAAAAATATATGCTTACAGTATTCATTATAGCATAATTTATGTTTTTACGTATTCATATTTGAGTTTTTAATAAAAATTTATGTATATGAGTTTAATATTCATTATAACTCATTAATTTATAATTATTGTATAGACAGTTTTGAGTTAAGTTTATGGATATTAAAGAAATATTATCAAGAATAGGTTACGTCAGAAATACGGCGAATCTCTCGGCAAGAGAAGTTAGTCTGCGTATCGGTATGAGTCCGCAATATGTTGCTCAACTCGAAAGCGGAAGAATAGTTTTGACGGTTGAAAAATTACTGCAAATACTTGAAGTTTGCAAATTTCCGATAGAAAGATTTTTCAACGCGGATATTGCAGACTACAACGTCAATACGGAATTGAACCGTTTAATAGAAAGTTTGCCGACTGATAAAAAGAAAAATATTATCGAATTTATCAAAAAATAATTTTACAATAACAACGACTGAAAATATAAGCATAATATGCGCGAAAATATTAAAAATTGCTCGACGAATTATAAAACAGCATTGTTTAGTAAACATTTTTATCTCCGAATACATTATATGTTATCATTTTAGATAATCATTTAATTAACTGAAAAACGATGTGGTTATGAAAGACTTTTTGACAATAATTCAATCGGTTTTGGAAGAACAAAACAAATCAACGAAAATTCTATTTGAAGATGGCGTCATTTCAAAAAATACTTTTTATAAATACAAACAACAAAATCCGAACTTAAAAACTCTGATTAAACTTGCCGACTACTTAAAAGTAAGCATCGACTATATGTATGAATTGAGCGACGAAAACAAGTATAGAAAATATTCCGATAATCAAACCGATTTTTATAATAAATTAATAACGCTTATCAATTCCGCCGGAATATCTCAACGTAAATTTTGCAAAGATTTACATTATGCGAAAAATAATATATCAAGATATAAAAACGGAGTAATACCAAACATACAGACTTTACTCGAAACAGCAGAGTACTTTGGTTGTACGATAGACGACTTATTGACAAAAGAAGACTAATGTCGTAATTATTGATATGAATACCGAAGACGCGTATTAATATACTTAATACCTTAATATCGAAAAGGCACTCCGTGAGGAGTGCCTTTTAGTTTAATCTTTCGGCTTAGTCCTTAAATTTGTTTGCGTCGTTGTTTTTGTTTTCAGATTTAGCGGTCTTGTTAGTTCTGTCGTAACTTGCTTTCTTAACGTTAACCGACTTACCTTTTCCGCCACCGTTCCTTGTCTTTCTTACAAAGAAAACGACGAGAACGACAATGAGAGCAATCGAGAGCAATCCGCTTGACGCAATAAGCGCAATCATATAAGCGGTTATTTGTACACCGTCGTTTGAGGACGCTGAACTCGACGCAGACGACGCGGAAGCCGTAGCCGATGCGGAAGCCGTATCTTCGGGAGATACGAGATTTACTATCTTAACCGTATCCCCTTCCGTCGCAGCCGCATATTCGGTTTCCGTAATCTTAGTGAACAATACGTCGTCGAATCCGACGTATCCCGTTGCGTAATTATCGGTTACGCCTAAGCCGAGTTGTACGTACGCCGCAAGCGACGTCTTATAATCTTTGGTCGAAATAAAGAACGTGTATTGCGTCCAATTCGATGCGTCTAAGCCGGTGAACGCGTATTCTTCATCATCACCGAGCGTCAATTTGACGTTGGCTTTCCCGCCCGTAACGTTATACGTCTTTACCCAAACGGATAATTTGTAATAGTTACCCGACGAAAGACTGCGCGAACTCGACGTTTTGAAAGAGTAGCCCGTACCCGTATATCCGTCGTCCGTACTCGGCTTATTGTAAATAATCAAGAAATCGTTGCCCGAAATTCCATATCCCGCGGTATTGAACTTCGTGATGTCAAGTCCGTCAAACGTATTGACGAGATCGGTATCGAAATTATCGTAATTGATTATACCGCCTTGCGTACGATCCGTACCCGTAGGCGCGGAACTGTCCGTAGTGCTTCCCGTCCAGTTGGTAGGCGTTACGGGGTAAGACGGATCGTCGCCGATAAGCTCAAAGTCGTCCGTCATATAAGAAACCTTTCCGACCGTATCGCTTTCAACCGCGGCGTTATATGCGTCTTCGTCAATAGTAAACAAACTTACGTTATCGTAATAAACAACGCCCTGCGCTTTCGCATCGTCTTGTCCGAGATATAACTGAATACTCGTCGTTACAGAATACATACCGGTCTCGATAAATACAGTATATGTCTTCCACGTTGCGCTCGTATTGATGTTCTTAAACTCAACAGGTTGTCTTGCCGCTACGAGCGACGAACCGTTGTTGCTCAATATAAACGCTGCGCCCTCGTTATCCACGACTATATTGTCAGTATATACGTCAACCGTCAATTTGTAATAGGTGTTGGCACTCATTGACTTCGTGAGTTTATATCCGCCGTATGTTACATCTTTGTTCCAAATCATTAACGCATTAGGTCTGCCGTCAAGCTCCGTCGCGTCCGCGTCATACGGGAACGTTGCCGTAAAGCCGTCGGTTCTCAACTTATCAATCAAAGCCTTATTGACTATACCCGATACCGTATCGTCGTTCTCGTTGATTACAGTCCAGTTTGACGGCGCGGCGGGCGACGTTAAATCACCGTCTTCGTCGATATGCGTCGAACTTGAATCGTAATCTATCGAATCAAAGTTACCGTTACTTAAAGACGCCGTATTGCTTATAAACGACTTTTTCTTGATATACGTTCCGCTTGTCGCGTCCGTATATTCGTCGTAACTTACGCGTTCGAGATACGGATTGCCGATAAACGCGTATCCTTCGAGTAAAGATTCGATATTTATCTTCGTGCCGCTACCTAACTCAACGGACAGTGAAACGTTTTCGTCTTTGGTCGTTCCGCCTTGGATATAGAAGACCACTTCCTGCCAACCGTTGTTGCTCGTGACTTCCGCGGTATTGACGGCGGTTACCGACGAAAGCGTCGAAGACTTACCGTCTTTAAGCTGCGTTAAGTATACGTTTACGCCCTTTGAAGTATCGACTTCGGCAGTCTTTATCCATACAGATAATCTGTAAGTTTTGTTCTTACGAATTAAAATTACGTCGGACGTTATTTCTCCGTCTTCGTTGATATTCGAAGTCGAATACTTGTACGCACCCAAATCTTTATTGTAAATCATAAGCGCATTGTTATTACGGTTAGCAAGTGCCTTAACGTCGTTCTCGCTCAGATTAATCTCTTCGGTTATATCTTTGTCGGTAGCCTTATCGAAAATGCGTCCGTCTTTCAACAGAACTTCTCGGCTGTCGATACGTTCCGCCGCCGCGTCGCCCAAAGACGTATATCCTTTCCATGTATCCACGTCTCCGATTTCGTTATTGCTAACAAGGCTGAATTGAGTTCCGCTGTTTACATCATACGCCGCATACGCCTCTTCCCACGCCGTCTTATCAGCAAGCGTTTCGAGTTTCAAATCGTCAAAGTACGCTACGCCCGTTAAAAGATCGCCACTACGCCCGAGCCACATTTCAAACGTGAACTCCTTGGTCTGCGTAGCACCCATCTCGATAAAGAACGCATACTGCTTCCACTCGCCGTTCGTATTGATAGACTTTACGCTTTGATTCGACGCTCCCGATAAATAAATGCCCGCGCCTTTGTCGGCTTCTATATTGTCCGTGCGTACCCATACGGATAATTTGTAATACGTTCCCGACCGCAAATAAATCTTTCTGCTCGCTTTGTATCCCGCGGCAGTCGCCTGCTTGTTGCTTATCATTAAAACATTGTTACCGAGTGCGCCGTCGTGTTTACCCGGATTAACAAGACTTTCGCCGTATGACGCTTTGTCCTTTTCCCAAGACTCGTTATCCACGCTTATTATACCTTTTGCAAGATATGAAGTACCCGTACTGCCTTCGCTGTACGTCGTGTAGTGTACGGGCGACTTCGGATAGTACGTCGTGGTGCTGTAATAGTCAAAGCCCGCATCGGGAATTTGCATATCGTACTTAAAAGTGTTACTTCTCGAATATACGCCGTTGTCAACGTTGACTTCGGCTTCGTTTTCGGTAACTCTTACCGCATCATACTCGCTCTGCTCTATTATATCAACGTTAATACCATCTATAAATAAATAACCTTTAACGTGCGTCTGCTGTCCCGTAGCCGAATTGTCTCCGTAACCGAGCCAAAATTCCGCCGTGAAACTGCGCGCTTCGGACTTGTTGGACTGAATATAAGTCGTGTACGTCTTCCACTCGCCGTTGGTATTTACGTTGATAAATTCGGAATATGCACCGCTCTTGATATACAAATTTGCGCCCAAACCTTTCGCCGCGCTGTCGCTGTCTATCAACGTCTTTACGGTCGCAGTCACTTTATAATACTTGTCCGCAGCCGCCGAAAAAGAAGTCGCTGAATAGTATGCCGCGGTATTGTTTTTGTTCCAAATCATAAGTACGTTACTGTTGTCCGACTTGACTTTACCCGGATTGTCGATACCGCCGATCGTATCTTTTATCTTAGCGTATTCCGCGTCCGATACATCGATTACACCGTTGAGAATATTGTCCGTCCCGTTCGGCGCGGCGTTATTGCCTGACCCCGATGTATTGAAAGTCCAACCGGACGCCGTCTTCGGATACGAGTCGCCCGTAACTTTGTTGATATCACCGTTATTTATTCCCGTTGAGGCGGAAGCACTCTCGTCTGCCGACGGTAGTACGCTTGCGGACGGTTCACTGTCTCCGCTGCACGCAATACAGCCGAATATCACAAAACAGCATAAGCACATTACGATAAATATCCTGCCGAAAATCTTAACTTTGCCAGTATTCATTAAATAACCACCTTTGAATTATTGCATATAAACATTATGCCATTATTTTCATATTGTAATATAAATATTATTTTTTTGCAAATAAATCAGTATGTATTTTCGGCTTTTTCGCAAACTATCCGTATGTCGTATCCTTTATCGAAAACTTCTCCGCTCGTTAAACCTTTGCTTATCGTCGGCGGACTCGTTACCGGCGCACTGACGGGCTTTTTCGGCGGTGGCGGAGGTATGCTCGTCGTACCCGTCCTTACGGGCGTACTGTCCCTTAACGAAAAAGAGGCTCACGCGACGGCAATCGCCGTGATTTTACCGATTTCTCTCGTCTCCGCTATGGTTTATATGTTTCACGGCGGATTTAACGTGAATTTCGGTTTTTATACTATGTTCGGCGTGATTTTCGGCGGTATTTTAGGCGCAGCGTTACTCAAAAAAATAAAGAATAAAATACTTGCTTTTATATTTTATACCCTTATGATTACTGTCGGAATACGACTTGCCGTCTGATATGTTCGCTTTGTTCGTTGCCGTCGGAATAATCGGCGGAATCATAGGCGGTCTCGGTATGGGCGGCGGAACGCTCCTTATTCCCTTGCTTACGATGCTTCTCGGAGTAAATCAATACGAAGCGCAGGCAGTAAATCTCATTTCGTTTATTCCGATGTCGATAGTCGCACTGATAATTCATAGAAAAAACAATCTCGTTAAAACGGATAAAATCGCATATATCATTATACCCGCATTGATTTCGTCGGCAGTTCTCGGAAACATCGCCTCGACAGTCGATACTTCCGTATTGAAACGCGCGTTCGGAATTTTCCTTGTTCTTCTCGGAATCTTACTGCTTATCAAAAGTTTATTCGCGGACAATACCGACGAAGATTGAATTTGACTTTACTTTATAATTGCAATATGTTATTTTATAATCTGTTAATATGATTCGAATATAATAATATAAGGTAAGGTTTAAGGTTTCGAAAAATATGATTTTTCGTTTCAGGGGCGGTATACATCCGAAAACAAATAAACTCACTCACGACTCTCACACGGTCGCTTTTCCGCTACCCGAAAAACTTTTTATCCCGTTATCTCAACATATAGGCAAACCTGCCTTTCCTTGCGTGAACGCGGGAGATATCGTGAAAAAAGGCTCGCTTATCGGAATTGCCGACGGCGACTTTTCGGCAAATGTCTATTCGTCCGCTTGCGGAACAGTCGAAAATATCGTAACTATGCCCTTGTCGAACGGCAACGCGTGTAAACACGTTGTAATAAAAGTAAACGGCAACGACGAATATACAAAACTCGAACCGCTCGTCAACCCCGACGCACACCGAATAATCGAACGCATCAAAGAAGCGGGTATCGTCGGTATGGGCGGCGCGACTTTCCCGACACATATAAAACTTGCACCGAAAAATCCCGTGGATACGCTTATTATAAACGGCGCGGAGTGCGAACCGTACATTACTTGCGACTACCGCGTGATAATCGAACATATCGAAGACTTTATCGGCGGAATACTCATAGAAGCCGAAACTCTTAATGTTAAACGTATTTTAATAGGCATAGAGAGAATAAACGCGGAAGCCGTCAAAGTTTTGAGAGCCGCAACTGCCGACATCCCCGAAATAAGCGTCGCCGCTCTACCCGTAAAATATCCGCAAGGATCGGAAAAACAACTTATCTACGCCTTGACGAAACGCGTTGTACCGCAAGGCAAACTGCCGTCCGATGTAGGCGTTGCGGTAAGTAACGTACAAACGGCGTACGCTATCAAAAGAGCGGTATCGTACGGCGAACCGCTAATCGAGCGCGTCGTTACGATTTCGGGAGATATAGACGACGACAAACGCGGAAACTACATAATTCCTACGGGCGTTACCGTAAAAGATATAGCCGATTATGTTTCGGCGAACAATTACAAAAAAATAATTTCGGGCGGACCTATGATGGGCTTCGCGCTCTCGAATATGAGCGTTGCCGTCACAAAAGGCTCGTCCGCAATACTTTTCTTTAACGAAAATAAATTGTTGAGCAAACCGTCGCCGTGCATTAACTGCGCGCGTTGCGCTCGCGCGTGTCCCCTGCGCCTTATGCCTATGTATATCGACGCGTACGCGTCCGCAGGAGAACTCGACAAAGCGTTAAAATACGGCGCTATGGACTGCTTCGAGTGCGGATCTTGCGCGTATGTCTGCCCTGCAAAGCGTCCGCTCGTTCAGGCTATACGGCTTGCAAAGAAAACAATCAAGGAGAAAAAGCAGTAATGAATCTCAGCGTTTCTTCTTCACCGCATATTACTTCTTCCCTTACAGTGCGTAGAATTATGCTTAGGGTAATGATTGCGCTCACGCCCGTCATTATTGTCGCCGTCTGCTTGTTCGGTTTCTATGTGCTTATAATGCTCGGCGTTTCCGTAGGCGTCGCCGTATTAAGCGAATACCTTTTCAACAAAATCACAAATCGTCCGCAAAGTACAGGCGACTGTTCGGCAGTGGTTTCGGGCGCAATATTCGCGCTTAATTTACCCGTAACCGCGCCGCTCTATCTTGTTGTCGTAGGCTCGGCGTTCGCTATCGTCATCGTTAAAATGCTTTTCGGCGGAATAGGTAAAAACTTCGCCAACCCCGCCGCGACCGCAAGAATATTCGTAACGCTTGCTTGGGCGTCCGCTATGAGCGCGTTCGTACAACCGGTCGATTATTCGGGCGGATTCTCCGCGTTCTTTTCGACAATGCAATATGCGTTGAACGGCGCGGGCGTCGAAGCCGTTACGTCGGCAACTCCGCTTGCGGACAACTCGATTTCGACCCTTAACCTATTCTTCGGCAATCACGCAGGCTCTTTGGGCGAAGTATGCGCGCTTGCAATACTTTCAGGCGGAATATTCCTACTCGCCACAAGAACGATTGACTTCAAAATTCCGCTCGTGACGCTTGCGTCGTTTTCACTGTTTACTCTTATTTTATGCGGTGCGGATAAAATTCTGCCGTCTTTGTTATCGGGCGCAATTTTGTTCGGCGCGTTCTTTATGGCGACCGACTATTCGTCGTCTCCGAACTCAAACGTCGCTATCGTTATATATTCGGTAGGTATAGGGTTTTTATCGGTCATTATAAGAGTATACGGCAATTATCCCGAAGGCGTATCTTTCTCGATACTCTTAATGAATATCTTATCGCCTCTACTTGACCTTCTCATTATTCCGCGCGCGTTCGGCAAACGCAGAGAGGTAACGAAATGAACGGCGTGGTGAAAACAGTACTCGTACTTACGCTTATAGCGTTCTTTGCGGGACTGTCGCTCGGTCTCGTATACGGTTTGACCGCAAAGTCCGACAGCCTGCCAGACAAAAAAGCTCTCGTTAAACTCGTAGAAGCAAGCGACTACAAAGAGTTAAAATTGAACGGCGAAACAAAACTCGAATTCGGCACGATAAAGTGCGTTTGCGTTCCTGTCGATAATAACGGCGTGCCTATCGCCGATTCCGTTATCTTCCTGTCCGACGGTAACGGCGGATTCGACGGAGCCGTAAGTATGCTCGTATATATCAAAAACGCAAAGGTCGAAAACATTATTTGTTATGAAAACTCCGAAACGCCCGGCGTAGGTTCAAACGCTTTGACGGATAAATATCTGAAACGCTATATCGGTCAAGACGTTTCGTCCGATTTCGAGTTAAAAAGTTCGGACAACGATTATTGGTCAAAACCAGTAAAACAAAGCGGTCACGAGGACGATGCGTCTCAAATAGAAGGTTATACGGGCGCAACGCGTACGTCCACCGCCGTAGTCAACGCTTTGTCCGCAATTCATACCTATTATGTAAATAATTTATCCGACTTGACGGAACAATTAAAAGAATTGAAATGAAAAAGAGAGAAATAGCGCTTAACGGAATACTCAAAAGCAACCCGACTTTCAGACTGGTACTCGGCACCTGTCCGACGCTTGCCGTCACAACTACCGCCGTAAACAGTCTTGCAATGGGGCTTGCCGTCACTTTCGTACTGGTATGCTCGAATATGATGATAAGCCTTTTACGAAAAGTTATTCCCGATAACGTGCGTATAGCGGCGTTTATCACCGTAATAGCCACTTTCGTTACGATACTTCAAATGTTGATGAAATCTTTATTGCCCGACCTTTATTCCGCGCTCGGAATATTCTTGCCGCTTATTGTCGTAAACTGTATTATTCTCGGTCGCGCGGAAGCGTTTGCTTCCAAAAACGGCGTCGCAGATTCGATAACGGACGGGTTTTCGATGGGAATCGGGTTTACCGCAAGTCTTACGCTGATAGGCGTTATACGCGAGCTTTTGGGAAGCGGTTCGTTTTTTTCTTTAAGTCTCGGAGTGCGCTCTCCGATGTCGGTGTTCGTTCTCCCCGCGGGCGGTTTCTTCGTGTACGGTATACTGATGGCTGTCATTAATCACATAACTTATAAATCGGAAAAATCAAGACTTCTCAAAAAGGAAAGGGCGGAATAGCGTATGGAATATCTGATTATCATAGTTTCAGCCGTATTCGTCAATAACTTCGTTCTAAGTCAAATTCTCGGAATTTGTCCTTTCCTCGGAGTCAGTAAAAAGATAGATACGTCCGTAGGTATGGGTATAGCGGTAACGTTTGTTATGGGCGTGGCGTCCGTGTTTACCTACGCTCTCAACGCATACGTTCTTACGCCGCTCAATCTCGAATATATTCAGACGATAGTTTTTATACTCGTTATCGCCGTACTCGTTCAAATAGCGGAAATAATAATCAAACGTTTCAGCTCAACGCTCTACAATGCGCTCGGCGTATATCTTCCGCTTATCACAACAAACTGCGCCGTGCTCGGCGTCGCTCTCATCAATGTAACTCCGTCGCTTAATTATAATTTGTTGAGTGCGTTCGTAAACGGCGTCTTCTCGGGCGTAGGCTTTACGCTCGCTCTCGTGCTTATGGCGGGTATACGCGAAAAGACGGTTACGTCCGACGTTCCACGCGCTTTCAGGGGCTTCCCGATTGCTCTTATTACCGCAGGTATAATGAGTATGGCTTTCCTTGCGTTCAGCGGTATGGTGTGAGGTTAATATGAATTTGTTAAACGTTTTGCTCCCCGCAATAATTCTTATATCGCTTGCAATTATTTTCTCCGCAATACTTGCCGTTTTATCCGAAAAACTCGCCGTTAAAGAAAACGAGAAAATCAAAGAGATTCAATCACTCCTTTCGGGCGCAAACTGCGGCGCGTGCGGATATGCCGGATGTAAAAGTTTTGCGGAAGCTCTCGTTTCCGGCAAAGCCGATATTAATACATGTAATGCGACTTCAATCGAAAACAAAAAGAAAATAGCCGAAATACTCAATATCACGAGTTTTTCGACAAACGAAACGATAGCGGTCGTCGCTTGCAACGGCGGCAATAATACAGAGAATAAATTCGACTATCAAGGCTTTACGGACTGCAAAAGCGCGGCTCTTGTATCGGGCGGTTACAAAGCGTGCGCATACGGATGTTTGGGCGGCGGAACGTGCGCAAACGTTTGCAACAGCGACGCGGCTTCGATAAATTGTCAAAATATCGGAGAAATCAATCGCTCGCTTTGTGTAAAATGCGGACTATGCGTAAACGCCTGTCCGAAACGTATTATAAAATTTATCCCCGCGTCCGCAAAAGTTTACGTTAAATGTTCAAATCACAACAAAGGCGCAGCGGTTAAAAACATTTGCTCGAAAGGGTGTATTGCGTGCGGTTTGTGTGCAAAAATTTGTCCCGAAAATGCCGTCACTTTAATAGATAATTTACCCGAAATAGATTATACTAAGTGCGTTGGGTGCGGACTGTGCGCACAAAAATGTCCTACGGAGGTAATTACGCAGTTATGAGACAATGCGGAATTCTTCTTCACATTACGTCGCTTCCATCCGATTACGGCATCGGCTCTTTCGGTCTTTCGGCTTATAAATTCATAGATTTTCTTCACGAGGCGCGCCAAACGCTTTGGCAAGTTCTTCCTTTATCGCCGACAAGTTACGGTAATTCACCGTATCAATCTTGTTCGACCGTTGCGGGTAACGAATATTTCATAGATCTCGATATGCTTAAAGCGGACGGACTTTTAACCGACGAAGACCTTGCGCCTTATAAGGTTAAACACGACAGAATAGATTACGGATATATTTACAATACGAGATTTACCGTTCTTAATATCGCTTTTGAAAATTTCAAAAAGAATAAAGCTTATAACGAATTTATCGCCGACGGCAAGTTTTATAACTACGCCGTTTTCCGCGCGCTTAAAGACAAGTTCGATAAACCGTGGTACGAGTGGCCGATTGAATATTCTTCGCCGTTGTCAAAAGCGGTCGTCGAGTTTATATACCGCATACGATTCGGTCGAAATGTGGGAAAACCCCGAACTCTTTCTCGTCAAAAACGGAAAGCCTACTCTCGTTGCGGGCGTTCCCCCCGATTATTTCTCGAAAACGGGGCAGCTTTGGGGCAATCCTTTATATAATTGGACTTATCACAAAAAAACAAACTTCGATTGGTGGATAAAACGTCTTGCGCATAACGCGGAGTTGTTCGATACCGTTCGTATCGACCATTTCAGAGGTTTCTCGGCTTTTTGGGCTGTGCCTTACGGCGACGAAACGGCAGTAAACGGTAAATGGCTCAACGCGCCCGGTACAGAGTTATTCGATACGGTTAAGGAGCGTATACCCGATTTGTCGATAATAGTCGAAGATCTCGGCACGCTCGATAATCGGGCAAGACATCTTATTACTCACGTCGGCTATCCGAATATGAAAATCGCACAGTTCGGCTTGACGGGAGATCAAAATAACGAACACTATCCGTTAAATTATCAAAAAAACTGCGTCGCATATACGGGTACGCACGACAACAATACGACTGTCGGATTCTTACGCACACTCAGAAAAAATAACCGTAATAATTTGATAAACAACATCAACCGACTTATCGACGTTTATAAACTCAAAAAACTTCCCGGCGCTCCGACGTCAAAAGACTTTGCAAATTCGATAGTCGCCGCACTGCTTATGTCAAACGCGGATACGGTTATAATTCCGTTACAAGATTATATGTTGCTCGATGCATCCGCACGCATTAACACTCCGTCCACATTATCGGCTCTGAATTGGAGTTTTGTTATCGACGAAAGAGTATTCGACGATTTTGATTTATCCGATAAAATAGGCGTCTTAACGATACGTTCCGACAGAAATATTCAGCCTTCGTAAATAAACGTGATAAATAATAAAATGCAGACCGTATCGGGTCTGCATTTTATTATAAACAAGTTGCGGATTAAAAAACTTTTTCTATCGTTTAATCGCAATCAATCGTCTTGTTATAAAGAGATAGAAAGGAAGCGTTTGTTTCAATACTCGTCCGCACAAAAGTAAAATATTAAGTCGTTTCGTTATAATATTGATATACTCTTACATAGTCGACAAACATTTCGGCGTACTCAAAGTCACTTGATGGTTTTTTCCCATTAAGATAATTGCCGCCGACCGCAAGATTAAGAACAATATAAAAATTCTTATCAAACGGCGCACTTGCCGCATCGCTTCCGTCCGTCCACCACGTATCCGCGCTTACAGTATATACTTTAACGTCATCAATATACCAATCTATCGTTTCGGCTTTCCACTCAATCGCGTATACGTGATAATCAGTGATATCAGAAACGCTGTTTGTATTCGCTACATACGTGTTATACGGCCACGTTTTGCCGTAGTGCAATGCGCAAGTGGTTTGATTAACGTTAGCACAATTTGCTTCCATTATATCGATTTCGCCACTCGCAGCCCACGTACCGTAAAAAGACGATACCGGCATAAGCCAAAATGCAGGCCACAGTCCCTGTCCTGACGGCAATTTGATTCGTGCTTCAAATCTGCCGTACGTCTGCCCGAAACTTTCTTTTGTGTTAATACGAGCCGACGTATAATTTTTAGTCCTTACTGTCTCAGCCATGGCGGTAATAACCAAATTCCCGTCGTCAATTCTCGCGTTATCTTTCAAATAATACTCCAGTTCGTAGTTCCCCCAATCGGTTAAACCGTAGTTGGAGCCTGTACCGTTTTCACAGTACCATACATCAGTATCAAGAGCGTCGCCGTCAAACTCGTCACTAAATGTCATAACGTATTTATTACCGTTAATGTTGACAATCGACGGAAGCGGTGTATTTGTCGCGTTAGTCCCATCATATTGCCCGCCGACCGCAAGATTTAATATTATATAAAAGTCCTTATCAAATGGCGCGGACATCGAAAAACCTCGACTTTGATAATATGATGTATTCCATTGAGCCGATGTCATAGTGCTGATACACGTTTCGTCTACGTAAAATTTAATTTCCGTTTTATTCCACTCCACCGCATATACGTGCCAATCTTTTATACTTTCGATATTTGCGACTTTATTCGTATCCGTCCATATATCTCCACCGTTTCCGTCGGCGCGATGTAAAGTGCTCTCTGTTGTGGTAGGCACTCTGCCTCTTGCTTCCATTATATCGATTTCACCGTTTTTAGGCCAACCGCCGTAGTCCGACTCCGACTCGGGCAAAAGCCAAAACGCAGGCCACAGTCCCGTTACCGCAGGCATTTTAATACGCGCTTCAAATCTGCCGTACGTCTGTGAAAATTTTCCTTTCGTATTAATTCTCGCGGAAGTGTAGTCTTTGGTAACGCGCGATTCCTTTCGCGCGGTTATTACAAGATTTCCGTCCGATACTTCGACGTTGTCGCTTGTATAATACTGCTTTTCTTCGTTCCCCCAATCGGTTAAACCGTAGTCGGAGCCTGTACCGTTTTCACAGTACCATACATCAGTATCGAGAGTGGCACCGTCAAACTCGTCGTTAAACGTCAATACGTAATCGTTACCGTTGATAACCGTATGCGTTGGAATCGAAGACGCACTTGGATCGGTACTATCCGAAGAAGGCGTGTTTGAATTCGTATTTTTGGAATTAAAATTACACCCCGACATAAATAAACCCGATATAATCATAACCATTAATAACAATACACCGATTAATTTTGAATTTCCCATAAGCTCCTCCACCTATTTTACTCACAATATGTTCTGTTTATATATTATCATTTTTATTAAAGCAAGTCAATTCCTTTGAAATTCAAAACGGTTTATTATTTTATATCGATATCATACCTCACTTAATAATACTATTTCAGATTTTCGGGATTCAGGCATTCGAGTTCTTTCAAAATAAACCTTCCGTCCTTACGTATAAGTACGTTATCAAACCAAATTTCTCCGCCGCCGTATTCGGGCGTTTGTATAAGCACTAAGTCCCAATGCTCCGCGCTCACGTTACCGTTATACGCATCGTCATAACACGCACCCGGCGTGAAGTGAATAGAACCGCTTATCTTTTCGTCAAACAGTATATCCCCCATAGGTTTGTTAATATAAGGATTTACGCCGAGAGCAAACTCTCCGACGTATCTTGCGCCTTCGTCTACGTCGAGAAACTCATTTAACTTGTCCGTATGGTTGGACGTCGCTTCGATTATCTTGCCGTCCTTAAATAACAAACTTACGTTTTCAAACTTAATTCCTTGATTAATCGACGGAGCGTTATATGTTATACGACCGTTTACCGAATTTTTTACCGGTGCCGTGTATATCTCGCCGTCAGGTATGTTCATATGTCCCGAACACTTAACTGCCGGTATATCCTTAATGGAAAATGTGAGATCGGTATCGGGTGCGACTATACGCACTTTGTCAGTCTTGTTCATAAGTTCACGAAGCGGTTCAAACGCCTTGTCCATCTTGCAATAATCAAGGTTACACACATCAAAGTAGAAGTTCTCAAAGTCTTCGGTAGGCATATTCGCAAGTTGACTCATACCCTGCGTCGGATAGCGAAGTATTACCCACTTCGTCTTTTTGACGCGTAAATCGTGATGCACCGGGTGACTGTAATCGGATGAATAAATATTCATATTTTCTGTCGGAACGCTCGATAACTCAAAACTGTTTTCTCCGCCACGAATACCGATGTATGCGTCCATTTCTTTCATCCTATACGACGCGTATTTTGCCATATCCCGCGCAAGATCTTTATCAAGTCCCATCAATATTTCTTTCTGGACGCGTTTATCGGATATGTCAACAAACGGCTTACCGCCACGCCCGTAAACTTCACGAACAATCTGCGCAACAATTTGATAGTCTACTCCCGACGCTTCTATAAGTACTCTTTCACCTTTCTTGACATCGCAACTGTAACATACTAAGTTATGTGCAAGTTTTGTAATTCTTTCATCAATAAGCATATTTGCCTCCGAGTTTGAAGTTTCCTTAAAGAATTATAGCACAAATTTCGTAAAAGTAACTATCGTTATAAAAAAATATAAAATTTTATAATCTTATCCACTTTTAGTAGCAAGTTTCGCAATTATTTGTTATAATATTCACGATTAAATAATCGGAGGGATATTTATGCCATTAGTTACATCTAAAGAAATGTTCGAAAAAGCCCAAAAGGGCGGATATGCTATCGGCGCTTTTAACGTCAATAACATGGAAATTATTCAAGGTATCGTAGAAGCCGCTACCGAAGAACGCGCTCCCCTTATTCTCCAAGTGAGTTCGGGCGCAAGAAAGTACGCTAATCAAACTTACCTTGTTAAACTCATTGAAGCCGCTATAATAGAAAGCGGTCTTCCTATTTGTCTCCATCTCGATCACGGCGACAGTTTTGAACTGTGCAAGAGTTGCGTAGACGGCGGATTTACTTCCGTTATGATCGACGCTTCTCACCACAGCTTTGACGAAAATATCAAAATAACGAAACAAGTAGTTGAATACGCTCACGATCACGGCGTTGTCGTTGAAGCGGAACTCGGACGTCTCGCAGGTATCGAAGACGCGATTAATGTTTCGGCAAAAGACAGCTCTTACACAGATCCCGATCAAGTTCAGGAATTCGTTCAAAAGACCGATGTCGACTCACTTGCGATAGCAATCGGTACGAGCCACGGCGCATACAAATTCAAGCCCGGCACTCCCGTTGCTCTCCGCTTCGATATACTTGAAGAAGTCAGTCGCAGACTTCCCGGCTTCCCGATCGTATTGCACGGTGCAAGTTCCGTTCCGCAAGAGCTCGTAGCTCAAATCAATAAATACGGCGGAAATATGCCCGGCGCGCAAGGCGTACCTGAGGATATGCTTCGTAAGGCGGCAAGTATGGCTGTTTGTAAAATCAACATCGACAGTGATCTTCGTATGGCTGTTACCGCGACTATCAGAAAGTATTTCTACGAAAACCCCGCGCACTTCGATCCGCGTCAATATCTCGGACCGGCGCGTTCTGCCGTTAAAGAGGTCGTAAAACATAAACTTATCAACGTCCTCGGTTGTGCAGGTAAGGCATAACAATTAAGAATTAAATTAAAACAGTTTTTTGAAGCGTACCCCGAAGTTATATAAAATTAAAAACTTTCGGGGTACATTTTTATTACAAAAAAATAATTCAGTTATCGAAAATAACGATTAAATAAAATTTCGCAATATACGCAAACGTATAACGTGTACTTAAAATATCCCGTTCCGAAAAATGCAACGCAAAAAATAAAAACGATATTATTATCCGACTTTTCGGATACGCTTCATATCGGCAGAAATCTTTTCATATTACCTTCAAGTTGCCTTTTTTGTCGATTACGTTCCAGCTACCGTCAAGTTTTACCCGTGCCGTCCCATTCTCAAAAGCGGTCGCCGTATCAAACCGATAATCGATAACTACTTTTCCTTCTTTGTCGATATATCCGCACTTGCCGTCCTTTGTAACGCTTGCAAATCCTTCACTGAAACTCATCGCGCACTCAAACTGCGGCTCAATAACCACGTTACCTTCTTTGTCGATATATCCGAAATCGCCATGCTGCTCAAAACACGCATAACCTTCTTTGAATCTGAATATCTCGTCATACACGGGTTGAATACGTACACTGCCCGTTAAGTCCTTAAAGCCGAACTTGTTATTGACCGAATACTTTATCCACTCTTCCGGTTCGCCCGGTCCCTTTGGCTTTTGAAACTCTTCTCGTTGATATTGCGGTCTGCCGTTCTGTCTGTTTTGTTCCGCTTTAATGCTTTGCGAAGATTGTTTTACGAGTGAATCGGGCTTAAAACTCAAATCTCGCGCGTTAAGCATTTTTCTTACGTCTTCCAAATTCTTCTTGTTGAAATTCTGACAGCGATACATATCGTGTTCCGTACGTCTCAATATATCTCCGAGAGTCGCTATCCGCCCTTTTAAGAGCGTTTTTTTCGTCCTATCGGTAAGTTCCAATTCATTAACGCTTATAGCTTGCGTTTGCGCGTCGGCTTGCGGTTCGTAATCATCGCTTATGAATTTTTTCGTTCGGTGTTTGAAATAGGGCATCGTTATTGATTCCTTAATAGTATTTTCATAGTTTCATATTTACGACTACGTAATAATTATAACTTTATATTCGCGTATAGTCAACAAACAAGATAATCGTATTTTTTTTGCCAAATTTTACCTATTACCCGATAAATATCATTTAGATATTGACAGATACTAAATTCGTGATATCATAAGTTTATACAAAAGAAAAAAATACGTACGGAAGATTGAGATACCAAAGAAATTGTCCGCTCGGAATTACCGAGCGGACTTGTTTTTTGTTATTATTTGGCGGTCGCCGAAGAAGACGCGGAGGCTTTTGCCGATTCATCGGCTTCACTCATAATACCTATCATTTTGCCTTCTTTGTCGCCTATCTTCGCAACGTAACAATATTTGTAGTCGTCGCTCTTAATATAGTACACGTTCTCGCCGATAAGCGTCGGATACAAAAACGTTGTGTCGAACGTATCTTTGATAAGCGGTTCGACGACTTTCGTTCCGTCGAGTTTGTATCTGTACAACTTTTGACTGCTTCCCGTATAATAGACGTATCCGTCTTTAATATTGTTGAGTTTCGTTATCGTTGCAAAACTGTCTTCTTTATTCAGTTTATCATACGTTGCCGCCGTTGAGTCGTATATATACATATCGGACGAGTCGGCTAAAAGATATTTGCCGTTTTCCATCGGATATATCATCGAATAATTTATCGGCGTTATTTTCGTTTCTCTGCTCGCTTCGTACGCAGCGTCCGCACTCATAAAATCTTTGAAGTTATAAGCGTACGTTCCCGCGGTCGTACTTTCACCGTTTGCCGTGTAACTTTTCACAAAGTAAAGTACGTCGTCGGCGTATCCCGAAATACTTAAAGTGTAGCACTTGGTATAATCGTTGCCCTTATCATAAGTATCGAAGGTTATTAATTTAACTTTAATATTTCCGTCCGCCGTAACCGCATAGAGCGAATTATACGTTTTACTGCTTTTGTCGTCTTCGGGCTTGTTTTCGATAAAATAAACGAGATTATCGGCATCGGTAATCTTGCTGTCGGCTTTGTTGACAACTTTCGGTATATAGTAAGAACTTACGGTTTCGCTTATTACGGTTTCTTTCTTATTCTCACAGTTAATCGAAACGAGTTTATTGTCCGAGTAATACACGAGAAATCCGTTAATAAACGCATATTGCGTCGAATTGCCTTCTATTCTTTTAATAGTTTGCGTTCCGGTTCCGTCAACTTTGGTACGCATAAACTCGATATAGTCGGTAAGCGTCTTACCGCTTGCGCTTGAAACTTCCGACGGCGTTACGTAATATATCCAGTCGCCGTATACGTAAATTCCGGCTCCCGCGTAACTTGAAAAAACTTTTTTCGGGACTATCGTCACTGGGTCGCCCGTTATATTGTCTTGTTCGTCAAGGGTATATCTCATAATTGCGCCTTTTACAACCGCGCCTATCTTATTGGAACTCGTATAATCTGATACGCCGTTGACAAAATAAAGATATTTACCTTGCTTTACCGCAAGTCCGCCGTTGCCGACAACGTCCGCTTTTGAATAGTCTTCGTGCTCGATTGGTTTCGGATTGTATCCGCAGGCGCATAACGCAAAAATCGAAATCAAAAGAGACGATATTACAATCAATAATTTTTTAGCCATTTTATACTCCTTATAGGTCAACTCAGTGTCAACACACGCATAATTATATATTATTCGAAATATTAAATCAAATAATATTGCAAGAAATGTTAATGCTATAAAGGGTAAAGTATGAAATTTTTCAGCGCATTTCCGAATTTTACGAAAAAAAGGGGGAATATGAATACGCAAAATATTCCGTTCGATACTCTTTTGACTCAAACGGAAAATGCCGATTCAAAGATACCCGCTACGGCGACGGTTACGCCCGAAAATGAATCCGACATCGTAAATTCACATATAAAACAAAACGATACCGCGGCAACCGCCGCCTATCTTAAATTCGTGAAATCGCACGACAACAGAGTAAACTCTGTCAAAAAACGTAATTAAAGGAGCCGTATGAAAATAGTTTTAACGGGCGGCGGCACGGGCGGACATATTATCCCCAATATCGCGCTTCTCCCAAATCTTAAAAAATATTTCGACGAAATAATCTATATCGGCAGCGAAACCGGTATGGAAAAAACTTTATTGAAACCTTACGGTATTACGTTCTTTTCCGTCGATTGCGTAAAGTTTGACAGAAGCCGACTGTTCAAAAATCTGAAAATTCCTTTTCTTCTTTCGCGTTCGGTGCGCAAAGCCCGCGCGCTTCTTAACAAAATCAATCCAAACGTAATATTTGCAAAAGGCGGTTTCGTCTCTCTCCCCGTCTGCTTTGCGGCATACAAAGAAAAAATTCCTTTCGCTATTCACGAATCGGATTACACTTTCGGTCTCGCAAACAAATTATTACTCAAAAAAGCAAACATCGTTATGACAAATTTCGATATGAAAAACACAAAATACTTGCACGTCGGTATGCCGCTTCGAGACGAACTGTTCAAATTCAATAAATCGCATTTCACGCGCCCCGTAATTCTGTTCATCGGCGGTTCGTCGGGCGCAAAGTTTATAAACGATCTCGTCAGACAGTCTATCGAAAAACTGACCGAAAAGTATTACGTCGTACACGTATGCGGAAAAGGCAATTCGATTAAGTGCAATAATCAATATTACAAACAAATCGAATATACGAACTCCATAGGGAAATTGTATGTTGACGCCGACGCGGTAGTGGCGAGAGCAGGCGCCACCGTTGCCGCCGAACTTATGGCTCTCGATAAAAAAACGGTGTTTATTCCGCTTGAAAAACGTGCGTCACGAGGAGACCAGATACTGAACGCCCGCGACTATGAAAAACTCAACCTCGCATTTGTGTTAAGAGAAAAATACGCAAATACGAATACTCTTGTTACAACGATTGAAAAAGCTCTCGAAACGCAACGTCCGAACACGTCTGAACATAACTCAGCAAACGAGATAATCGTTACGCGTCTTTACAATATCGCAAAAAAATAAAAATAAGTATTTACTTTATATACTTTTTGTTGTAAAATAGTTATATAGGAGAGACGCTTATGAATAATATGAAAATAAACGAAATAGCCGAACGTATCAAAGCTTTACGCGAAATACTCGATATCACCCCCGAAGAAATGGCGGAAGTAACCAAACTTCCGATTGAAGAATATCTCGCGTACGAAAACGGAGAACGTGATTTCAGTTTTAATTTCCTTTATAACTGCTCGGTAAGATTCGGCGTTGACTTAACCGAAATCATAACGGGTGAAAACCCGAGACTTAATCTTTACTCTTTAACGCGCGCCGGCAAGGGTTTACCGCTTGAACGTCGTCAAGGATTCAAATATCTACATATGGCACCTATGTTCAAAGAAAGAAAATCGGAACCTTTTATCGTAACTGCTCCGTACAAAGAAGAAGAACAAGATAAAGAAATCGTTCTTAATTCTCACGACGGACAAGAACTCGATTACATAATCAAAGGTTCACTTAAAGTCAATATTGACGGACATATCGAAATTATGAACGAAGGCGACCTTATATATTACGACAGTTCGCACCCACACGGTATGATAGCCGTCGGCGGACAAGAGTGCGTGTTCATGGCGTTTATTCTTAAATAACCTATCATAAAACAATAAAAACGTTAAACATATCGCGAAAGTCGGATAAAACGAAAAGCTTTCGGAAATGTAATTCATTTAACGACAAACCTTTTCGATAATGTTATAAATATCGGAGATGAATTGTCAAACTAAATACAACACTCAGAGATAAAAAAGTTAAATAGATCTACGGGTTTTTGATAATGTAGAACCTTTTTAGGTCCGGCGTTAATTAACGCCGGATTTTTTAATGTTTTTTCTGAAACTCTTTCAAGATTTCTTCCTTCGGGATAAAACTCTCTTAAAAGTCCATTTGGATTTTCGTTTGTTCCTTTTTGCCCAGCACAATACGGATCGGCAAAATACATATTACAATGTAACTCTTTTTCTATTCTGCGCCAACACGCAAACTCACTGCCACGGTCGCAAGTTATTGTTTTTACCGCATCTTTTGGATAATGTGATAATGCTTTTATTACTGCTTCGGACATCGATTCTACGCTTCTTTTGTGGCTAAATTTATTTTTTCATAGATTTATAAACTGTTTTATTTTTGCCTTACCGTTGCACTTAACAATATAATTCAACGACTATTCGTCTGATAATATTGTAACGGTTTCACCATAAGACGAAAACGTTACAATATTGTCGTAACTGTGCGTCGAATAACGGAAGACCAAGCCTTCGTTATACAGTTTCCGGCTCAGACCGTTCTCTTTGGCCATCGGATAAACGTTTTCAGCCACCAAACTCCAAAGTTTCAATGCATACTCCGTTGAACCAACCATATACGTAGGATGTTCGTTTACGTATTCATTAAGCTTGTATATAAGACTGTTAATATTATCAGAATCACCTTTAATATCCGATTCATTCATTTGAGTAGCCGTACCCGTATAAGTTGCGCCTTGATCTTCAACGTTTCTCCCGAGAGCGTCAACTATGTTATCGAGATAGTATACATTATCTACCACCAACGTGCCGAAATTCAGTCCGACTATGCCACCAATAATATCTGTACCTATAATTTCGCCCGCATTGTAGCAGTTCGATACCGTTACCTTAGCATTGTGCTGCTCAATCGCACCCAATATCCCCCCTATTCCAAAACAGTTTTGACTTGTATATAAGGTGCCAACGTTATAAGAATTACATATCACTACTGCGCCTTCATTAACGCATCCGACTATGCCACCGATTTGGTTTCGACCGCTTATTCCGGCTGTATTATTGCAATTAATCAGCAGAAAGTCAATATCATTATTTGCCAAACTCCTAATAACGCCTGCTATTCCGCCGACGCTACCGTCAGTTCCAGTTACTTCACCGCTGTTGGTTACGTTTTCTATCTCGCCATTACATTCTCCCGCTATACCACCGACACTGTATATACCGCTTACCGCTCCGCTGTTTGTCGCGTTTTTTATCGATACTCTACCATAAGCCCCGCCGGTACAGCCAAGTATACCACCGACACAATAAGTACCGCTTATATTCGCATTGTTAGTTACGTTTTTTATCGACAACAAAGCATCATTAACATTACCTACTATTCCGCCGACACAATTTTTACCGCGCATTGTTCCGTTGTTGATTACGTTTTCAATATTTGTATTATTAATGCTGACTTCACCAACTATACCGCCAACATTATTTGCTGTCGATATTACAGAACAGCTCGAATCGAGAATTACGTTTCTTATCGTTGCTCCTCTACCCAAACCGAACAAACCCGCATTATCATCGTTTGTTCTAACTATCATATTACTTATCGTATACCCTTGTCCGTCGAATGTACCCGCAAAATAATAAACGTAATTATTACCGATAGGCGTCCACTTATGCCCGTTAAGATCGATATCATCACCGAGTTTTATCGTTTTGCCGTTAAACATCTTAATATCGTTATTATCGTTATTAACGAGATACGCTAAACCCGCAAACTGTGCAGGCGTAGTCAAAATATATTCCGTATCGCTTTCGTTTCCGACATACCAAGATGTATCATAATAGCCCATATCAGTCCAGTATGTCGCTATTACGGTTAAATTCATTTTAGCCTCTCGTCCATTATATTTAACCGTTACTTCATATTGTCTCTCTTCATCGAATACGTAATTGAAAAAATCCTCAATTTCCGCTTTGTCTACCCAATACGATACATTTTCATTATCAGTCGATACCGTTTCCGTACTGTCGTCACTGTATGTTGCGATTATTTCTATCTTGTCGCATTGTATCTTTTCATCTTTGAAGATAACCCCGCCGTTATAATTTACGGTTATTCCCGTCAATATAGGCTCGACTACCGTTATATTCATTACGGCTTCATATCCCTGATATTTTACCGTTACGGCTATCGTACCCATTGTGTTAAATCTGTAAGCAGCAGGTTTGTCAAGAATTTTTTTACCTAACCAATACGATATATATTCATCACCGGGTGAAATCCACCTCGTACTGTCGTCGCTATACATTGCGGTTATTTGTATATAAGGACCTTGCATCTTATTGCCCTTGGCTATATCCCCGCCTGTATAATTTGCGGTTATTCCCATCAATATCGGATTTACTACAATTAAATTCATTACGGCTTCTTGTCCGCTGTACTTTACCGTTACGGCTATAATACCTAATTTGTTAAATATGTAATCGGCAAAATTCTCAATTTGCTCTCTGTCTATCCAATACGTCACGTTTTCGTCAGTTGCCGATACGGTTGACGTACTGTCGTCACTGTACGTTGCGGTTATTCCGATATTGTCGCTTTGTATATTATGGTTTCTATAGATAACACCGCCGGGATACGTTAATGCTATTCCCGTCAATATAGGCTCTACTACCGTTATATTCATTTCGGCTTCTTGCCCGCCGTATTTAACTGTTACGGCTACCGTCCTTACTTCGTACATAAATCTGTGGGTTGTAATATCGGCGATAGGAGTTTCGTCTATCGAATACGTAACGCTTCCGTCGGTTGCCGATACAGTCGCCGTAGTATCGTCACTGTACGTTGCCGTTATTACTATATCATCACCTTGTATCTTATTGCCCTTTGCTATATCTCCGCCGTTATATGTTACCGCTATTCCGATTAAATGATAATTATCGCCTAACGTCGGATAATTGTTATTCGTTACGTTCCAAAGTTTTAACACATAATCAGTCTTACCGAACGTATACATAAAATGCTTATTTACATATTCATTAAGCACATATGCAATACTGCTACTTACGTCAACCGCACCTTTCATATTTGCGTCTGTCATTTGAGTTGCCATAATTGAAGAAGTCGCGCCTCGATCTTCAAAGTTTATTCCGAGAGCGTCAGCTATGTTATCGAGATAATATGCATTGCCTATCGTCAACTTTCCATAGTTTACTCCGACTATTCCACCTTTATAGCGGTTACCTGTAATTCCGCCCGCATTGTAACAATTCACTATATTTGTCGTAGCATTGTTCGGTCCGACCGCACCCAATATGCCTCCTGAACCCAAATCGCCTTTACTTGCATATACTGTTCCTAAGTTATAAGAATTGCATATCACCGTCGTGTTCTCATTGACATAACCGACTATGCCTCCTACGATTTCCAATCCACTTATCGTTCCACTATTACGGCAATTAAATGTTCCGACCGAAGCAGCCGCTGTACCGATTATACCGCCGACATTATTACTATTCCTCCGATGTTGTTGTTTACTCCGATTACGTTACCGTAGTTAAATGAGTTCTTTATCGACACATTGCCGACAATCAAACCCGCTATCCCGCCAACATTGTATTTGTCATTTCCCGTTCCCGTTACGCTACCGTTATTTGTTACGTTTTCAAT